>CACMNE010000020.1:0-24945 GCA_902614945.1 uncultured Alphaproteobacteria bacterium
TCCACTCCAACCCACACCCAAGCTTCCAATGGCAAGGCTAATAGTAAGGCACAGAGTTGTAACTAATTTTTTCATATTAATTATCTTACATAAATTTTTTTATCTGAAAAGATTATAAATGCATACCTTCCCCACCCAAAATATGTGAGCAGTAGCACTTGCAATAGGCTATGGTTTTTGGGGTACCCTGAGGGAAATGTCTTAGGGATGGCTTTTATGATTGTTATGTTTGTTATGTTTATTAAGATTGAGGGGTAAAAAGGTGGGTGTATAGCTAAAATAATTTTTAAATTATTGATAAATAATACTTAACATACATGGTTGTAATAATGCAGAGTTTTAGAATTAGGCAAAAAGATAGGGTAAGACCTGAATGTACTAAACAAAAATTTTGTCTAACACTCAAAATTTTAAACATGCCTAAAAATTAATAACTTACTTAGTTTTTGCCTTATAATAAGGTTTTTCGATGTTATCTAACTACCGCTGTGCTGGTTTTTGTTTCGTTTTTAGACGTCAAAGCATAATCTATGATGCAGATTTTAATTCTAAAGATGGTAACTTTTTCATGAAAGAAAATCAAACACCTACACTGAAAGCATTCCTTAACCAGACACATCAGGATATATTTGAAGATAAGTCGGGTACTCCTGCAGATTATATACCAGAGTTAGCTATAGTTAATCCTGATCAATTTGGGATTGCAATAACGACCTCCGATGGCTTTACAAATGAAGTAGGTGACGCATCAATTGAGTTCACTATCCAATCAATTTCTAAGGCCTTTGTTTATAGTCTTGCTCTAGAATTATTAGGCACGGATAAAGTACTCAAATCAATTGGGATTGAGCCTTCGGGTGAAGCATTTAATTCGATCCGTCTAAAAGATGATAATCGACCATTCAATCCTATGGTAAATTCTGGTGCGATTGCTTGCACAGCTCTTATTTGTCAGAACAGCGGTCAGGAAGCATTTAAAAAAATTCTTACCTTGCTGAGTAAGTTTGCGGGGAGAGAATTGAAAGTAGATGACAAAGTATTTTCTTCAGAAAATGCTACTGGTGATCGTAATCGAGCTATCGGTTGGTTATTAAGAAACAGTGATAATTTTAGTTGTGACGTTGAGGAAGTTTTAGAAGTATATTTTAAACAATGCTCAATATTGATAACCGCTAAGGACTTATCGATAATGGGAGCAACATTAGCAAATAATGGTTTAAATCCAGTAACCAAAAAGAGAGTTATAAGCAAAACAACGGCGGTTCAGACCATGTCTGTTATGGTAAGCTCTGGTATGTATGACTATTCTGGCGAGTGGACATACAAGGTCGGGTTGCCTGCAAAGAGTGGAGTTGGAGGCGGGATTACAGCTGTACTCCCCTCTCAGTTCGGCCTTGGCGTATTTTCGCCACCTCTTGATAAATTAGGAAACAGTGTTCGGGGTATAAAAGTTTGCCAATTATTATCCGAATACTTTCATTTGCATGTTTTGGAAACGGAGGATGATGTAAATCAGAATATACCGATTACCTATAATTTAAGTGAAATAAGATCATCTCGAATGCGCGGTCAATCCGATAATAAAACTTTAGAAGAATTTGGAGCACGCGTGAGTGTATTTGAACTGAGCGGAGTAATTAATTTCATAGGAAGTAATTTTATTACGCGTTCAGTAGCTGAAGCAGATTTTCAAGACTTTATTGTATTATCATTTATCAGAGTTAATAGTCTCACGAGGGCTTCGATTGAAGTATTTCGATTATTTTTTGATCAGATTTTGTCTAAAAGTCAGCGAGTAATCGTTGTTGATAAAGAAGTTGTTAAAGATCTTCCCAAAGGACTATTTGAAGAAATAGCTGATTTAATAAAACAAAATTGCCAATGTTTTGAAAACCTAGATCAAGCTATCGAATGGATAGAGAGCCAATTAATCGCTAAATACGGAGAATGCCAAAATAATTCTGAAGATTTTTCACCATTATCTGATCAACCACTTCTTAAAGGGCTCTCAAACTCAGATTTGGAAACACTTCAAAAAAATGTAACTTTAACTGAATATGAGAGTGGTTCCAAAATTATTCAGCTGAAGGAAAAGGCAGACGGCATATATTTTCTACAGTCTGGAAAAGTAAGTGTGATGGTAGGTGATGGTATTTACATCTCTGGTCTAGACGCAGGAACATGTTTTGGGGAGCTTGCATTAATTGCACCGGATGCAACTAGAACCGCTAATATTGTTGCTGACACTAAAGTTTTCTGTTCATTTCTATCTATAAAGGCTTTTAATAAAATTTCTTTAGTTAATCCAAGTTTCAATGAATTGCTACTTCGTAACTTAGGGTTAATTCTTTTTGAGCGATTGAAACAAAGTAATTCAAAAATAATAGCATTGTCAGCAAATTAAAAAGAATACAAAATATCTTAGTTTTCCATTTGCAAATTAAGATTTTAAAGTCTCAGTTTATTCGTTGTTTTGATAAATGAAGAAGTAAAATAATAACCCCTAACCAAATTCAAGAAGCAAAAGGACTAGAAAGAGAGTGAGTGAAGAAGAACAAATTAATAGTATATATGAGCAGTAGAACTTGTTAATAATAGGCTATGGTTTTTGAGGTATCCTAACTTCTAACACACTTTGTAATATTCATAGCAGCCTCAGAAAAGACACTCTAAAGATTTTGTCATTATCCACAGAGACCTCAAGAAAACCTATTGATTACTGTAGTTGGTAATATACCTCACAACAGCGTTGCAAAATAAAAACAATTAGCCTTTGAATATTGTTGCTTGGCCTTGTCGAAGCTATCCATCAGAAACTGAGATTGTTTGGGTGTCAACACTCCAAATTCTGTTGACGCAGGCAAGGTCCCTCCGCTCGGATCAAGAGAAGACCAACAGGATTGGAGGTCTCCTACGGCACTCCTAGTCTTCTTCCCAAATACTCCATCCGGAGAACCTGCATTAAATCCAAAAAAGTTTAATGATTTTTGTATTTTTACACGTTGCTGTTTACTAGAAAGCGTTTTAGTTACGTCAGAAGTAAAAGCAACTTGATATCCGTTCCAAGCAAATATGGGCGCTGTGTCACAATATCCCCACCTTCCTTCAAATTTTCCTTCTGAAACCATCTTAAACCAAGCTTTTCCATAAAAGCGGCTTCCATCAACAAGGCTATTACATTCCTGACCACTTTTATCTTGAACCCAATAACCTTCAAAAGAAGCTCCTCCATCTTTGTAAGAACCAATAAATCGGTTTCTTTTATCATTTGCATAGTGACCTATTTGGCGAACAGCTGGCTGGGCCGTTGAAGCTTTCTGTACAGGTGTCGTATTTTTGCAATATTTAAAAAAGTGTTTATTTCCATTCCAAATAGAATAAAGATCGGATGTAGCTGATGGGTCTGAAGGATAATGAAATTCCCAGACAACAACCTTATCCTTATCGACCTTTTTCCCATCTCTTAGGTAACCCTGTACTCTGATACTCCCATCTTTAGCCGACAAAATTTTGTCAACAGTAGAAGGTTTATAATCACCAGAGTCATGATTTTGCCACCATGACCTCAGTACATTTTTTTCAAAATCAATTTCCCAATTTACCCATTTAACATGTTCTTGCATCCCACATTCCCAACTTAAAAGTTTTGGAGTGCTTTGAGTTTTTGCTTCTTTCATGCTATAAAATGTTGCTGGAGACTTACTCTTGGTTCCATCAGGATTTGTCCACTCAGTCATATATTTGGCATCAGCGTAAGCGAACGGCAAAGCCATGACTGCAAAAAAAATTAAGCTCAGACATAGCCGATAAAAAAAAGAAAATGCTTTCATACAAAATATATTACATGAAATTTCTTGTCTGACAAGATATTAGATCCTGACCTTCCGCGCCCAAAATGTGTGACCAGTAGTACTTTCTAACAATAGGCTATGGTTTTTGGGGTACCCTACCCTTCAATACATAATGTAAATAAAGACATAGCAAGTGTATTTTGTTTCCCCTGTGTTTCCCCAGAAAGAAAGACAAAAATAAAAATTATTGTAAGTTATTGATTTATATGGCTCCGGCGGTAGGGATCGAACCTACGACCAATTGATTAACAGTCAACTGCTCTACCGCTGAGCTACGCCGGAACAATATTTAACCTATACCAATGGATTAATAATCCATCAAGCTCAATTTTTATTTATTTATAAACTCAAAACAATTATCTGGAGAAATTGCTCCATCACAACAAATCAAATTTCTTTCTAATAAATTTATAAGGTGAGCAAATACATTCCTACTCCCAGCATAAATTATAGGTTGAGGTTGATTCTTATAAATTTTATAAGCAATCTGATATGAATTAAGTGGCCTAATTTTTAAAATAGACAGTATTTGATTTTCTCTTTCCATCCTATGTTTCTTTAATTTAGCAACATATGTTTTTGCATCTTCAACCTGATGTCCATGTCCTGGTAAATATACATTATCACTTCTATTTAATAATTTATCTAAAGAATTGAAATACTGCCCTACATCACCATCTGGTGGAGAGATAAGAGTAGATGTCCACCCCATAACAATATCTCCGGAAAATAGAATATTTTTATCTATTACAGAAAAACACAAATGATCAGCCAAATGACCAGGGGTATGGACAACTTCTATTGACCAATTAAACCCATTTAAAACTTGGAGATCATTCAAATAATAATCAGGTCTAAAATTGGTATCTAACCCTTCGAAACCACCTATTTCTAAGTTAGAATTTAATAATTTTTTCATAATTGAAGATCTAGCCATTTCTAATTTACCATGGGCAAAAATAGGTATTGAAAAATCTCTAGATATTCTCATTGCGAGAGGTGAATGATCTAGGTGAGAGTGAGTTACTAAAATATGACTTGCTTTTTCTTTATTTATTATATTTTTTATTTGTTCATAATGTTGCTCATTATCAGGTCCTGGATCAATAATACATAAACCTTCTTGATTACCCAAAATATAGGTATTTGTACCCTTTTGAGTCATAGGACTTGGATTAGGGGCAGTTATTAATCTTATGTTTTCAAAAATTTTTTTCAAAGAAATAACAATTTATTTTAATAAAAGATTATGTATTAATTATGATTAAGTTTAAATAAAGTTCATTAAAAAAAATGGCTCAACATCCAATTAAGAGATATTTACCAAAAAGCCTATTAGGAAGAGCCATTTTAATACTATTATTTCCTATCATTTTTATCGAAATAGTTGTAGGGATTGCTTTTATACAAAGACATTTTGAACAAGTCACAAACCAGATGTCTGAAGGTATTGCTTTCGAAATTATTTATATTCAAAAAGAAACAGAAAGAGGATTAATAGAAAAATTATCTGATGACATTTTATTAAATAAACTATCAAATCTAGGTGAAGAGTTTGGCTTTGAAGTTAGTTTTTTGAAAGAAAAAAATTTTACAAGACAAACAAAAATTGGACTTATTGATTTGTCTGGAAAAACATTTGTTAAAAACTTAAAAGAAAAACTTAAGAGACCTTCCTCTTTTGACTTATCAGACCCACGAAATGTTCTTATTCAAGTTCAATTTGATCAAGGTATTTTAGAGTTCAAAATAAGTAGAAAGAGAATAAGTGCTTCTAATCCTCATCAGCTTTTAGTATTAATGCTATTTGTCACTATTTTACTAGTCATACTTTCATTAATAATTCTAAAAAACCAAATAAGACCTATCGGTAAACTTGCTAAAGCTGCAGAAGCATTTGGAAAAGGCCAGTTTATAGAATTTAGACCTGGAGGATCAGACGAAGTTCGAAGAGCAGGTATTGCGTTTATGGCAATGCGAGCAAGAATAGAAAGACAAATTAAGCAAAGAACACAAATGCTGTCTGGTGTAAGTCACGATCTTAGAACACCGTTAACTCGATTAAAATTAGCTTTAACATTAGAAAGCAAAAGTGACGAAGTAAAAGAAATGCTTGAAGATGTCAATTCGATGGAAGCCATGTTAGACGAATTTTTGGAATTTTCAAAATCTAATGTGAATGAAAAAACTCAAAAAACAAATATTTATGAATTTGTCGAATCTATAGTAAAAAAGAATAAAAAACATTTTAAAAATCTTGTTCTGGAAATTTCTAAATCATTGGAGAAAAGTTTTTCAATGAATATAAGAACAAATGGACTTAAAAGAGCAATTCAAAATATTATCGATAATTCAATTACTTATGGAAAAAATATAAGTTTTAAAATAAATAAAGAAAAAAATAATTTAATATTCGAAATAGAAGATGATGGAATTGGGATAGAGGAAAAAGATTATGAGATAGCTTTTCATCCCTTTACAAGATTAGATAAATCTAGAAACCAAAATAATCATAGTGGAGTTGGTCTTGGGTTAAGTATTGCAAATGATGTTATAAGAATGCATGGTGGTCAATTATCTCTCTATAAATCCACAGCTCTTGGAGGACTTGGAGTAAGAATAAGACTTCCTATTTAAACTTAATTATACTTTCTAGTCCCTTTTTAGCGTAATGCTTAACATATTCACCCATTTTTATTGCTTTTTCAGGATTTGAAGCATTTCCATCTAAAGCTCTTTTCTTAACACCCTGTAAAATGGCTGCCATGCGGAAATAACAAAAAGGTAAGGCAAATTCTAAGTCTGGAATATCATTAAGATTCCTAAGTTTACTGTATAATTCCAAAAATTCTTTATCTTCAGGGATAGCAAGTTCTTTTCTTTTAATTCCATATAGCCCTCTACCCTCTTCTCCTATTGGCATAGACCATTGCATGATTTGAGAGGCTAAATCAGCTCTTGGATCTCCTATTGTTGATAATTCCCAATCTAGAACAGCAACTAAATTAAAATTTTTTTTATCAAACAGTAGGTTGTCTATCCGCCAATCACCATGGACCAAACAAGAATTACTTTCTTTTTCTGATGGAATATTATCCCCTAACCAAATTATAAGATTTTCCATTGGTTCAATTAACTCAGTTTTACTATTTTCATATTGAACAGACCAACGCGAAAATTGCCTAGCAAAATAATTTCCTGATTTACCAAAATCTAAGAGACCAACTTTCTCTAGACAAATTTGATGTAAATTAGCTAAAATTTTTGTGGTTTCTTGGTAAATTTTATTACGTTCAGAATTTTTTAATGTTAAAGCTCTGGGATCTAAAAAAGATTGTCCATCAATATATTCCATAATGAAATAAGGTGTTCCAATATCATCATTATCCTCACAGAGATAATGCATTTTTGGAACAGGAACATTTGATAATTTTAAAGCAGACATTACTCTAAATTCTCTTTCGATCATATGTGCTGATTTTAACAATGTTCCAGAGGGCTTTTTTCTTAAAACTAATTTATTTTTTTTACCAGTTAAAATAAATGTTGGATTAGATTGACCAAATGAAGTTTTTGTATATTTCCAAGGACCTTGAAAACTTGGTAGTTTTAAAGCTAATGTGTCAGTTAATTTACTTATATTGAGTAGATGAGGTAAATTATCATTCATTAAAATTCATTTTTTTTGAATTTTTTTAACTCAGCTCTTGCTACCTGACGTCTGTGAACTGCATCTGGGCCGTCTGCTAATCTTAGTGTCCTCAAATGTGTCCAAGCAGCAGCAAGTGGGGTATCTTGACTAACTCCCATTCCTCCAAAAAGTTGAACCGCTTCGTCTACTACTTTCAGGGCAACTTTTGGTGCAATGACTTTAATTTTACTTATCCAGGGCGCTGCTATTTTAGGCTCATAATTATCCATCATCCATGCAGCTTTTAGACAAAGTAACCTAGCCATTTCAATTTCTATTCTACAATTAGCTATAATGTCATAATTTGCACCTAACTCTGAAATTTTCTTACCAAAGGCTGACCTTGTTAATGCTCTTTCACACATCATTTCAAGAGCAAATTCAGCTTGTCCAATAGCTCTCATGCAATGATGTATTCTGCCTGGCCCTAATCTACCCTGTGCTATTTCAAACCCTTTACCCTCCTTGTTTAGTAAGAGGTTTTCCTTATGGACTTTTACATTTTTAAAATTTATGTGCATGTGCCCATGTGGTGCATCATCATGACCATATACTTGCATAGGTCTTAATATTTTAATTCCATCAGTATCACTTGGAACCACAAACATAGAATGATTATTGTGTTTATTTTCAGTTGAATTATTTGTTTTAGCTAAAACTATGTATACTTTACATCTCGGATCACCAGCACCAGATATCCACCATTTTTCTCCATTTAATAAATAGTAATCATCTTTTTTTTCTGCTTTTAATGAAATGTTAGTAGCATCAGAAGAGGCAACTTCAGGTTCGGTCATACAATAAGCAGATCTTATTTCTCCGTTTAGTAATGGCTTTAACCAAATCTCTCTATGCTTTTGAGAACCATATCTACTAAATACTTCCATATTACCAGTATCTGGAGCAGAACAATTAAAAATTTCAGCACCAAGCCTACATTTGCCCATTTCTTCAGCTAAATAAGCATATTCTACTGTAGTTAACCCATGGCCATCTTTACTATCCGTAAGCCAAAAATTCCAAAGATTTTTACTTTTTGCTTTTTGTTTCAAATTATTGATGGTAGAAAGCATTTTGCTAGTGAATTTAAATCTTGAGCCAGCTGCACCAACGTCCTGAAAATATTCATCTTCTTTAGGCCTGATTTCATTATCAATAAAATCTCTTACTTCATTTTTTAAATTTTCAACTTTTTTTGTTAGGCCTATGTCCATTATTATACCTGATATTAAATTGAATGTTTAAGTATTAACTTTAAAAAAATATT
The DNA here is from genome assembly GCA_902614945.1 of uncultured Alphaproteobacteria bacterium. Taxonomy (GTDB): domain Bacteria; phylum Pseudomonadota; class Alphaproteobacteria; order Rhodobacterales; family Rhodobacteraceae; genus CACIIZ01. The sequence continues at coordinate 8,810 of CACMNE010000020.1, forward strand.
AATCATGAAATTAATACGGTTGTAAATTAGGAGCAACAGATTATTTATTTATCATCCTAATTAATAACAAGATCTATATTTTAAAAATGTCAAAAAAAGTAAATATCCATTGGTTTAGGAATGATTTGAGGCTTGATGATAATCCATCTCTTACTAAAGCCACAGAAAATTCAGAATTAATACCAGTTTATATTTTCGATGAAAATGCTACCATTGACTTCAATCAAGGTGAGGCTAGTTTAACATGGCTTTATGAGTCATTGAAACTATTAAATAAATCTTTAGAAAACAGTCTACACATTTTTAAAGGAGACCCTTTAAAAATTTTAATTGAATTAAAAAATAACAATAATGTATCAGGTATTTACTGGAACAGAAATTATGCCCCATGGGAAATAAAAAGAGACACCATAATTAAACAAGAAATGAAAAAAACTGGTATTGAGTGTGAAACATTTAATGGAAATCTACTTTGGGAACCCTGGGAAATTTTAAAAAAGGACGGAACTCCCTACAAAGTTTTCACACCCTTTTATAGAAAAGGATGCTTAGGAAGTTCTCCTCCACGAGCACCTTTACCAAAACCTCCTAAAATAAATCTTAAACAAGATGTAGTAAAAAATAATGAATTTGATATTAATAAAACTAATGCTAATAATTGGCAGAAGAGTATTTTAAGTCATGCACTAATTGGAGAGAAAAAAGCATTTGAAAGACTTGAATTTTTTATTAAAAATGGTTTAAAAAATTATAAAGATGGAAGAAATTTTCCATCTCTAGACAATGTTTCAAGATTAGCTCCAAATTTTCATTTTGGTGAAATATCACCAAATAAAGTCTGGTATACGGTTGCTAATAATAATGAAAATACAGATCACTTTTTAAGTGAACTTGGATGGAGAGAGTTTTCAAATCATCTTCTTTACCACTTTCCTAAATTTATTTATGAGAATTTGCAAAAAAAATTTGATGGTTTTCCCTGGAAAAATGACGGAATTTCTTTAAAGAAGTGGCAAAAAGGCTTAACAGGATTTCCATTAGTAGATGCAGGAATGCGTGAACTCTGGCAAACAGGATCTATGCATAATCGATTAAGAATGGTAGTTGGATCTTTTTTAGTAAAAAATCTACTTATTGACTGGCGACATGGTGCAAAATGGTTTTGGAATTGTTTATTTGACGCAGATATTGCCAATAATACTGCTGGTTGGCAATGGATTGCAGGATGTGGTGCAGATGCCGCACCCTATTTTAGGGTATTTAACCCAGTGACCCAAAGCGAAAAATTTGACAAAAAAGGCATATATATAAAAAAATATATTCCAGAATTAATTCATTTAGACCAAAAATTTATTCACTGTCCATGGGAAGCTCCTAATTCAGTTTTATTAGATGCAGGAATAAAATTAGGAGAAACATATCCCTCCCCAATAGTAGATTTAAAGGTGTCCAGACTAAAAGCCTTGGAAGCCTTTAACACTCTTAAATTTTAGTTTAAGTTATTTCCAAATTAAGTCTTAAAAAAATATTATGAGGTAAAATTATGGAATTTATAAATGCTTTAATTACCGGTCTACCTTTTTTAATTTCACATCTGTTTGTAACTCTTTGCTTATTATTTTTAGGAATAACAAGCTATATTTTTTTGACACCAATCAGAGAATTAAAATTAATAAAAGATGGTAATGTAGCTGCTTCAATTTCCTTCTCTGGAGCCTTATTAGGTATAGGAATACCATTGGCAAGCTCACTTTCAGTTAGTAATTCTATCTTAGAAATTATAATTTGGGGACTTACTGCAATATTCCTTCAATTGCTTTGTTTTAAAATAACTGATAGTTTTCTTAAAGATTTAAGTCGAAGAATTGAAGATAATCAATTAGCACCATCAATTTTGCTTTTTTCGATAAAAATTTCAGTTTCACTTATTAACTCAGCAGCTATCATTGGGTAAATGTATTCATTTATCAAAAAAAATCTTTATTTGTTTATTGCGTTTATTACAGTCTCTTGGGCCATAATAAACAATATTCCTTCTAATGAAAAAACTTCAACTAAATATTTTTTTGCACAAAAAGATAAAAACTTCATTACAAGTCAAAAAAATAAAGTTAATCTTAGAAATTTTAACAAATATAATCTAAATACAAAATCTAAAAGAAAACAATCGGGGTCGGGCACTGCTTTTTATGTTGGTAAAAATGTATGGATAACAGCTAGGCATGTTATAAACGATTGTTCAGAAGTTTATTTAAAACATGGTCCAAATAAAAAATTCATTGAGAAAATACTAATTCATCCAAATTCAGACCTTGCTCTTTTTAAATATAATTCTTTTGATATTAGAAATTTTAATATAGCTCAAAAAATTTCAGAAAAATCATTTTCATCAGGTTATCCTGCTGGGAACCCAGGAGATGCAGCACTTCAACTACTTGGTTTTATGGCTATGGAAGCTAGGTCTTATAATATATTAGAAAAGCATTCAATATATGCAGTTTTAGATAAAAACCCAAGGAATTTATTATCATTTGGAGGTCTTAGTGGGGGACCAACATTTGATGATTATGGCTTAATTAATGGTGTAGTTGTATCTGAATTCAAAAGAAGAGGTCAAATTGGAGCAGTAGGTTTAAATCAGATTAATTGGTTAATAGCGGCATCAAATAAAGAAGCTGAATTTTTTGATAAAATTTCAAAAACAAACGAGAATGCAATTAAATTAGATAAAATTGATAAAAACTATAAAAAAATTGGAAATGAACTAAGAAAAAGTAGAAGTATAAGTAAACTAATTTGTATTGCTTAATTAGGCATTAATTTTGGTTTTATTTTCTCTGTATAATATAAAAAGACCAGAAAAGATAATAAAGAAAATACCAATTAAACTAAGCAGATCTATTTTTTCTTTGAAAAAGAAATAACCTATTAATATTGCCCAGATTATTAATGTATATCTAAAAGGACTTACAAAAGATACATCCCCAAAACGCATAGCTTCAACACTAAAAAAATATCCAATCATCAAAAAAATAGCAGCTAACCCAAGGTTTATGAGTATATAAATGTCAAGTGGTGCCCAAATTTTAAAAAAAACCAAATAAATTCCAGTAGTTAAGGTAACCATAAATGATGTTACTAAAGAAAGAAATAAGGCAGGAAGATTTTTGGGCATTTTCCTAGTTAAAATATCCCTAAATGTTACAGACAAAACAGCAAAAATTGCTAATATTGAATAACTATTAAAATCATTTGTTCCAGGTTTTATGATAAGTAAAACACCAAAAAATCCACAAATAATAGCTATTGCCCTTTTATGTCCAATAGTCTCTTTTAGCAAAATACTTGCAGCAACTGTTATAACAAGTGGCAAAGTTTGCAAAATAGCATTTACATTTGCAAATGACATATTAATTAGTGCAATAAGAAAAAAAATTGTAGCAAATAACTCTAATAGTGATCTAGCGGTAATAATTTTAAAATGATTAAAACATCCTTTTAGGTTTTTTTCATTTTTAAACATGAACATTATAAAAATAAATATAGAACAATATACCCCTCTTATGAAAATTGTTTGTGCTAAACCCAATTCTGAACCAACTAATTTCATAAAAGCATCATTTGTAACATAACCAGCCATTGAAATACTCATAAATAATGCACCAGTTAGATTTTGTGAATTTCTAATAAACATCTAGAAAGTATCTTTTTTAGGAAAAAAAGTTTGTTTAACACTATTTGGTATTAAGTTAAATAACATATTATTAATTTATCCCTTTCCTTAAATATAAGTTTACAAAACCATTAATTAAATATTATCTGTAAAGGCTAATAAAATGGAGTTTGCTATAAATAAAAATAATAAATTTAAATCAAATCCTTATTCTGCAACCATATTGAAAGATAGGCCTCAGCATGAGTGTGGTGTATTTGGTATATTTGGTCATGAAGATGCAGGAGCTTTAACTGCTTTAGGACTGCATGCTTTACAACATAGGGGACAAGAAGCCGCAGGAATGGTTACATATGATGGAAAACATTTTCATGCAGAGCGCAGAATGGGTTTAGTGAGTGATACTTTTACAAAAACTAGTATTTTAGGAAGACTTAAAGGTAATTCAGCGATTGGGCATGTTAGATATTCGACAACTGGAGGTACACTATTAAGAAATGTACAGCCACTATTTGCTGATTTAGCATTAGGCGGATTTGCAATAGCCCATAATGGCAACCTTACTAATGGACTCACAATACGTCTTGAATTAGTAAAAGAAGGTGCGATTTTCCAATCTACTTCAGACACAGAGACTATTTTGCAATTAGTTGCAAAATCAAAAAAAAATTTATCAATTGATAGAATGGTTGATGCTCTTTCTCAAATTGAAGGAGCTTACGCACTTGTGGCTATTACAAATAAGCAACTTATAGGGGTAAGAGATCCATATGGGATTAGACCTTTAATGCTGGGAGAATTAGAAGGTAAATATATTTTGTGTTCTGAAACATGCGCCCTCGATATAATAGGTGCAAAATATATTAGAGAGGTTGAGAATGGTGAAGTAGTTATAATAAGTAATGATGGAATTGAGAGTATCAAACCATTTCAAAAATTAAAACCAAGACCCTGTATTTTTGAATATATATATTTCTCAAGACCAGATAGTTATTTAGGGGGATTAAGCATTTATGAGTGCAGAAAATCTTTTGGAAAGCAATTAGCAATAGAGTCTCCAATGGATGCAGATTATGTAATCCCAGTACCTGATAGCGGAGTACCTTCAGCGATTGGTTATGCAGAACATTCTAAGATTCCTTTTGAACTGGGTATCATTAGAAACCACTATGTTGGAAGAACTTTTATTGAACCCCAACAATCCATAAGAGCTTTGTCTGTAAAACTTAAACACAATGTGAATAGAGCACTAATTGATGGAAAAAAAATTATCCTTATAGATGACTCAATTGTACGAGGCACCACATCTACAAAAATTATTGAGATGCTTAGAGATTCTGGTGCTAGAGAGGTCCATATGAGAATAACTTCACCACCAATAAAGTTTCCAGATTTTTATGGAATTGATACTCCTATTCAAGAGCAACTATTATCTGCCAACCATACAATTGATGAAATTTCTAGGTTTCTTAAAGCGGATAGTATCTCTTTTTTAAGTATAAATGGGTTATACAAAGCTATGGGATACCCAGAAGGAAGAGATCCTGATAATCCAGCATTTACAGACCACTGTTTTACTGGTGATTATCCAACTAAATTACGTGATAAAGAAAGTAATGAAGAATTTTCTCAACTGTCACTATTATCAAATCTAGAATAAAAATTTGACAGAACTTAATTATTTTTTTGTAACCAAAGGATTTACCCTTTTCGGAAAGCAAGTTTTACAAATTTCACATGTAATTCCTTTACATCCTCTAGCAGTACAAAATTCTCTTCCATAAAAAATTATTTGTAAATGTAACTTATTCCAAGCATCTTTAGGAAAAATTTTTTTTAGATCTTCTTCTGTTTTAACTACACTTTGACCATTAGTTAATCCCCATCTTTGTGCTAAACGATGAATATGCGTATCCACAGGAAAAGCAGGAATTCCAAAACCTTGTGATAGTAGAACACTAGCGGTTTTATGCCCAACACCGGGGAGTTCTTCTAGTAAATTAATATCTTTTGGGATCTCACCATTATATTTTTCTACTAAAATAGCGGATAATTCAGAAATTGCTTTTGATTTTTTTGGAGCCAAACCACAAGGACGGATAATTCTATAAATTTCTTCTACAGGAACATTTTGCATCTTAAATGGGTCGCCAGCTAATTTGAATAATTCAGGAGTAACTTTATTTACTCTCTCATCAGTACATTGTGCACTCAATAATACTGCAACAAGTAATTGAAAGTGGTTATTACTATTTAATGGAATCGGAGGATTAGGATAAAGTTCATCTAATCTTTTGAGAATGTAATTTGCACGTTCAGATTTAAGCATATTCTATAATTACTATGAGATAAAATAAATTTTTAATCATTATAATTTTTTTTTATCAATAGAAGATATAAAAAACCAACTTAAAAAAAGTAGAGGGAAACAAATCATAAAAGAAACTCTTATACCGTAGTTCTCTGCAATATATCCTAAGAATGGTGGGCCAATTAAAAAAACAATAAAAGAAATCTGTGCTAGTGATGCCACATTGGCAGCAGCGGTTTTTTCTTTTAATTGTGCTGCTGCAGAGACTGCTAGCGGAAATAAAACTGCAGTACCACCACCCATAATAAAAAATCCAAATAATGCTAAATAAGGAGAATTTGAGAAAGAAACAAACGTTAATCCTATAAACATTGCTATTATAGATAATCTAGCAACATTCTTACTACCAAATTTTTCTACATTATTATCCGCATAAAATCTTACTAAAAATTGTGAACCTGCACCTAGAAAAAGAGCTGTTCCATTTAAAAAGGGAGGTGTATTAAATATATCTCTCATAAAAATTACAGACCAATCAATTCCAGCACCCTCTATTAACATTGCTGATAATGTAAAAAATACAAGTGCTAGAACCTTCTTTGAAGGTACAACGAAAAGAGAAGGTTTTGCATTTATCGTAGGACGGATGGGCGCAACATTATATTTATTTGAAAAATAAAATACAAATAATACACCTAAGATAAAACAAAACAAAAAATGTAATGTTGGACTTATCTTTAGTTGAGAAAAAATAGCGCCTACTAACCCTGCTGAAAAAAAACCTAAACTCCAGAAAGAATGGCTTCTATTCATTATTCTCTTTTTAATTTTGTATTCAACTCTGTCAGCCTCAATATTTACTGCCACTTCAACTATACCAACAGCAAATCCTGCAAATAAAAGAAAGACAAAAAAACTAAAAGGTTCTAAAGAAAAAGACGCCATCAATAAAAAAAATCCTAAGATTGAAATACTTAACGAAACTGCCAGGTTAAAATTTAATATTGATAAAATTTTATCTGCTAACAATAGTGCTATCTGTACTCCTATGGGGAGACCCGAAAGTGCAAGTCCTAAAATACTTTCCCCAATACCCATTTGTAACTGTAAATCGCCTATCCGAGGAAAGATCATTCCAAAAGTAAAAGAATACAAAAAGAAGAAAAGAAAAACAAATCGACGTGAAGAGGTTTTATTCATATGAGATTTATTTAATTTAATGAAAATTATAAAAATATATTTTTATATAGGTCTAAAATATTTTTTTAAAAACATTTATGTACTATAAAAATTCATTTTTTATTATACCACTAGAGCTAAATCCTCCATCAATTGGAAAAATAGTGCCATTTATATAAGAGGAACCAGGCAAAGTAAAAAATAAAGCTGCTGAAGCAACTTCTTCTGGAAAACCATATCTTCTCTGTGGGATTTGTTCTAGGAAAGCTCTCCTGGTTTCTTTATCATGCATATTTTTAACTAATTCTGTTTCAATTGCTCCAGGACATAATGTATTCACAGTTATATTGTAAGGTGACAATTCTATGGCAAGAACTTTAGTTAAAGCAATGACTCCTCCTTTTGAAGCACCATAAGCAGCCCTTCCGGTTCCACCTCTTAACCCAGCAACTGAAGAGACTGTAATTATTCTACCATATTTTTTAGAAATCATTATTTTAGAAATTTCTTTTGTCATTAGAAAAGACCCAGTAAGATTTACTGAAATAATCTTATTCCAATCATCAAGTGTTGTGTTTATAAATTTTTTTTCTAAACCAATCCCAGCATAATGTATTAAGATTTCAATAGAAGAATAATTTTTATTAATTATTTCAATAAATTTTAAAATTGAATTCTCTGAACTTACATCACAATAGATATAATCTACTTGCTTACCGTGTAGCTTGAATTGATCTGAAATATCAGAACCTTTTTTTTTATTAACATCAGCTATAATAACATTTGCTCCAACGCTACTAAGCATTTGAACAGTTGCTAAACCAATACCACTCGCACCTCCAGTTACAACCGCAGTTTGTCCAGAAAGAAAAAAATGATTTTGATCCATATATTAAACCTAAAGAATTAAATGATGTAATTAATTAAAGAGTTTAATTATTAAACCTAGATTATGAAAGTTGATGAAAAGATATTAAATATTTAAAAATAAAACAAGAAGTATAAAATTATGAATAGACGAAAAGAAAACACAGTAGTTATTGAAGTGTAGGCAATCAAGATAACAGAGCATTTTTTTACAAAAAAAGGGGACAGAATGTGTATTTGTTATTTAGGTAAATTATAAAAGCGATTCGATTTCGTATATTTGGTAAATGCTCAAGTCTATAATTCTTACTCATTAAAATATGATTAAAAAAATACTAAAATAATAATTTTTAAAAAAATTATTAATTGAAATAAAACAATATATTTGAATGATTTAGATAATTAACTTAAAGACAAGTTTTAAAAATTCAACTTATCACTTCAATAAACTATTAATTAAAAAATTATATTTAAGTTTTTTATTTTATTTCAATGAGTTATATTAAAATAGTTATTCTAATTTAGTGCTTTTTTAAAAAATGTGTATTAAATGTATTATTAGCGGCTTACAATTAGAAGAGGTCAATCCTTATTCTACTATCCCTATACTTTTTCAGGATATTGAAGAAGATCAAAATAGTGAGAGTAATTTACTATTAAATGAACTCTCGATTACAAATTTATTCAGTTCTTATAACACTACGGTCGATTATACAGAGACAATTACTCAAGAACCCAGTATTCATTTTATAAATGATGATACTGCTATATATAACCAAAATTTATTTATAAGTTCTGATAATTTTACATTTGATGATGTAAATATAATTTCAAATGCTGTTGATGATTATACTGATTTTATTTTAGATAATATATATCCTCAGGAATCATCTGAAGAATTAACAAATACTGTTACGATACCTGAAAATTTTATTGTCGAAGTCCATGAAGCTTCTTCCTACGGCACAACTACTGCACCTGTCCAAACATTTCCAATAAATTTACCTGCTATCATTGATTTTAATGTTTCTGGCACTTATGAAGTAGGTGAAACTTTGACTGCTAATTTTGATATCTATGACGCAAATGGTACTTATAATGCGCAACCATTATTATTTTGGTATGCAGATGGCGATGTAATTCATCGAAGTTTTACTGATAAAACATATACTTTGACAGAAAATGAGATTGATAAAACAATATCTGTAGGAGTTGGATTTTATGATGATGCTGGAAATTTTGAATATAAAAACTGGAATACTTATTCTACTGTCTCCCAAAATATAAATTCAAAAGCTACTTTTTGGAGTCCTACTTACTTAGGTGAATTAAAAGTAGGTTCTGTAATTAGTACTGATATTAGCTATTTCGATGCAGATGGAAATTCTGACAATATAGTTTTAACTGGCTGGTTTTTAGATGATGGTAATCTAAGTAATGGTATAGAAACAATATTAAGTCTTACTGCTGATAACCAAATAATAATTAAGGAAGAATGGGTAGGTAAAGAACTTTATTTCACAAAAGCATTTTATGATGATAAAGGAAATCTTGAAACAAGTTGGGATTATTCCACTCACCCCACTCAAGGATTATATAGGATTGGCGTAATACAAGCGAATGAAATTCTAACATTTCCCAAACCAATTAATACAAATTTTGGACCTACTGGAAATTCAAATATAGATGTAGTTTTAGACGGTTCAAAATGGGAATTTTCAAATGAAAAAGTATTAGACTGGGCGATTGTTGATGGCACTGCTAAGTGGTCAGATAGAAATATAGCACAGCAAGAAACATCTTTTATATTTGATGGAATTTCACAATTCATTGATATTGAATTTAATTTCATAGGTTTTTATGATTCTCCTCAAGAAGCAACAGCAGCTGGTTCTGAAATCAGCATAATAAGTGATGACTTGGAAGGCGGATTATATGGAAGAGCTCACTTTCCAACTCAAAAAAGTTGGTGGGATGATTTCTACTCTGGAGATTATGGTGATGTTCACATAAATAAAAATATATTTCCTAATCTGGGTGAAATTGTGGCTAATGATCCAGATCTTAGAGCAGGTTTTCACTTCGTTACGTTACATGAAATAGGTCATGCACTAGGACTTAAGCATCCTTTTCATCCTGGTGGGGGCGGACAAGGAACAGCTGAAAATCTAAACATTACCCCTTTAGTAGGTAGTTCTAATATGGGTGAAATACTTTATTCTGTTATGTCTTACCAAAATGCTGGCGAATTTGCTGGTAGTGGTGCAGATGCTGATGGGAATAGTATTGCTGTCCCCTTAACACCTATGATCTACGACATAGCTGCTCTTCAATATTTGTACGGAAAAAACACTAGTCACAATAATGATGATACTGTTTACAAAATTAATTCAGACTGGTGGGATTATTATGCCAACTATGACACCGGTGGGACTGATATAATTGATGGCTCAAACTCTTCTGGTGGATTGTTAATAGAACTAAATATGCAAAGCTCAGTGCTTGATGGGCAATTTGTAACTTCCTGCATTAATGTTGGTGATATCTTTCCATATAAAAGGGGTGATGGTGTAGTAGGCATTGTAGAAAATATAAATGGATCACAATTTGAAGATATTATTTTTGATGGAGAATTTCATTCTGATGGGAACATTGTCAATTGTTTAGGTGGAAATGATAAATTATTTTACAGAGGTGGAAATGACAAAATTGATGGAGGTGAGGGAAACGATACTCTTGCTCTTAATTATAGTTTTGATGAAATAAAATCTACATCAACTGATAGCGAATGGTTAACTTTTGAAATTTCAGACTATTCTCTTAAAGTAAAAGGATTTGAAGAATTTCAAGATAATTCTTCTAATACAAGATCTTATTCTGATTTTATTGATTCATTCAACAAGAATCCGCTTATTACCTCCTCTATATATTCTATCATTATTGATGAAAATAATTCTACTGATACTGTTATTTATGATATCAATGCTGAAGATCCCGATGGAGATGAGATTAGCTATTCTATATCAGGAGAGGATGCTTCCTATTTTGAAATCAATTCTGAGGATGGTAGAGTTTACCTCAAAGAACCTGCTAATTATGAAAGTAAAAATTCTTATATAATTGATATCAACGCTTCTGATGGAACATTAAGTGATACAAAAACCATTACAATCAATGTAAACAATACAAACGATGCACCAACTATAAACACACCATCTCTTCATAGAATAGATGAAGATAATTCCTATACCAAAACTATCAATGCTACCGATCCTGATGGAGATGAGTTAAGCTACTCGTTTAGTACTCCTTCAAAAGGAGAAGTTAAATATAATGGCGATGGTAGTTATACCTATACACCTTATGAAAATATCAATGGAACTGACAGTTTTATTGTTTCGGTAACCGATGGGCAGGAAACGGTATCCCATACCGTTGAGGTCAATATAACGCCTATTAATGATGCTCCTATTATCACCTCTTCATTCAATAATATTACCATCGAAGAAAATAGTTCTACTGATCTTGCTGTTTACACTATCAATGCTGAGGATCCCGATTTAGAAGAGATTAGCTATTCTATATCAGGAGAGGATGCTTCCTATTTTGAAATCAATTCTGAGGATGGTAGAGTTTACCTCAAAGAACCTGCTAATTATGAAAGTAAAAATTCTTATATAATTGATATCAACGCTTCTGATGGAACATTAAGTGATACAAAAACCATTACAATCAATGTAAACAATACAAACGATGCACCAACTATAAACACACCATCTCTTCATAGAATAGATGAAGATAATTCCTATACCAAAACTATCAATGCTACCGATCCTGATGGAGATGAGTTAAGCTACTCGTTTAGTACTCCTTCAAAAGGAGAAGTTAAATATAATGGCGATGGTAGTTATACCTATACACCTTATGAAAATATCAATGGAACTGACAGTTTTATTGTTTCGGTAACCGATGGGCAGGAAACGGTATCCCATACCGTTGAGGTCAATATAACGCCTATTAATGATGCTCCTATTATCACCTCTTCATTCAATAATATTACCATCGAAGAAAATAGTTCTACTGATCTTGCTGTTTACACTATCAATGCTGAGGATCCCGATTTAGAAGAGATTAGCTATTCTATATCTGGAAAGGATGCTTCCTATTTTGAAATCAATTCTGAAGATGGTAGGTTTTTCCTCAAGGAACCTGCTGATTATGAAAGTAAAAATTCTTATATAATTGATATCAACGCTTCTGATGGAACGTTAAGTGACACAAAAAATATTACTATTAGTGTTACAGATGTTGATGAAATAAGAACCGATGGCCCTCTAAAAATTTCATTTCTCGATCATGGCTATGATGAAGAACGAGATCAAAACTTTGTTAAAATTCTTGCAGAAGGAGATTTTGAAAATAATACAGCTTTCTTAATTTCTTTTTTTAATCCAGATGTTAATATTGATACCGTTCAAGGTGTGGGTTTAAGTAGCATTTCATATGCTCAGGTGAGGCCTGAAAACAGAGAAACATCCTTTTTCTTTTCCAAATACACTGATAAACTTAAAATAAAAAGTGTTAGCTTACATTCTGATACTGGGATATCTATTTTAGATAATAATTTTGATGACTATTTCTTTGAACAATTTATAGACCTCAAAACTTTAAATCCTGATTTGCTGTTTCCTGAAGTCACTAATTTTAAAGTACCAAAAGATAATGAGGAAAACCCCCTAAATATTGAAATTAATTATTCATCAGATAAGAACCCTATATCAATAAGGCTACCATTTGAGGTTACAGATGATAAATCAGGAGTGAAACACGGTAATGTTAGTTTTATTGAATATAATGAAGGAAAATGGTCCTCATCATGGACTAAAAACTTTAACTTTATGTATTATGACCAAAAAGCGCCCCTATATGTTAAAGAAACTATAGAATTAAATTTTGAAGAGCTCCCTAATGGACTTGGAACAGGCGGTGTTAGTGCAAGCGATCATGCTGGAAATCACTTACTCTTTTCTCGAGAAAATTCTAATTTATATTTTGATATAATCAAAATATCCGATGAAGATAAAAGTTTATTTTCGGGAAGCACTCTTCATGGAACATTTTTTGTAGATCAATTAGAAGATACTATATCTGATGTCAAAACTATTTCAGGTTCTTCAAAATTTGAAGATCATATAATTTTAAGAGGGTCAAAAAAGGATTATATATTTACTAAAGACGATCAAAATATTCTGAAAATCAAAGAAAATAAAACTAATGGATCGAAATTTGATACTAAAAGTGTTGAATATTTTATATTTTCTGATGGTATTTACACTGAAAATCAACTAGATATAAATAAACCTCCACTTATAATCTCTTCTACTGAAGCTATTACAATTGAAGAAAACAGTTCCGCTAATCTTGCTGTTTATACTATTAATGCTGAGGATCCTAATGGAGATGAGATTAGCTATGCTATCTCTGGAAAGGATGCTTCCTATTTTGAAATCAATTCTGAAGACGGCAAAATTTTCCTCAAAGAACCTGCTGATTATGAAAGTAAAAATTCTTATACGATTGATATAAGTGCAGCAGATGGAACGTTAATTGATACGAAAAATATCACTATTAGTGTTACAGATGTTGATGAAATTAGAACTGATGGCCCTTTAAAAATTTCATTTCTTAATCATGGCTATGATGAAGAACGAGATCAAAACTTTGTTACAATTCAGGCTGCAGGTGATTTTGGAAATCATACACATTTAATGCTAGGTTTTACTAATCCTGATGTAAATAACGCACATAGTTCTATGTCGGGAGCAGCTTTTGTTTATCCCCATACAAGAGAAACTATTTTTTATTTTTCCAAATATACAAATAAAATTGAGATTAAATCAGCTTGGTTAGGCAATAAAGATGCAGTATCAACTAGTATAAACATAGCTGAACATAGTGATAGTTGGTTAATAGACCTGGAAACTGCAAATCCTGATTTAGAACCTGCATTTTTTAAAGATTTTCATCCTACCGAAGATATAAAAATTTTCTACTCAGATAATCAAACACCTAAAACTTTAGAAATGTCCATAAAAGCAGCAGATGAATTATCTGGAATAAATCATATGGGAGTTTATTTCAATGGCGTAACAAACGAAACTGATAAACCTTTTGGAAATTCAAATTTTAACTTTTCCTATTATAATGAAAAAGAGACTCATTCAGTTGAAGAAATAATTTCATTAGATTTTAAAAATATTCCCACAATTGCCTCTACTGGTACAGTGGGGATAACTGATAAAGCAGGAAATTTTAAAAGTTATTTTGAATCAGGTATCAAAATTAATATTTTTAAAATTTTGAATCAAAGCTCATTAACAAACAACACTGACCAGCATGGATTTTTTATACAAGATTCTCTTATTACAAACAATTCTAATCCAATATTAATAACTGGGGCAGAAAAAAATGATTATGTTATTTTAAAAGGATTAAGAGATAATTATACATTTTCTTTAAAAGATAGTGAAACCATTCGTATTGAAGAAAATGTGGAAAGTGGATCAATATTTGATACTAAAAGTGTTGAATATTTTGTATTCTCTGATGGTATATTCTCAGAAAATCAACTTAATATTAAAAAACCTCCACTCATTACCTCTTCCACAGAAGTTGTTATAATTGAGGAAAACAGTTCAACTGATCTTCTCATTTATGATATCAATGCTGAGGATCCCGATGGTGATGAAATTAGTTATTCTATCTCTGGAGAAGATGCTTCTTATTTCAGAGTAAATGCTTCAGACGGTAAAATCTATCTGAAGGAACCTGCTAATTATGAAACTAAAAACTCATACAAGATAGATATAACCGCTTATGACGGAACGTTAAATGATACTGAAGCACTAACTATAAAAGTTTCAGATGTTCATTCGGATAGCAATCAGAGCTCAAACCCAATTATAACTAAAGCAACTTATCATGCTAATAAAGGACTCATTACACTCGTTGGAGAAAATCTTTCAAATTCAGAAATTAATGATCCCTGGAATCCAATTTGGGTTTCTCAAAGAGAAAACCTTAAGGAAAATTTTGATTGGTCAAAAATTATCTGGGATATAAATGGAGATAATGCCCATTCTTCAGACAAAACCTTAGCACTTTATGATATAGAGTATGTCTATGAGGTAAGTGACACTAGTTTAATAATAAGACTTAATACTAATGCCAAAAATGCCTTAAACAATATAACTGGGTTTGGCAAACTTGGTGGGGATGATACTCTAGATCTAAAAGCCAGTCTCTTGTCTGGTTCAGAAGAATATTTAGATATTCCTATTAAATTTATTGGAAATTCAAATATTGAAAGTAAGGTTTTTGATTTTGGTTTTATTGATTATAAAGAAGGTCCAGTAAAAATAAGTATTCTCATAAATAATAGAGAAATAGGAAGATACGAAACATATGAAATTGAAGAGTATGGATTTGATAATAAAGAAACTCTTAGTTGGTCATGGGGTGATTTACCTACTACTATAGCTAATTTTTTTGAAGGTAAAATCAATACTTGGATTCCAGGTTATTCGGTTGATCAATTCAATAATATTGAAGACTTAAATTTTGAAACTACTTACACTCCAACTTATGATTTCATTAAACCATTTCTGCAAATAAATAGAAATGATGGTGATCAAATTGATGTTTCAATAAAATTAGAAAACTTAAGTAATGGGAAAATACAGTTATTAGAACCAATTTCTTTTGAGAAGAATCAAATAGTTGATACTGATCCACCAATTTTAGAATCTTTCTCCCTAAATAAAACCAGTTACAAATTTGGTGAAGAAATCATAATGAATTATGAAGTTTCTGATCAAACTGGATTAGAAGGAATTGATTTCGAATTTAAAGGCCCCAATGGTATTTTAATTAGTGCCAGTATGAAAACAACTGATTTAACTGGCAAAATATCAACAGTTGTAGAAAAAGGGCATGATTATCCAGAAGGAACATATGAGCTCCAATTTATAAATATTTCTGATAGTGCTGGAAATACTGAAACTTATGTTGCACCTGCAAGTATTGAAACAATATCATTTGAATTGT
>CACMNE010000021.1:7500-22895 GCA_902614945.1 uncultured Alphaproteobacteria bacterium
TTATTGTAGGCTTCAGCAAAGTCAGGCTTAAGTGAAAGAGTTTTGTTATAAGCCTCTATGGCTTCTTCCAGCTTGCCTTGATCTTTGAAAGCATTACCCATGTTGTTATGAGCTTCAGCAAAGTCAGGCTTAAGAGAGACAGCCTTGTTATAAGCCTCTATGGCTTCTTCCAGCTTGCCTTGTTTTTTTAGTACATAACCTATGTTGTAATAGGCCACAGCATAGTCAGGTTTGAGAGAGAGAGTTTTGTGGTAAGCCTCTATGGCTTCTTCCAGCTTGCCTAAACCTACATTTGCTGCACCTATAATATTGTATATTTTGATGGAATTAGGAAAATCTTTCAGTAATTGGGAACCCTGGACTAAAGCTTTTTGAAATAGACCTTGAGTATATAGATCAATCAGACTTTGTAGTTGATTTTGGGGAGGCTCTTTAACATCTGAGCTTTTCGATATTGCTTTTTTAGATAAGGCTTTTATCCCATCTAAAGCTTTTTTGTTTTTGGGAAATTTATTGAGAATATCCTCATATATTCCCTTAGCCTCCTCACTCAGACCATCTTTTAAATTCTCTTTAGCGAGCTTTAATGCCTGATACAAATTTAATTTATCAAGAATGTTAACTTGGGTTTCTTCTGAGTCTTTACAGTCATTTTTAGATTCACTGTATAAGCCCAATCTTTTTTCTAACTGCTCAAAGCCATCCCCTTTTACACCTTTACTTTTTGCTTCATCCAAAACTGCCTTTGCATCAGCTACTCGATTTAACTTAATCAAAGCATCTATATAACTGTGCCAGAATTGAGCTATGTTTGAGTTGGCTTCTAATGCTGTTTTAAAGAATGGCAGTGCTTCTTGTACCTTGCCAATACCAACGGCTAGAACCCCCATGTTATGATTAGCGTCAGGATGCTTGGGTTGTGCTTTGAGTATAGCTGTATAATAACGATCAGCTTCCTGAGCCTTACCAGCCTTATGGGCTTCAACACCCTTCATTAATGCTTGATCTATTGTAAGTTCCATCAAATTGGTTACTCAAAATAATTTGAACTTCTTTATATTCAGATATAAACAGCATTGGAAGGTTTTATATTATAATTATTGAATAAAGTGTTTTGATATAAAATAACTATAACACTCTATTCCGCCAGTAAGTTATGAGCCTAGTAACTCCACTAGTAACTAAATTATTGAATTCATTGCTAAGTTACCTAACCTGAAGGTCAGAGGTTCAAAACCTCTCCTCGCAACCAATTTAATACTTAACCACACAATATTTTAAAGTATAGCTTTAATAACTTCTTGGTGTAATGGGTAGTTGGTTTGAAATTGCAAATATTGTTTGTAGTTTATGACCAAAATTTGTTAAGCTAGCTTCATGTCTTGGTGCAGTGACAACCTGGATACCTATAGGCAACCCTTTTTCTGTTAATCCACAAGGTATGCATAAAGTTGGACAATACGTCAGTCTTATTGCAAAAGTAATAGAAAACCAGTCAAAATAAGTTTCACATTTTTGACCTTCAATTTCTGTTAAAAAGGCTTATCCACAGAAAATGGCGAGACAGATGCTGATGGGCAAATTAAGAAGTTGTGTTTTGTGAAGAAATTTTCCATATTAATTGTTAATTTCGTTCATATTTTTTCAGCTTCGATTATATCAAAACTTTTTGCATCAAATCCCACTTGAACGGTTTTTTTGATGTCTTCAAGAATTGAAACTTTATGGGTTTTTACTAAGTCACCTAACATGGAAGCCATCAGGACTCCCCTTAATGTTTTAAATGCATCTAATACTCCAGAAAAATCTGGTATATCATCATTAATGTGTAATCCAAGTTTTGATAACTTCTTAGTTGCAGTTTTAAAAACTTTTCTTACTTCAGAATCAACTGGGACAAGATTCAAATCTTCACTGACTGCAATTGATATTGGTTTTAAACCATTTTGAAGAGATTTTATAAAACCTCCGTTTTACTTTTAAATGATAATGGATCACCAATATCATGTCCAACCATAGAATCTAACATCCATGTTATGTCCTCCACGGTTCTCGCCATTGGGCCCCCTACCCAAAGTGTGTCAAAGGGCATGTAGCGATTTCCTCTGGGTATTAATCCAGGACTAGGCCACAAACCAACCACTCCATTAAAACCTGCTGGAGTACGAAGACTACTTCCTAGATAATTACCTATAGCAAGAAACACCTCGCCACTTGCTAAAGCTGATGCAGATCCACCTGAACTACCTCCTGAACTTTTAGAAATATCCCATGGGATTCGCGTTAGGCCATTAACTGGATTAAAAGTATGGCCCTCGCAGCCCATTCAGGTATGTTAATTTTTGCAACTGGATTAGCCCCATTTCTTTCTAGTAATTTTATCGTACGATCTGAGTCTTTTAGTGTGTTATTTTTAAATATAGTTGATCCGTATGTTATCCGCACACCAGATAAATCATTATATTCTTTAACTGCTATAGGAAGACCAAGTAGATTCGGTTGAAATTTTGATGATCTATTTTTATCGATATTATTTGCTACTTCTCTAGCTCTGGCAAAACATCTTTCTGGAAGAGCATTTAAATCTCCGTCTACTTCCTCTATTCTTTGGATAGAGCTTTCTAAGATTTCACTCGCTGAAATCTCTTTATATTTACGTAGCTCACGAGCTTGAAGAGAACTCATTTCCCAAATTTTTTGGGTCATTTGACTATTTTTTTATTGTAATATTTATAATTCTTTTTGTTATTATATTAGGTTTTTTATTTATAATAAAATCTTTAATCTTTTCGCAGTAAAATCTGGAAATTCAGATTTATGTAAAAAACTTTTTATATTTATTGCTGTAACAATAATACAATTTATAATTAGAAAGGTCCTAAAATTAATTCAAAGTCTAAAATAATTCTTGGGGAGAAAAGTTAATGAAAATAAAAGATATCCGACTGAAACCTCTTTTTTCTAAGTTTAAGAAACCTTACGTTTGGGCTATGGGAAAAAACTTAGGTCAAATAACTATCTTAGTTGAGATTGAAACAGAAGAGGGTATTATTGGATACGGAGAAACTGCTCCTACTTTTGCATCCCCGCAAGCTATTTATTCAATTCTAAAAAATGTTAAACCGATAATAATTGGTAAGTCTGTAACTCAGATTCTTGACTTAATGAAACAGATTTTTACTAATAGTTTCGGCCATCACTATCTTAGCCAATCACATCCCAGAATAGGGAATATTGCTTTTGCTGGGGTTGAGCTGGCTCTTTGGGATGCATTAGGTAAATCTTTGGGTCTACCAGTACATGCACTTCTTGGTGGTAAATTAAATGATACTGTGAGTTTTATGGGTTTTGTACAAGGTGATACTACAGAAGAGATTGCAACTCATGCGAAGCAATTAGCTAAAGAGGGATACGAAGTTATATACCTAAAAGTTGGACGCACGAATAACCAAGACATTGCAAATGTAAAAGCAGTTAGAAAAGCAATAGGCTCAAAAAGGCTTCGAATTGATCCAAACGAAGCTTGGGATTTAATGGAAGCCCAGCTGATGATACAAAGACTTTCTAAATTTGATTTAGAAATGGTTGAACAGCCAGTATCGGCTATTGCTGGGGCACCTGCGCTTAAAGCATTAAAACAATCTTGTTCGGTCCCAATTGCTGCAGATCAGTCAGTTTTTATTCCTGAAGAGGCTCATGCTATTTGCTCAAGTGGAGCGGTGAGCCTATTGACTGTAGGATTACATGAAACTGGTGGAATTCTTGGATTTAGACGAGTTGCAGCAATTGCTCATATATTTGATATCAATGTATGTATTCATGGTGTATTAGAAACGGGCATTACTACTTGTGCTTCAATTCAAGCTGCATCAGGTGTTCCTAATATGGACGATGGCAACCAGATAATGTGGCAGCTACTTGAAGAAGATATTGTTGAAACTCCAGATTTAATCCCACGTGCTGGAAAAATTTCTGTAATGGATAATCCAGGTCTTGGATTTATTCTTAATGAAGATGCCGTAGGTCGAGCTTCGGAAGCATATCACAAAAATAAAATTTATTAAGTATAAAATGGAATTGATTAATTACACTCAATTAATAGTGAAACTTATACTGGTAAAATTTAACCAGTTAAAAATTTTGATTACCTATCTATTTTCAAGTTCATTATAACTTCAGAACTATATAATAGCATTAAATCCTTCAAATTCAGGATGACCTATATATAAATCATTATTGGCATGAGCACCTTTATGCGCTTTTCTGAATGCTTCTGATTTTATCCAATCATCAAAATGAGATCTTGAAACCCACTCTGTGTGTGATGCATAAAGCGTTACATCATCTTTAGTTATACCTTTGAGTAAATTGAATTTCAGAAAACCTGGAAATTTATCCAAGTGTGTTTCTCTTGATTTCCAAATTTCTTCAAATAATTCTTCTTTACCACTTTTTATTAAAAATCTATTCATGGCTATAAACATAAAATCATACCTAGCAATTGATTATATTTAATTCAAATTATACTTCGAATTTATTTTATCATTATCTATTAGGTTTTTAATTGAAGTCCCAATTTTTTTGGCAAGACTTACGGTTTCTGCTGAAAGATGTGGTGGCATAAGAAGTAAAGAAATAAGTATTGCATCTTCTTTATAATTATTAGAGGCTCTTAAAATTAATTGCGCAAAACAGCTTTCATCCGCCCCCACACAATTACAATCAGTCTTATGTCTTATTAATGCTCTTCTGCCATGGTTAAAAATCATTTCACATAAGTTTTTAAAGCATTCATAAGTTTGATTTCCTTCAACATAACCTAAGTTAATAATTAACTCCTGCTTTAACTGGTCCCTTAAATAATCACCATCACACCAACGTCTTAGAAAGGAGATAATGGTATATTCTTCTAGATCTAAGAGTTCCATTTTCCCAACTGGGGCGCCTCCCATTTTTAAAATTTTATTGGCTTCTACATCATCTATATATGAGGTCATTAATCTCTTCTCTTTTCTATTTTCTTTAATTTTATTAAGATATCTATAGTGCCTTCATCATAATTATTATTCTCTTCAAAATAAAAAGGGCTTAGTTCTTTTAATAAGCCTTCACAACTTTCGAGTTTATGATCAAAGTTATCTAAAGATTTTTGTTTAGAAAGATCTTTTGGGTAAAATATTTGGAAGAATTTTTTTAGAATATCCATATAGCAACCATTTATAGCTAGCTGTCTAATGGATGGCTAATTTATTCCGAGTAATTTACTAAGGAATACTATTTATTGAAATGAATGTCAATAAAATTTTTTTAATACTAAACTGGATATTAGGTAATTAAATTAATTTTATAAATTAAAAGTTTCTATTATTAATAATATATTTAAGTAAGCAACATAAATTTAATTTGATGATATTTCAGTATTTTCTGTAATAAACAATTCAGCCTTTTTAAATATAGCTTCTTTTCTCTCAATTGACATTCTATCAAGAGATCTTGTGTGTAAAGCAAGCCGTGCATTCTTATCATAAAAAAACCGATTTTTGGATAAAAACCTCCAATAAAGGCCATCTACAATATCGCACCAATCTCCTTTTCTATAATTACTCATTCTTAATATATAACTTGAAGCGCAAGTATATGGCTTTGTAGACATCAAACCTCCATCAGAATAAGTTGCCATTCCATAAACATTTGGAACCATTACCCACTCTGAGGAATCAATATACATTTCCATGAACCACTGATAAATTGATTTAGGATGTACTTCACACAAGTTCATTAAATTACTTAATATCATAAGTCTGGGTATGTGGTGTATATAACCATCGGATAAAGTTGTTTTTATACAATCATCTAATGGTTCGATACCTGTAGTACCTTCATACCAACTTTTGGATAATGACTTATTATGATTCCAAAAGTTTTTAGCTTCTTGTACCTCACTTTTTGCTTGATAAATTCCTCTTATAAATTCTCGCCAGCCTATTACCTGCCTCAAGAAACCCTCTAATGAATTTAAAGGAATTGACAACTTATTTGATATATAAGTGGTTCTTTCGATAACATATTGGGGGGTTAACAGACCTAAATTTAATAAGGGACTAATACAGCTATGGAATAAAAAATTTGTATTCTCAACCATAGCATCTTCGTAAGTACCAAACTGAGAAAATCTATCTGAAAGGAAAACGTCTAAATGATTTTTTGCATCAGTTCTAGTAACCGGGAACCAAAAATTGTTTAATTTTCCGGGGTGGTCAGAAAAATATTTTTCAATAATTCCAATAATGTCGTTATGATAACGAGATTTTTGAACATTTTGTAACTTAGGAATAGTCAAGTCTTTAGGGATTTTTTTTCTATTTTCTTCGTCAAAAGACCATTTACCTCCTATAGGTTTGTCATTGCTATCTAATAATATATTTTGACTTTTTCTAGAGAACTTATAGAAGTCTCCCATACGATATAATTTTTTATCACCTAGTGAACTTTTTAATGTGTTTCTAGTAAACAAAAACATTGGTGAGTTGTGAACTGTATGTTTTATTTTAGAATTTTCTAATTCTTGAAATACAATTTTTTCAAAAGGTTTATCCTCAATCTCAAAAAAATTAATAGATGAAAATTTACTTTCGTGAAGATAATTTAAGAGAAGTTTTACATAACTTTCTTCTTTTTTCCTCCCTTCGAGAGGAAAATAATCAACGATAATACCATGAGATTCAAGCTCTTTACAATATTCTCGCATTGCAGTCAAAAAAAGGTATAACTTAAGTTTATGGTGTTTTTCATAGGTGCATAGGCCAAAATCTTCAGCCATGAATACTCTATTACATCCCACTTCTTTTAGAATAATTGGGTCAAAAAGTTGATTACCTAGAATAATAAATAATTTGGTTGCCATTATAAAGATTATCGGATTGTAAGAAATATGTCTTTTATGTTATTTAGATAATAATTTATTTCTTTTGTTAAAGAACTAAATTCTTGAATTAATTTTATGAATTTTAAATTCTCAAAAAAACTATGAAAAAAATATATTTGATTCATGAAAATAAGGAATGGCTGCAACCACTTGAAAAAGTACTTTTAGACAAAGGCATTCCTTTTACTGAATGGAATATGGTTGATGAAACAATCAACTTATTTATTCCCCCTCCAGAAGGTATTTTTTTTAACAGAATGAGTGCTTCATCGCATTCTAGAGGTAATAGATATTGTCCAGAATTAACAACAGGCCTCATTTCTTGGTTGGAAGTAAATAAAAGATTAGTTTTAAATGGAAGTAATGCTCAAAGGCTAGAGCTCTCAAAAATGGTCCAGTATAGTGAATTAAATCTAGTAGGATTAAAGGTGCCAAAAACTATTTGTTCAACTACATTGAAAGGGATCATAGAAGCTGCAAATATATTAAAGTTTCCAATAATAATAAAACATAATAGAGCTGGAATGGGGTTAGGTGTAAAACTGTTTCATAATATAAGAGAACTTAAAGATTATATCTATGGGGATTATTTTGAAAACTCAGTTGATGGTATAACTTTAATTCAAAACTATATTTCTTCACCAGACAGCAGCATAATAAGAGTTGAATTTGTAGACAAAAAATTTCTCTATGCAGTTAAAGTAAATACAGAAAATGGTTTTGAATTATGCCCCGCTGATGAATGTAATGTTGATGATTTCAATCGAAAAACAAAGGAAACATTAGGTTCAAAAAGTAAATCAAAATTTGAAATATTTGAAAATTTTTTATCATTTTCCTTTTCAAATTATGTAATAATGAAAATGCAAGAACTGATGCAAAATGTTGGGATTGATATAGCATCTTTTGAATTAATTTTAGACGAAAATAATGATGTATTTGTTTACGATATTAATGTTAATACTAATTACAATGCTAATGCAGAAAGAAACACACCACATTCAGGCACTCTTTCAGTAGCAGATTATTTAAAAAGAATTTCTTTACAATAAATTGAACAAAAAAATTATTTTTCTAAAAGTATTTGATAGATTTCATAGATATTTCTGTTTATGAAAAGAAATATAGATTTTAAGACATTTTGAATAAAAATAATTGGAGTAAAATTTGCAGAAATTAAGATGGGGTTTAATAGGTGGTGGTGAAGGAAGTCAAATTGGTTTTACACACCGGGCTGCTGCACAATTAGAAGGTAATTTTTATTTTGATTCTGGAGCTTTGGATGTCGATCCTATCGAAGCAAAAAAATTTGGTAAAAAGCTAGGTCTTTCTGAAAAAAAATCATATGGTTCTTGGGAAGAAATGCTGGAAAAGGAAAAAAAAATTAGGACAAGTGAGCGCTTAGATTTAGTCACTGTCGCAACTCCTAATTCTACTCATTTTGAAATAACAAAATCTTTTTTAAGTGAGGGATTTAATGTTCTCTGTGAAAAACCACTAACTATGACTGTTACAGAAGCTCAAGAATTAGTAAAATTAGCAAAGGCTAAAGGTAAAATTTGTGCTGTAAATTATGGGTACACTGGTTACCCTCTAGTAAGACAAATGCGGTCAATGGTTTTGAATGGTGATTTAGGGGATCTACGTGTTGTTTTTGCTGAGTTTGCCGGTGGATTCATGGCGGATTCATCTGATTCAGACAATCCAAGAGTTAAATGGAGGTTTACCGCTAAGTATGCTGGAATGGCTGCAATTACAATTGATTGTGGAATACATGCACTTAATATGGCCTGTTTTGTTACAAATAAAAAGATAATTAAAGTTTCTTCTGATTTTTTCTCAGGAATTAAGAGCCGAGAATTGGAGGATGACAATCTTTCTTCATTTAGAATGGAAGACGATATAGCAGGGAGGTTATGGACAAGTGGTTTAGCAATTGGGCGCACCCATGGTTTAACTCTACAAGTTTTTGGTTCAAAAGGTGGTCTCTCATGGAAGCAAGAGCAGCCTAACCAACTTTTTTGGACACCCTTAAATGAATCCACAAGAATAATAGAAAGAGGTCATTCAAGTTTATACCCTTCGGCACAGAGGATAAATAAAATTACAATTGGACATCCTGAGGGAATGATTGCTGCTTTTTCAAACATCTATAAAGATTTATTTGATAATATTTATGCTAGAAAATTTGGCAATAATCCCAGTGAACTTTCCAACAGTTATCCAACTGTAGAAGATGGTTGTCATTCTTTGGAAATTGTAAAGGCAATGAAGAAATCTATTTCTTTAAATGGAAGTTGGGCAAGAGTATGAAATTAAAAACTTTACACACAGGAAATTTTCAATGAAACATATTGCAGTTATGACTAGTGGGGGTGATGCCCCTGGAATGAATGCATGTTTGAGAGCAGTGGTTCGAGCAGCCCATAACAATAAGCTTAAAATTTATGGAGTTTTAAATGGATATGAAGGATTAATAGACAATCAGATTATCAAATTAACACCTAGAGAAGTTGGTAACATAATTCAAAAAGGAGGAAGTATTTTAAAAACCTCTAGATCCAAACGTTTTTTACAAGAAAAATTTAGAGCTTTAGCAATTAAAAATTTAACAAAAAAAGATATTAACTCTCTTATAGTAATTGGTGGGGAGGGATCAATAAAAGGTGCAGCAATGATTGCAAAAGAATCAAATCTTAATGTTTTAGGTTTACCCGCTACAATAGATAGAGATCTTCCTCTAGTTGGTCCTACAATTGGATTTGATACCGCCGTAAATACTGCTCTTCAAGCAATAGACAGAATAAGAGATACAGCTTCCACTTCTAATACTGTTCACATAGTTGAGGTTATGGGTAGGCACTGTGGTTGGATAAGTTTATATGCTGGAATTAGCGGAGGAGCAGAAGCTGTAATTTTAGAAGAATTTGATACAAATATTAAAAAACTTACAAAACATATTAAAGATCAAAGAACTTCTGGAAAAACAGGTTGTATATTAATTGTTTCTGAGGGTGCTTATAATGCTCAAGGTGGTGATGGGTTAATAAAAGAATTAAATAAGATATCAAATTTTGATTTAAGAATTACTAAATTAGGCCATATACAACGAGGTGGGAATCCTAGTGCAGTAGATAGAGTACTAGCAAGTAGATTGGGTGCTAGTGCAGTTGATAAATTATTACAAGGTTGTAACAAGTTTGTGGTTGCACAACCTAAGGATAAAATAGAGTTGATACATTTTGATAAGTTGGTAGCTAAATATCAATCAGATATGAAAGATTATTATGAACTTATTTTTAAGTTAGCATGATATAAATTAGATAGTTTCAAAAATAAAATTATAAGACTCTATCTATAAACATATCCGCACCAAATAGAGCAATTATTATTGATGCAGGGATTGCTATTAAAATCCGATACCAGCTTAATCTATTAAAAAGAGGGATTAATATGATTAATGGTGATAAAGTTATGATTTGTCCAATTTCAATACCAACATTAAAACTAAAGAGATTTAGAAAATAGTCAGTTCCCTCTAATCCTATAAGTTTAAACATGCTAGCAAAACCCAAGCCATGAAGTAAACCAAAGCAAAAAATTACTCCAATTCTGCTAGTATTCATTCTTTTTCTAAATAAGTTTTCAACTCCAATCCAAATAATTGATGCTGCGATTATTGCTTCTACAATTACAGGTGAAATAGTTACGTATCCTAAGCCACCTAATATTAAAGTTATACTATGAGCAATTGTAAAAGTAGTAACTTGAATCAATAAAGGCTTGAGCTTGTATGAGAAGAAAAACAATCCAAGTACAAATAGTATGTGGTCAAATCCATATGGAATTATATGAAGTATTCCGTTCCATATGCCAGATATTAATAAATTTGGGAAATTAGTTTTTTCTTTTATAATTTCTATTTGATTTGTTTGATTTCCTGGTTTGATCCATTGTGATTGAGGTTTTTGTGTGTCTGTATCAATATTAGAAAAATTTTTAAAAATTAACGGTCCAAATATTTTTTTTGCACTAAAGGTAATAGGTGTTTCAATAATTTGGTTATCGGTTTTAAAATAGATTTTTGTAAAGCGTACTTTTTCAATATCGTCTTCTTCTAATACATCAATTTCTACTACTTTTAAATTTAATGTTTTTTCAGATGTCTTGATAAAAATAGAATTTGTAATTTGATCCTTTGACTTGAATATCCTTTCTTTTAATATTTCCTCAGATAGTAATCTTAGCTCGTCATATTTTTTTGAATTTGAAGAATTCTTTGTTTCTTTATGGACACTTGCATCTATGTTTGCCAAAAATGCTTCTGCATTAAATGTTAAAACAATACTAATGTGGTTCTCAATTTTATTGAATTCTACAACGGCTGGTTTTATTTCATGCGCATATAAATAATTAAAAAAATTCAAAAAAATAAAGGTAATAAAAGTGATAATTTTTTTATGTATCATTTTAACCAAGTCCAAGCAGCATCAATCACTTCAGGATCGTCGGATTGACTTACCATCATAGCAGCATTTCCTCCGGCTGGTAATCCCATTGGACCAGAAGACATCAGACCTGGATATTCATTGGTTTTAAAATCAAAATCAGCCTTTGCTCTTTCCACAGATGCTACGGAAGATGTTGACCAGAAAAACATTCCAGCTTCACCAGAAGTGAATAATGTTGATCCATCTGAAGTCGAAAGATTTGGCATTTTACATCCTCTGAAAATAGATTTCATGGTTTCAAGTGCTTGCAAACCTTCAGGTGTATCAATCATAAATTTTCCGTTTTCCATTACTCCTTGTCCTTGGCTCCACATAAGAGCTTGTAAGAACCAATTTCCAGTTATATTCCATCCCCAAAACATTGGGTTTTTAACGCCTGCATCCATAAGTTTTCCACAAACATCAATAACTTCTTCCCATGTCTTAGGTAAATCATCTACAGATTTAACACCAGCCTTAGCCATAACATCCATATTGTAGTAACCAACTGGTAATGAAATAGAGAAAGGTAATCCATATACATCATTTCCAAAAGTTGATAATTTCAACATTGCAGAATGATAACCATCTTTTGAAAAATTAGCCTCTTTAGCTATGAATGGTTCAAGTGATTTAGCGATCCCTTTTTCAACTAATATGGCTTGTCTATTTAAACCCTGCATGGTGATATCTGGGAGTTTATTTGCAACTGCTTCTCTTAAAATAGTATTGGTTCCATCTTCATAATTTTCATAAGCAGCTCTCATTTTTATTTCAATGTTTGGATGAGCTTCATAAAATTTAGGAAGAATTTTTTCATATGTTACATCAAATAATTGAGAATAAGGATAAGCAAACTCTACTACTACCTTTGCTTGTAATAAGCTTCCTGGTAGAGTAAGAAGAGCTACCAGAAGAGTGGATAAATATTTTGTTTTCATTGTATGTCCTCTTTTTTGGTTATGGGGTTTACAAAATTCACAGTTTTGTGAACCCCTGTTAACATCAATAAGTTTTTACTTATCGAATTTTGTGATTTAAGTTTCATTTCATTCCACTTAAAGTAATTCCTTCAATAAATCTCTTTTGTGCGAGCATAAACGCTACAATTAATGGTGTAACTATAACTGTTGAAACTGCCATTATTGGTCCATAAAAAGTTCCATCAGAGTCGGCTCTATATTCTCTCATTCCAATTGGAGGGGTAAATAAGTTTCTTTCTCCAGTTATAACAACTCTAGGCCAGAAATAATCATTCCAATGGGCTACAACAGAAAAAATAGCAAAGGCTAATAGAGCAGGTATTGCTGTTGGTAGCATTACTTTCCAAATGATAGAAAATTCTGACATCCCATCCATTCGACCAGCATCTATAAGGTCATCAGGGACTGTCATAAAAAATTGTCTCATTAAAAAAATTCCAAAAACTGAAATTGTCCATGGAATAATTAAAGCTGCATATGTATTCGTAAGTCCCACTTTTGCTAACATTATATATAAGGGAAGGGCTATTGCATGAACTGGGATTAACAAACAAAATAGCACTAATGAAAATGCAAAGTCCCTTCCCCAAAATCTTAATTTAGCTAATGCATAGGCTGCTGGAAGAGCAACAATTACTTGAATAAGAAATATAGAAACAGTTACTATAACACCATTTAGCAAGTATCTTAAAAGTGGTGCAAAAGTAAAAGCAGATTGATAATTAAAAAAAACAGGCTTTTTTGTACAGTTCTTTTTAACTTCATCAAGTAAGATATTATAAACATCTCTTTCAGTTTTTTCAGGATATAGCTCTAATGTATCTTTTACTTCTTCTCTCTCTGGTTGTCCTCGATGAACACAAAACTCATCAATAATGACCTCCTGTGATCCGAAAAATCCCGTATCAGCTCCTGTTTCGATTTCACGTTGTGACTTAAAGGAATAACTAACCATAGTATAAAAAGGGGCTATTACAATGAGCGCTCCCAAAATAAGAATGGCGTGTTTTATTGTTTGTCCAATAGAAAAGTTCATGAATAGTGAACCCTTTTTTCCACTAAATATCTTTGAACCAGAGTAATCATCATTACAAAAATTAAAAAAATAATTGTTATTGAAGCACCTATTCCTATTAAGTTTTGTTTTATTCCTTTTTCGAAAATTGCATACATCATTACATAAGCTGTTTTGGAAGGACCAGCTCCCCTAGTCCAAAATGCTTCAACTATATCAAATACTTGAAATGCTTTTATGCATGAGATTGTAACTACAAAAACAGTTGTTGGTCCTAAAGCAGGCCAAGTGACTAATCTAAATCTTTCCCAACTACTTTTGGCTCCATCCATTTCTGCAGCCATATATAACTCTCTAGAAACACTTGTAAGACCAGCAAGATAAAGAACCATATTAAAACCAAAACCTTGCCAAACCCCTATAAAGCAAACAACCCAAATGGCATAATCTTTATCACCAAGCCAATTAGGCATGCCGTCTTCGCATGATCTACCGAACCAGGTATCCATTTTTTCAAAACCTAAAAAAGATAAAGTTAGTAAATTTTTAAGCCAACCAATTTCACAGCCTGATTGTAAAAACCTGTTTATTTCTCCAATAGAAGGGTGTAGCATGATTTGCCATACAATAGCCATTGCCATTAAAGTAGCCATTACAGGTAGAAAATATATTGTTTTGTATAGATCTCCAAATCGAGTGATAGAATTAATTAATAATGCAGCACCAAGACCTAAACCTACGGTTAAAGGTACTACTACCAAGACATAGCGAAAAGTTGCACCAAACATTTTTTCGTAAGATGATCTTGTAAAAATTTTTTCATAATTATCTAGTCCCACAAAATTTGCCCCAGGGTTCCCTAGGGAGTAATCTGTTAAACTCAGTCCCAAAGCCATAATTATGGGTATCCCAAAGATAATAATCATCAAAATAATAGCTGGTGCTAAAAACCAGTAAGCGGATTTATGAACTGAATTCATGCTATTTTCTTGTTGGTAATATTATTTGGATCAAAGACTTCAACTCGCTTACCTGCTGAATTAAAAAATAGAGCGTATTTTTGTGAAAAATTGAAGTTGACTTTGGCATCTACTTGTAAATTTAATGCTTCTTCAGGTGATACTCTTAATATTATTCTTTTTTCAATATTTGGAGATTCTACATGCATAAAAAAATCAGAACCTAAATTCTCTCTATGCTTGATTATTCCTTTAATGCAATTTCTGTCATTTGTTAGTGATAAGTGCTCTGGTCTAATACCAATAGATATTTTTTTATCCATGAAATGTTGAAAATTTCCTTGAATTTTAAATCCACAGATCTCTACCTGATTAGATTTTATTACATTACAAGAAAAAATATTAATTTTGGGAGATCCAATAAACTCAGCAACTCTAATATCCGATGGTTTTTCATAAATTTCTCTTGGTTTCCCTAATTGTAGTATATTACCGTCCATCATAACAGCTAAACGATTTGACATAGTTAGAGCTTCTGCTTGATCATGTGTAACATATACAAATGTTGAACCTAATGCTTTATGTAGTTCAGATAGTTCAGATCTCATATGAACTCTTAAAGCAGCATCAAGATTTGAAAGTGGCTCATCCATTAAAAATCCAACAGGATTTCTAACCATTGCTCTACCAAGTGCAGCTCTTTGTCTCTGACCGCCAGATAACTGCCCAGGTTTTCTTTTTAAAAAAGATTCTAGTTTTAAAATTTTAGCAGTCTTTCTTACTCTTTCTGTTAATTCATTTCTTTTTTCTCTTGAAATAAATGGACCTATTAAAGGAAATCTTTCTAAAGTGCTTAAATGTCTAAGTTTGAGAGGAGTAAGCATATTTTCTGAAACTGTTAAATGAGGATAGAGAGCGTATGATTGGAATACCATGGCCAAATTTCTATCAGCGGGTTTTACCTTAGTCATATCAGCTCCTCCAATAAAAACCTCACCACTATCAGAGCTTTCTAATCCTGCA
>CACMNE010000022.1:0-22357 GCA_902614945.1 uncultured Alphaproteobacteria bacterium
TTTTAGTGAGAGAAAAAAGGAAAGATAAATTAAAAAAGTCTGGTATCAATATTTTAAGCATTAACGATGAATTTAAAGTTAATCCCAAACTATTGGACAAAAATGAATCAGGTCAACATTTTGATGTAATAATTTTGACAAATAAATCTTATGATCTAATCGAAGCGATTAGAGAGATTAAACCTTATGTTAACACAACGGCGATTATTCCTCTACTTAATGGTATGGCTCATTATGATATTTTGGATAAAGAATTTGGTAAGGAAAAGATATTTGGAGGCACAGCATATATTTCAACTGCGATGAATAATGATGGTTCAATCCAACAAATTACATCAAGAGCCAGTATTAAATTTGGACCAAGAACAGCAAAAAATATTAATATTGCAAAAGATTTTCATGAAATATGTAAAGAGACTGAATTTGAATGTGATTTTTCTGATAATATAGAATTAGACCTATGGAGAAAATATGTGCTAATTGGTACGACTGCAGCAAGTACTGTGCTTTTTCAAAAATCACTAGGAGAGATAAATTGTACAAGATATGGAAAAAGTATAATCAAAAAAATACACGAACAGTGCAGAAATATTGTACTAAGCAAAGGTTACGATATTGGAATTGAAGCTACAGATTATAATTTAAAGTTAATTACTGATAAAGGCTCTCTTTTAAAGGCATCAATGCTTAGAGATTTTGAATCGGGAAAAAAAACTGAATGTGAGCATATACTAGGATACTTAATAGAATTAGCTAAAAAAAATAAAGTTCAATGTGATCTAATCAAGGCAGCTTATACTAGAATACAGGTTGGCTTATAAAATAAAAGTTTATTGTTGAAACTTTATTTTTATTCTATTCCAAATCGAAGAAGAAGAAAGACTAGCAAGAGTGTTAATAAAAACTTTGGAAAGTATTGATCATAAGGAATGATTGGATGCAAAGTTGGTATTGAGGATTTGAAATTAGCTCATCGAAAGGTAGGTAAATTTAATAGCTACGAATATGCCAGCATTATATATGGAAAATGTGGCTATACAGAAGAGGCTGCTAAATATGCAAAAAAGTATATAATTTTCAACCCATTGACACAAATTAGAGGTCAACTTCTCGCCTCGCTCTTAGACAATATGAAAATAACCAAAAAGAAGAAATGTATTTACTTATAGATGGTATTGTAGATGCCACTGATTTTCCAGCACTATTACTTGCTTTAATTGTCTACGATAAACTCAGAAGTGGAAAAGAAAAATTGGCAAAAGATTATTTGTTAAGAGCGAAGAAGCTAGGTTGCACAAAAAAAGCTCTTGGCCAAGTCATTTACGTAAAAAACTTGCATGAGAATGCGCTTAGTTCTCTAGATGAGCTAGATAGCTTGTTTTTACGTCAAATATGAATGATATTGATTTTCTAATAGTAGTGTATGGCTGATCTCTTTTGCTTTTGGAAACGCAAAATAGTTAGTTAAGTTTATTTATAAGAGGTAATATTGCTTCTACATTTATTTTAGGTTTATCAATACTTGTCACAAGAGTAATAAAATATTCATCACTTCCAACAGATGATAATCTATCAATTATTGATTGTTCGTCTATAGCCATCCAATGGCAGAAGAAAAAATCTCCTTTGCCTATAAAAAACTGCATAGGAATTGCGAAATCATCAGAGTTTAATTTCTCAAAATTATTTTCATCTATTACATTTCTATTGTGTAGTAAATTTAAAAATATTCTTTTATGTTCCTCACTTTCATTACCGAACCAGTCGGAATTTTTTTTCCTATTTTTTCTTTCAGAAAAAAATTTTCTTTTTAAGATATTTGTATGAAAAGTATGAGTTGCGATAAAGTGTTTCATTTTTTTATTTTGCCTATTTATATATGATTTAATTTAAAAGATTAATTAATTAAATGTTTGAAAACTTTTTGCATATCATTAATATTATGAGTGAAAAAATAAAAGAAATAAATTTTTATTGTTTTATGATCAGGAACTAAATTTGTTTGATACAAAAATTGCAATAGTGTTATTAAATTCACTACAAATTTGGCAAAAGCTTAATGTCACATCTTTTTTGACAAGTGGAATTATTGGAGAGAATCCGTCATTACTTGGAGGTGCTTATGAAGATAATTCAGGTTATAACTATTTACCTTTAAATCGGCAACCTGTCATTATTTTGGAGGCTGATTTGCAAAACTTAAAAAAAATTCATCTTAGAATAATTAATAAATCTTTAAAAAGTTCAATTTATATAAATGATATGTTTTCATCAGGCCATGATGAAGCAAACAGGAAAACAGTGAAAAAATATCAAAGTGAAGAATTACCACTTGTTGGATTAGCTATAAGAGAAAAGAAAAGCATTGTAGATAAATTAATTAAAGGTTCTAAACTTCATTCTTAAGAACAGGGTAATTCAAATGTTGATTTCTTTAGAAAGCGTAATAAGAATTTAGCAGACGTTTTAGTTCAAATAGAAAGTGGCACTAAAGTGGCACAATTGGGATTTTTCTATTAAGATGTTACACAAGTCAATCATGTCAACCAACCTTAAGACTTACCCTTGAGGCCACCTCAAAAACCATAGCCAGTTATTAGCAAGTACTACTGCTCATATGTTTGGTGGAGAAGGTATGCATTTATTATCTTTTCAGATAAAAAAATTCATGTAAGATAATTAATATGAAAAAATTAGTTACAACTCTGTGCCTTATTGTAAGCCTTGCTCTAGGAAGCTTAGGTAAGGGTTGGAGTGCTGATTTTCAAAAGGGTATGGAAGCTTATAATAACGGTGATTTTGCCACTGCATTGAAGGAATGGAAGCCTCTTGCTGAAGGAGGTGATACAGACGCCCAATATTATCTAGGTATTATGTACGATGAAGGACAAGGTGTGCCTCAAGATTATCAAGCTGCAGCAAAGTGGTATACAATAGTAGCTGAAAAGGGGTATCCAGAAGCACAGCGTCATTTAGCACTTTTGTATTATGAAGGAAAAGGTGTACCCCAAAATTATCAAGAAGTAGTGAAATGGATGACTCTAGCTGCCAATCAAGGAGATGTAGGGTCACAGTACAATCTTGGTTTATTTTATAAAAATGGTGATATTGTTCCTCAAGATTATAAGGCTGCAGCAAAATGGTATAAGCTAGCTGCCGAACAGGGTGATACAGACGCCCAGATTCAATTATCACTTTTGCATTATAATGGACAAGGTGTACCCCAAGATTATCAGGAAGCAGTAAAATGGATGACTCTAGCTGCTAATCAAGGTAAAGCAGAGGCGCAGAAAAATTTAGGTATTTTATATAGAGATGGAGAAGTTGTTCCTCAGGATTATCAGACCGCAGAAAAATGGTTTGAGTTAGCAGCTACTCAAGGCGATATAACATCACAAATCAATATTGGTGTTCTTTATTACAATGGACAAGGTGTTCCTCAAGATTTTCAGACAGCAATAAAGTGGTTTGCTTTAGCTGCTGAACAGGGAAGTTTACAAGGCCAGCATAATATTGCTTATATGTACTATAGTGGGCAAGGGATTAAAATTGATAAAGTCTATGCACATATGTGGGCTAGCATAGCTTCATCACAAGGATTTGAGAATGCTAAAGGATTGTTAGAAGCCTTGAATATGGAGATGACCCCTTCCCAAATCCAAGAAGCACAAAGACTAACCGAAGAGTGTGTGAAGAAGAACTATAAAGGGTGTTGAGCGAACTACACGAACTAAACGAACTCTCTGCTCCTTAGTTCGTACGGTTCGCAAGGTTCGTTAGGGCTTTACTCTGGTTTAGGAGCAGGGTAATAACCATCGTTTTTTCCTCTACAAATTAAACCTCGGTTCAATAAGTTTTTACATATCTCGCTCATTTGTGGCTTTTGAATTGGTTTACCTTCTTCTGTTCTAAACCCAGTGTCTTCCATAATTTTAATCATCTTAAACTGTGCTGTATCATTGTTGTCCATTATACAATCTAAAACTGCGCGAGATGTTTTTCCAAGACCATTGAGAGAAGTATTCACTTCATTGCCTATGGTGTAGCCGTATTCCTGTTTATTTAAAGCTATTGTGTTTTCAGGAATGTTTTTTCCTTTGACATAGAGCTGGACGTTACCGTCCACCCTTTGCATCATCAAAATATCCTCAAAACTTGCATTAATACCGGTACTACCAAGAATGGCCTCATCTCCAGCTCCATCGGTAACTTCTCCTTTTCTTGTGTGATGAACCATGAGGAGTTGTATCTCTAACTCATGAGCTAAATCATTCCACGGCTGAAGATCAATAACCCAGTCATCATACTGTCGCTTAGGCTTAGGAGGCAGAGAAAGTGTCATTGTGTCAAAGATAGCTACTTTTATATCTCGTTTTTTTTCTAAGTAACCTTTCACCAAGTCAAAGAACATATTCCTATCAACTGGGTGCTCTCTGCCAGCATAAACTATAATATTTTTAGGATTGAGATTCAGCTTTTTTGCTCTGTCCTGAAGGCGTCGATCTCCATCTTCTCCAGCAAAATAAAAAACCTTTTGATCTTCTCTTGCAATCTGACCAATTAAATTCAAGAGAAAATAGGATTTACCTATCTTTGGAGGACCTGCTAGTACAGAAGTCCCCACTTCAAGAAGGATATTTGGTATTAGAAATTTCAATGGAGGAAACTCCTTTTCCATGACCTCTGCCATAGGCCTGAACATTTTATAATCTAATTTTTCTATTCCACTTATGCATTCTGGAAGCTGTTCATCTAGGATATTATTTTCATCAACGGGTTCATCATGTAATTCCTTAGTATGATCTCCATATTTATCAAATATTTGGCTGAAAGGATTATCTTCCATCATTTAACTATCCATTACTTCTTGTAGTTTCTTTTGTCAGGATGCTTATAACTTTTTATTGGCCAGAGAATGAGAGAGTAGTCGAGATTTGTACCTTTCAGCATTTTAATCATCTTCTTATGTTTCTCTAATCGTCTATTATAATCCCACTGAGCGAAAGTATTAGATTTGTGGTGATTGTCATTTAGTGTCAAAGCAAGTGATCCTATATTTGACGATTTATAAATATGTGGAGATAACGCTGATATGGCGAGGGTGGGCTTAGTGGTAGTTTGCATAATGCTCTCCTATATTTCTGGAAAAAGTTTTGTGGGATGTATCTCTATATACGTAATTGGTACGGGGGTATAAGGTCGTTTTTGTAAGAGGGTCATGATACGTTCGTAGCATAGGCAACGATCTAGAATATCGGATACAAATTGTAACAGAACCCAATGGACGTTGGCTAAAAACTGTATATACCTAGTAGAAGTTGCCCATTTAGTTGCCCAATTAATGGATACGGAACTGTTTTCTGGTAGTGACATGACATCTCTGACATCTCTGAAATGTTGCATGGGGGGAGAAAATTGTAAGTCACCTTTCTGTAATGTCTCTGGCACACACAATTTGCGTAACAAAAGTAAAACAAAACCGTTATGTATAATCATGGCTTGCTTTCCTTACATCAGCTACATAATCAGTTTTGATTTGTTCCCATGAAGGTATTGGATCATCGGCACAAACAGGTACGAAATATCTACATCCTCTTTGATAAGCTCCTCGTCTTTTTCTGCCTTTAGGAACTAGATCATGTATGTAGCCTAACCTTCGTAGTTGTTGCAGTTGCTGATTGATATTCGATTGAGTGCAATGTCTTACGTTTGCGAGTGTCCATTGATTTGGAAAAGCAACTCCAAGTGAACTAGTGAAGCAACACAAAGCTCCAAGTGTTCTGTAACAACCATTGCTTAGTTCTGGATCAGTTGTAGCTCGTGAAGGAATTATGCTAAATCGCATCTTCATTAGCTAGAAGTATCCTCTAGTTTTTGGACAACTTCAGCTACAGGAATACGAATAGCATCGCCTATTTTGATATGCCTAATCTTACCTTTATCAATGAGGTTATAGACGGTCTGTCTGCTTACATCAAAAATCTTAGAATAAGTAGTGACGCTAACTACTTTTGCATCTTGTGGCAGAAGATCATGTGTATTCATTTTAATATAATCCTTGTCAAAATTGTAAATTAAGACTAAGTATATAATAAATAGACGGTAGTTCAATTGCCGACATCATACCGACAAGGAGAAATATTTGCCATTACCAATAAGATTTAGGTGCGAAATAGCTACTCAAGGCTACGAAATGAAAGATGGTATAATGAGTGAAAAAGAAAAAAGCAGCTCACCACAGTATCATTTCAAACAATTTAATTATGATTGTGTGGATCAGTTTCAGTGGTTGATAAATCGTCTAAATGACAAAGGTGATATTGTTGATGAAGCAATAGTTGAGTTTTCAAATTCATGGGGGCATTTAATTTATGCACCTTCTTTTCGTTTTCCTGATGAGGAAAGACTTGGTGATGATGCAGGGCAACCCCAAAATAAAACACACATGTTTGCCATGGATTATCGCATGCTAATTAAAACACTTGAGGATCAACTTAGAACAGAAAACTCTCCTCTAATTGGTAGTTCAGTTGCATTAGAGTATTATAGAATTGAAGGCAAAGTCATGCCCTGTGCAGTACCTTCTAATCTTATGTGGTCTATCTTCTATGAATACAGAACCAATCCTCCACAAGAATATTTCACCTGCGAATTTTATAAAAGAAATGGCAAGCAATCTAGACCAAGAAGAGGGATTGACCCTGTTACTAAACAACCAAGAAATTGTCCTGTAGGTTGCAGAGTTTTAAGGACACACCCTAATCATAAATGGGGAGAAGGTTGCAGAAAGGCATGGGACAAAAGGGAAGAGAGAAAAGCAAAACTTATACATAACGATGACACGCGCGAGCGGATGCAAACACAGAAGAAAGGAACTGAATAATGGCTGAGAAAAGATCAAAATATAATATTCAGAAAAGAAAATCTAAAACAGGAAAGCTAAGTTATTTAGCATTTGTTGTGTCTAGTGGAAGTGGTTCTAGGAGAAAAAGATTAACTAGATCATTTGATACTGTGCCTGAAGCAAAAGCATGGATTGATGACACAAGAGTTAAAGTACTAAAGAAAGAAATAATCATGTCACCCTCTTTAAAAGTAGGTGAGTTTTTAAACCATTGGCTTGATAACAAAAGTGAATATAGAAAGAAAGTTCATGATTATACCCACCAACGACATAGGCAACATCTTGCACACCCTATTAGAGAAATAGGTCATATCAGAATTAAGGATTTAAAATGCGATCATGTCTATGAAATGCGTGAAAAACTACTTAAACATCTTGCTCCAAGATCAGTACTAAATATGGAAACCTTGTTAAAGGGTAGTTTCAAAGATGGAGAAGGTGTTTTATTTCAGGTACAGGATAATCCTCTCAGGAAATTAGAAAGAATGTCTCAAGAAGAATTGATGGGCATTACAGGTGATTTAGAAGATGATGAAAAAGCAGATGAAAAATTAGAATGGTACGAGCCTAAAGAACAACAGATATTAATAGAAACTGCAAAAGCATATTCTGAAGGTGTAAGAAGCCTGAATTACTCTGTTCCAAGAGAAAAGGATTTAAGACCATATATACGCATCTATCTTGGATTGCATACAGGAATGCGATCAGGTGAAATAAGTTCTTTGACTTGGCGAAAAATAGATTTAATAAACGGTACTATCAATATTAATCGTACTGTTCATTATGCAGGTGGCGATACAAACCCTGCATTGAAGTTACCTAAGACAAAGAAAAGTATCAGAGTTATAGAGCTTACCCCAAATGATATTGCAGAGTTAAAAAGTTATAAACTGTGGATGCAAGAAAAGTTATTACCAACTAGAGCTGACATTAACAAAGTACCTTTAATTTTCTCTGATGATTTTGGATTACCTCATAGAAGCCAAATAAGAAAAATATATGAGACAATAGTGAAGCAAGGAAAACTAGAGCATAGAGGGTTTCATTCTCTTCGACATACACACGCATCAAATTTGTTTGAAGCAGACTTTGATATATTAACTGTCAGTAAAAGATTTGGTCATAGTTCAGTAGCTATCACGATGGATATTTACACGCACTTCTTTGAAAGAAAAAAGAAGAAAGATGCTAAACGTTTAC
The DNA here is from genome assembly GCA_902614945.1 of uncultured Alphaproteobacteria bacterium. Taxonomy (GTDB): domain Bacteria; phylum Pseudomonadota; class Alphaproteobacteria; order Rhodobacterales; family Rhodobacteraceae; genus CACIIZ01. The sequence goes on from CACMNE010000022.1 coordinate 8,105, forward strand.
AAGATGTTCAACAATCTATGCAATCTAGTTCCTAGTTGCCCAAATAGTTGCCCAAATCCAATGGTCTAATATGTCAACGTTGTAAACTGTGTAAAGAGATTACTTTATTTTATTGGATATTGGATACAGGATTGACAGATTAATATAGTTTCTAACGATACCAAAAACCGTTGCCTTACCACTTGGCTACACCCCATCCGTTCTTTTTTTTATTAGCTTTCATTTTTCTGTGCAAGTGGAAAAGTGTGTTTAGGTGCCCAAAAGGTGCCTAAGCAATGAAATTTTCCTTTAAAGATGTCACCTACCCCTAAGACATATCCTATAGGATGAGAACATTACCAACTATAAAATTTCTTTCCTCTGTTGAAAACTATTTTGGAAACAAATTCTTGAGAAATATCCCCCCACTTTGACCAAAGTTTCTGACACCGAACAAAGGCCTCTTCATCCTCATACTCCCAAATAATCAAAATTTTTACAAGGTTTTCATCTGCAATACGAATACAAATAACATTTAATTGGCCTGATTTTCTTAAAAATTCTTTTGATTTATCCGTATTAAATAATTCAAATTTATCTGACCATAATTTATAATCACCTTCTGAAGGAAAGGTCACAATTGCAGAAGAAAAATAACTGTCTTTATCCATAAATAACACCTTTTAAATATTTAGCAGTCCTATTTTAGCTTATGATAAAATTAGAACGTCTTCAATTTATTGATTAAAGTTATAAAGGATATTTGAAACTTTTATGAATTAATAAATACTCATAAAAAAATCAGTTTGTGTTGAACATAACAAACATAACAATCATAACACCCACCCCTAAGACACATCCTTGAGGGCACCCCAAAAATCATAGCCTATTATTAGCAAGTACTACTACTCACAAATTTTGGTTTGTATATGTAAAGCTGCTAATTGAAATATGTGTCACATTCTTAACGCTACGTTATGTTTGAAGTAAATAGTCGCTTTACCTAACATCATTGTTATCGGAGAGAGTAATGCCTGAAAAAGAAATAGATCGTAAAGTTGCTATTATTTTAGCTACGGATGTTGTTAATTATAGTAAACACATGGAAGCTAATGAAAGTGAGACGGTTAAGAACCTTCGTGCTTGTGAGCTAATTGATCTGTTAGTTTGTTATATTTATTATATCCTTCAGGATTAAATTTTCTCCATTCGTCCCTTGCATTTAATGAAATTATAAGTCTTTCAGGTGTTCCTAACTTTTCAGCGGCTGTTCCAGATCCTGCCACAAGATTTATTTGCAAATATTCTAAAATCTCATTTCCTATTTTTTCTTGAGCTTTAAATATATCTGATATTTCAAAATCTATTTTATTAGACCAAACCACAGTATCTTTTTTGGCATCAGTAAGTTCTAAATTTATCCTTGAGTTATCACCAAATGTTTGAATTGATCCTGTAACTATATAATTTACTGAATATTTATTAAAAATTTCACTGGGACTCATCTCATTTTCTTTTGCAAAAAAACTAGTACTACTAGATAAGATCCTAATTCCTTTATATCTGGACAAACTACCTATCATGCTTTCTGTGAGTGCCTCACTAAATCTATTCTTATTTTCGGGATCAGTAATATTTTTAAAAGGGTATACTAAAATAGTATTCAAAGAAGAAATATCTGAAGTTGATGTCGATTTATTTACTTGGTTTATATAAAAGAAACTTACCACTGCAATCACTAAAAAAGAGGTTGCTACTGCTAAAATGGGCCTATTTGATTTTTGCGTTTTTAGTTTTCTTTTCTGTGATGGATCAAGGAGAATATCATAAGCATGAAATTCATTCTTTTTCACCTTTTGAATACCCAAGTCATTATACTGATGAGATGTTTTTGCTTTAACCAAATCATAGATGTTTTTTGAAATAGTAATTCCATTTGTTTGAGCTAAAGCTTCTAATCGAGCAGCTATATTGACACCATCGCCCAGAAGATTTTCTTTTTCTTTAATAACATCTCCCATACTGATCCCTATTCTAAACTCTAAAGGGATTGTGATACTGTCCGAGCTATTTCTTTTCTTTAGATATATTTGAAAAGCTACTGCACATTCAACGGCTTCTACAGCACTTGGAAATTCAATAAAGAAAGAGTCACCCCCTGAGTTAAAAAGACGGCCATCATGTTTTTTGATTACTTTTTGTAAGATTAGCTCACAAGCACGAAGGTTCTTAACCGTCTCACTTTCATTAGCTTCCATGTGTTTACTATAATTAACAACATCCGTAGCTAAAATAATAGCAACTTTACGATCTATTTCTTTTTCAGGCATTACTCTCTCCGATAACAATGATGTTAGGTAAAGCGACTATTTACTTCAAACATAACGTAGCGTTAAGAATGTGACACATATTTCAATTAGCAGCTTTCCATATACAAACCAAAATTTGTGAGTAGTAGTACTTGCTAATAATAGGCTATGATTTTTGGGGTGCCCTACCCTCAGAGACTCTAGGATAACTCAGAAGAGTCATATTAGGTGTCGGAAGTATTATTTACACTAGTAATAATCTTGAGTCTGTATGGGCTTAAAATGAGGGTTAAAACAAAATTTAATTAAATTAAAAATATATAGCTTTAGAGTCTTACATTAATTTAATTTAATCGAATTAGAATTTATGATAAAATTCGAAAATTAAATCTTGAAATAGGCAATAAAATGAAAAAGTTATTAATCGTATTGTTATTGTTAATTACAACACCTTCTTTTGCAGATTGGAAATATATAATTACTACTGCAGATAATACTGCAGATTACTACATTGATATGGACCAAATTAGGAAGGAAGGTGGTTTAGTTTATTTTTGGGCATTAACTAATTTAAAAAAACCCGATTCAGCAGGTGATTTATCATATATTTTTTTAGTTCAAGGGGACTGTAAATTATTTAGAGTAATTTTTTTCGCCGAACATTATTATAAAAAAAATATGGGCAAAGGTAAATTATCGAGTTCTCATCTTATTCCATCCGATTGGACTTCACCTGAAAAAGATACAGTAAATGAAGTATTGCTTAAAAAAGCATGTGACCTTTAAAAAATAATATGAAAATGTCTTAAATGGTGCATCCAGAGAGACTCGAACTCCCAACCCACTGATTATAAATAATAGGTTATGGTTTTTTGGGGTGCCCAAGGATATGTCTTAGGGGTGGGTAAAAATTACAAATCGATACCTTTATTACTAATCCTGAATAAATATTTATAAAATTTCAATTTTTTTTTATAAGGTGAGACAAATTCTCTCTTTAACTTATATAATTATGAAATAATTCATAAGGATGAAAGTCTTTATTTTTTCAAATGACCTAAAAGGTTTGTTATTAGCTAAGAAGCTTCTTTCTGACAATATAAGTTGTAGTATTTTAGTTAAACCTTCCCAAAATATCGATAGCTCTTTTAAATTTAGAAATATGAATTTTGATTATGGCTATCATGCTTTAGAAATAGAAAGAAACTCTGAGTTTTTTGAACTTATATCTAGTTCGGGCATCAAAATTATAAAATCTATGGCTAATAGAAATTTAGTTTTTAACAATAAAATTTTTAAAAGGAATTTTTCCCTAAAAGATATAAAAGATCCAAAGATTTTAAAGTCATTTAGCCAAGGTGAAAAAAGTGATACTCTGAATTTATTTTACAATAAATATTTGTTTAAAAAAGTTCTTAAGAGCTATGAACAGAATAAATTATTAAAGAATTATTTCAAAACTTCAAAAAAAGATTTTTTAATAAATATTGAGCCTTGGTTTGTCCCTAAAGAGCTAAAATATGGGGTTTTAAATAATAAAAGTTATCATTTTGAAAATTATATAAATAAAGATAGATTTATTGCATATCCAAAAGTAGGTGCTTTTGAAGAGTTTCAAAAAAAATTAAGAGAGGAATTAAGTAAAATTATTGAAGACAGTAATGATATTAGAAAATTTAATTTTTGCCCTTTTAGAAAAATCCAGTTTGCAAATAATCCTTCAGAAAAAAATCTATTCGTATATCCAATTAATCTAATTAAGTCTATAAAAGATCATGGTATTAATTTGGACTTTATTAAAACTAAGTATCTCATAATGACATTTTTTATAAAGAAAAAAATTAAGGTTGCTCAAACTGAAATACTTATTGGGGATAATAAATATTTTATAGATAGAATTTCATTCCCAGAAGTTTTAACAAAAAAAAATAATATTAACTATATTCAAGTTGAAAAAGAATTTACTAACAAAATTAAAAATAATATAGCTATCTTTAAAATGCTAAAAAGCACAACCCTGTTTTTCAAACAGCACTTTCAAGAAATCTTAATTAGTGACTATGATATTAAGTTTTTATCAATAAATCGTACTGATATTACTAAAAGTAAAATAATTGTAGATAACTATATCAAAATGTTAGAGAATAAAAACGATAGTTTAATAGTATCGAACAGATCAATACATTATAGAAATTCTGCTGACACATTTGCTGAACTTAAAAAAGCCACATATGATAAAATTTCAAAATTTCAAAATCTTTAGCAATATTTTACTTCTTTTTTTATCTATTTAATTATTGAATATTTATTTTCATAAAAACAGAAAGATTCCGAAAACTATTAAAATCAAGCCCATAATTTTATCTAACCACCTAGCTTTGATAATAATTTTCTCAATAAGTACATATAATGCTAATCCTGTTATCCAAAAAAGGTTCATTACACCTCCAACGAATAATAATGCCATTAGTGCCCAACAACAGCCAAGACAAAATAAACCATGATGAGCTCCCATTATAAACGAGCCTTTTGCTCCCTTTCTATTGTTAGAGGATAAAAAATCAATTGGTGTACGACATTTTTCAAGACAAGCATTTTTTAATGGTGTAAATTGATAAATGCCAGCAGCTATCAAAAGTGTGCCTGAAAATTGAATAGATCTTATTTGCATCATGCCTATGTCAGTAATGCTTGAGTTATCAAAAAATTTATGGAGTATACAAGCAATTAAGCTAAATATAGCCCAAACTATTAAATAGCCCGATAAAAAGAAATAAGTATAAGACAATGCCCTTTTTCTTTCACTACCAATCCTTTTTAAATTATGGAATAATAATAAAGTAGGTGCTGCGCTTGGAGTCATCATAGCAATCATCATAAGCCACCACATAAAAAACATACTTATTGCCATGCTAAATGACAATCCCATGTCCATGTTCATGTTATTTGATCCCATGTCCATGTTCATGTTATTTGATCCCATGTTCATGTCCATATCCATTGATGATGGTATACTAAAAATGCCTGACATTTTTGTCATTTCTATAGCACTCATAGGCATTCCAATGCCAAAAATAGTATAAACTCCAGTAATGATAATTATTAAAATTAAAGAAAGATAAACAATTAAATTATCTTTTTCTAGTACGGTAGATAGATTGGGTTTATTTTCCAATTTCACAATAACTCAATCTTTAATCATCCCATGATTATTCATTTTATTTCTAGAAAGTTGGGAATGCGTATTAGTATTATTAGGTAGTTGCAGTATTGAACCTTCCTTTGTTATCGTGGTACCATTAGCTACTTCTGCATAAAGAAAATCTTGTCCATTTGGTAAAGCCATTGCTGCTCTATGAGGCATTCCAGATACTGGATTTGCAAGTGGTTTAACATTCAGATCAAACATTCCCTCTACTTTGGCACTACCAATTCTTTCTTCTTGGTCAATTGTAGCATCTATTTTTCTGAATATAGTTTCATGCTTAGTTGGACACATTGCATTAAAAATATACCAACCTGTAGCCATTTCATCAGTATCTTTACCACTTAATATTGCCTCAATACCATTTCTTTGATCCTCTGTTGTATTTTCATCAATGACTAATTGAATTTCTCCATTTCCTTCGTAAATAGCTCCGGGCCATTTTGCAATAAATCCAGCTTTAGTACCAGATAAATCTGTTTCTCCATAAAACCCTGAATGAATTTCATAAACAATAGAAGCTTCACAGGTTCCATGTGTTGGTTTAACAGTGTATTGACAAGGACAACCAAAATCACAATTACAATTTTGCATCTGAGTTATGTCTAATTGCCAGGGTGTCATCTTATTACCTCCAAATAATAATAAAAAAAAAGTTGTAAATATAATTACATAAAAGATCAGTAATTTGCAAAATTAAATTAATTTTACCTTACGTAATCAAATAAAATTCAACGCATTTTGAAAATATTTTGTCACTTATTTATTAAAAATAATCAAAAATTAATACAATACTTTATTGAAATAGAATAATAAATTTGAAATTTATTTAAATATATTTACCAAGATATTATGTCTTTTTTTAAATTTGTGAAAATTCTTAAGTTAGAAGAGAATTTAAAAATATAAAATTTGTAGTGTTAGTAAGCCAACTATTTCCAACCAAAATGTGTGAGAAGTAATACTTGCTAACAATAGGCTATGTTTTTTGAGGTACCTTAAAGATATATCTCAGGGGTGGATGACATAAGTGACATATGTGACATCTTTATATAAAAAATTAAAAAGTTTGGACTACTAAACATACTTTTCCACTTATACGGGAAAATGAAAGCTAATGAAAAAAGGCTATGGATGGGCTGTGGCCAAGTCGTAAAAAGGTTTTTGGTAACGAAATTATAGGCCAAACTAATCTTAAAATGTCCAAAAAACTAAATAAAATTTATTAAGGTTTTCTTGAAATTAATAAAAGATACTATGTGGCATCAATAATTCCAGAGTTACTTAAATGCATCTCAGCAAATTGACCGTATGAATTTTTATTTTTTTCTAGTTTTATGTCACCACCCATTGTTGTGGTAGTACCACTACCCATCTCAGCAATACGATACTCAAATCCATGAGGAATATCAATCCGAACGCGATGTTCTAGACCTGTCACAGGATTTTTAATAGGTTCGCCAATAACCTCGTAAACACCATCAACTAAAATCTTACCCCTGCGGGCTTCAATATCAATGTCAAAATCAAGCCTTTTAAAAAGTGTGTCATATTTCTTTGGAGCCATTGCTGAGTATATCCAAAACATAGTTGCCATTTCTTCAGTATCACCACCAGTCATAATAGTCTGAAGAGCTATCCGTTGTTCTTCAGTAGCTCTCTCATCAATAACTAATTGTTGCTCTCCATTACCCTCATGAACAGGTCCAGGAAATTTAACAGTGAAACCTGCCATTAATCCATCAAGGCGAATGTTACCATAGAAGCCTTTATCAATTATGTATCCTACTGCAGCTTCACAAGTACCATCTGTTGGTAATGCATTAAATTGGCATGGGCATCCGTATGCACAATTACAATTTCCAAAACTACGACCGTGTAATTCCCAAAGTGTCATAATCTATACTCTATTGAATTCCTAAGCTATGATTTATATCATCTTTTAATCAAATGTAATATATTAATCTAGGAAAAAACATATACAATAGAAAAGCTAAACCCTTTTTACCCTACCCAAACCAAAATATTTGAGCAGTAGAACTTGCTAATATAGGCTTTGGTTTTTGGGGTACCTTATCCTAAAGGATATATCTCTGAGGTAAGTGATATGACTATTAAGTTTGTTATGCTTAATACTCTCTAAGTTTTGTTTGAAAAATATCTTTCTTTTTTTTGTTTTTTTTTACATCATATCATTATGAGTCACCGTCAAAATCTTCCCGAAACAGCCAGCGTCGCTAATTATGAGAGCGACGGTCGTCTTAATGCACCATCTGCAATTAGAAATGCTAAGCCTATTGTCGAATTAGTAAAAAAGACTGCAATCAAATCAGGCAACGCACTGGAGATAGCTAGCGGGACTGGACAGCATGTTGTAAAACTTGCCTCGGCGTTGCCACATCTAAATTGGCAACCCTCAGATGTGGATGAAGCCCGTATTAAAAGCATTTGTTGCTGGAGCAATGATCAGCATTTAACAAACCTGAAACCTCCGTGCCTGTTAGATGCAACTACGGAAGGTTGGGGTACAAAGCATAATAACCAAGACCTTATTCTATTGGTGAACTTGCTACATTTGATTAGCATTAAGGAAACAAAAATTTTGATTAAAGAAATGTTTAAAGCGTTGTCTTCGAACGGGCTTTCAATTATTTATGGACCTTTTATGCGTAGTGGAAAGCTAGTTAGTAAGAATGATATGGATTTCCATCATAGCTTAATTAATACTGACCCAGATTTAGGATACAAAAATGATGTAGATATTTTGAATCTTTTTGGTGAGGCAGGATTAGTCCATTTAAGTACTGCGAAAATGCCTGCAAATAACTTAGCCTTTATACTTCAAAAACCCTGAATAGTTATTTCTATCCAATAATATTACTTATTAATCCCAGTTTATATTTAGTTATTATGTTTTACACTTTTAGAAACCAAAATGTGTGAGCAGTAGTACTTACTAATAATAGGCTATGGTTTTTGGGGTGCCCTACCCTTTGTCCGTCATAATCAAACTTTCTTTGTTAAATAAAGAAAAAGTACCCTGAGAATATATCTCTAGCAATGTTTTATTGTGGGTAGGTTTGTGGGTAAAATTTCATAAAAAACTTTAACACTCTGTTTTTATTGAATTAATTACCGATATATGGCGGAGGAGGTGTCCGCCTGTATTATACAATTAAGATATTGAAAATATTTAATAAAGATATGATAACTTGTTATATTACAGTAGTTTATAATAAAAAAATTAAAATCTTGTTTCAATTTGTTTCATCTATTATCATTGAAGCTCGTACTTAATGTGGGTCTAAATGTGGGTCTGATGCTTACTGATACTAAAGCAAAAAATATGAAACCAGGCGAAAAACCATTACCAGATGGAACTGTCACTGGGTTACGACTACTACCTTCTGGAACTAAAGGGAAAGGTAAGTGGCAACTTAGATATACATCTACAAAAAGTAAAAGAAGACGTGACATGGGGCTTGGCTCCTATCCTGCTACAAGTATTGCGTTGGCAAGAGAACTAGCTACAGAAGCTTGGAAAATGTTAGCCGAGGGCATCGACCCTATTGATCATAGGGCAAAAAAACAAATTTTGGACAATGATGATCACCATGTTCCAACTTTTGAGGAAGTTTCAATAAAAGTTTATGACTCTCTATCAACTGGGTGGAAAAATAAAAAACATAAAGACCAATGGATTAATACTATAAACACCTATGTAATTCCTGATATTGGCCACCTTCCCGTTGATCAACTTAAAGCAAGTGACTTCGCTAAAGTATTAAAACCAATTTGGTTAGAAAAAGCTGAAACTGCAGCTAGAGTCAAACAACGCTGCCAAACGATAATGAAGTGGTGCTTTGCAAGGGAGCTTGTGTCTGGAAACCCTGTAGATTCAGTAGATCACCTCCTACCCGCTCAGCCTAGTGCTTCAAAACGTGTAATACATCATCCATCAATGCCTTGGCCAGAAATACCTAAATTTAAAAAAGAAACCATAGATCAAGAAAATACAATAACGAGTGTTATTCTTGAGTTTATTATCCACACTGCTGTTCGATCAAGTGAAGCGCGTTATATGGTGTGGTCTGAAATCGATTTTAAAAAATCAGTATGGAATATCCCTGCTACTAGGATGAAAACTGGTATCATTCACCGAGTCCCCCTTACAAAACAGGTAATCAAATTACTAGAGAAACAGACAGCTGCTAACGAAATGAAGCTAGTATTCCCTTCGCCAAGAAATCATATAGCTTTAACCGACATGGCAATGACTAAATTCTTAAGAGATAAAAAGGCCCAAAGCGATATACCTGACCGAACTGCAACTGTTCACGGCTTTAGATCATCATTTAGAGATTGGGCTTCGGAAAACGGATATAACAGAGATTTAGCAGAGAAGGCATTGGCACATTCAGTGAAAGACAAAACTGAAGCTGCTTACCACCGAACAGACTTACTAGAGCAAAGAAGACCTATGATGGAAGCTTGGTCGCAATATATTTGCAACTAAATTAAAAATTCTGCATTTTTTTTAAATTTATTTTTTCCTTTAAACTATTGTTTTTAAACAATATTCATACAGTAACACGTTAACAGGAGTTAGGTAAATTTTACCTCTTGAAAAACTTTAAAAACTGATGAAATGATATAAAACAAACTGATTTCAAAGCATCAATTAGCTCAAAAAAAACTGATTTTTGTTAACGGTAGAGGTTTGTCTAATGGTTAAAAATAGAATTAATGAGGCTAAAATGAATATGAGTAAATCAAATGATTTAAGTGGAAGAATACAGAATTTTTCTACACTTCCGGACGAAGCATTATTAACTGCAAGAGAAATAATTCAACTAACAGGACGAAGTCGTACAAGCCTATGGCGAGACGTTAATTCGGAAAGATTACCCAAACCTATAAAATTAGCTCCCAACTCTATCCGCTGGAGTGTGCGAGACATCAAATCTTATCTTTCTGGATATAGGTTGCAGGTAAACAAATGATAGAAGGCAAGGTTAATAAAAAAGTTGATTTTGTAATTCCGAAGGTAAATCCAAAAAATATTCCAGATTTGTTAAAACAAACTCCAAATTGGATCGTATGGAAGGCATTTGATTTCTCCTCCGATGGTCGCTTTTCAAAAATTCCCATCGATCCAACAATAGGAAAGAAAATAAACTGTCACAATAGGGAAAACCATTTAAGTTTTGACACCGCTTTTAAGAAATATGAAAGCAGTTCTGCAAATGGTATCGGATTTGTTCTAACTGGTGATCCAATAACTCAAAACAGAGAAATGTACCTGATCGGGGTAGACTTAGATAAGGTGTTTAATTCTGAAGAAAAATGTAATAAAGCCAAAAGAATCTGTAAATCACTAGATAGTTACTATGAAATTAGTCCAAGTAGGAATGGGATAAGGATTTTTGCTCTTTGCGAGGTACCACTAGGCCGTGGTCAAAGTTCATATGGTGAAATGTACTACAAAGGAAGGTTTTTAACAGTTACAGGTCATGGGAAAATTAAACCAATAACCGATGCCACTAAAGTTTTAAAAATTCTTGAAAAAGAATGGTGGCCAGTTTCTTCAAAAAAAATAAAAAATAAATTACCTTCATATGGAAAGGGTTGTTACCCAGATACTCCACGAAAACGTGCTGAACTAAATAGTATGCTGAATTATTTATCTTCTGATTGCTCTTATGAAGTGTATAGGAATATAGTTTGGGCCATCCTAAGTACAGGATGGGCGGATTCAAAAGATTTAGCCTATCAATGGTGTATTAGTTCACCACATAGATTTGATGATAAGGATTTTCATAACATTATCAATTGCTTCAATGAAAATCATGAAAATTTAATTACTATAGGAACAATCAAGTACCTGGTTCTTAAAGATGGGTGGAACGACTAAAATGAAAAACAAAACTCCCCAATTAGATCCATTAGCAGAATTACAAAAAGAATTTTGTTTATTAAGCCTTGATAGTCAAATTAGAGTTGGACTTAATGAAGAAATAAGAAAGGTGAAAAACGGTCAGTCAGATGACGGTATTAGTATGTATCAAATTCCTGCTGGCAAACTCTTAATGCAAAGATGTTTGGAAAACCTCCCAGTATCAACCAACGTAAAAGATTGTATTCAAAATTTTATGGTTAGTCCTAAGACACTTATATATGATAAGATTGCCTTCACACCGAAAAATACTCCAAAATCAACATTAAATTATTGGGTGGAACCAAGTGCTGGCTCCTCTTTCAAAAGTTCTCCCTTAATTGTCTCATTTATTAAAGAAGTAATATGTAATGGAGATAGGAATCTTTTTTATTATTTAAGAGATTTTCTCGCCCACATGCTTCAAAAGCCAGAGGAAAAACCTGGCGTGATGATTGTTTTGATAGGGGGACAAGGCACTGGAAAAGGTACCTTCTACAGTTTACTTCGAAAAATATGGCCAATAACAACTTTAGAAGTTTCTAATATTGAGCATGTTACTGGAGGATTTAACGCTGCTCTTGAAAGAAATTATGTAGTCTGCATGGATGAAGCTCTCTTTAGTGGTCAAAAACAGGCTATGGATAGACTAAAATCTTTGATAACAGAGCCAAGTATAACCATTGAGCAAAAATACGAACCACGCAGATCTTTAATTTCTATACATAGATTCTTTGCTAGCTCTAATCATGATCATTTTGGAAATATTGCTATAGATGATCGACGATTTGTATTTTGTAATGTATCTGACCAATATCAAGGAAATTATGGTTATTTTAAAGATTTGTATGATGCTATCAATGATCCCAATCAAATATCTGGAATTATAAAAGCACTAAAATTAATAGATCTTAGTAATTTTAATATTAGAGCAAAACCTAAAACAAAAGAGTTATTACAACAAAAATTAAAATCCCTAAATGGTTTTGAACGTTATTGGTATGAAGTATTATGTTCTGAACATCTTGATATTGGTGGATCTATTTTACCAATTATACATTTCGATAGTTCATCAAGTTTTTTATCAAGTATGAAACTATCTGAGTATTATAGAAATTTTAAAAGTGGAACTCGACAGTATCAGTCAATCCAATTTGATGAAATTCGTACTGGGATAAGAAAATGTTGTCCAAGTGCTAGAAAAGATCGAAAATATAAAAATAAAATTCAAGAAAGAGGATACCAGTTACCATCATTGATAACTGCGCGGAAAGAGTTTGAGAAAATGATCGGAGATAAAATTAATTGGTGATACTTGCCGAGCTTGCCAGGCATTTTCATAAAATAGAAATAAAAAATCAATAATAATGTATAAAAACTTTTTCAAAATGGGTGGCAAGGTTGGCAACCTTCCCTACTATCGATTCAAGGGGTGCTGCGAATTAAACTTCATAAGAATACTATTCCTTTAGAACAGTACATATCCTTGGCTGGAGGACGCATTCATGCCTTTAGATGCCAAGCATTATCTAAACGTAGTAAATTACAATGTAAGAAAGCAGCTCTGAAGGGGAAGTCTGTTTGTATGTTCCATGGTGGTAAATCAACTGGACCAATAACATTGAATGGTAAGAGGCGTTGTGCAGAAGCAAAAACTATTCATGGACGTGAAACTCGAGCTATTCGAACTCTAAGAGCAGAAAAGTTGGTAGAGTTGAAATTTTACTTTAAAATGTTGCCTTGAAATTTACTGGCGTTAGCGAAACATGGGTTTTGAGGTCGGATCCAAGTTCAAAATAATTTCCTGTTTCTTTTTCCAGATCAAAATCAAATACCCTAATGAGGACATAACTATCTGGGTGTAATTCTGAAAAAGCCAATTCATTAGGCGTAATATAAAACCCAGTTCTAATACCACCTTTAGTAGTCTTAACCTCTATAAACTTGGATGAACCATCTTCATTATACGATTTTATATCATAACCCGCCCCATCTCCTATCTTAACAGATGTATGTTCAACCTTATCAGCTAAATCTGCTCTATCACAAAGTTTCAAGCGCTCTGTTTCTAACCGCAAAATAAATAGTTCACCAGCTAATCCTAGTTTCTTATTGCGAGCCTCTTTCTCTGACAAATCAGGGATCTTACGAGCCTTAAAAGTAGATGTACGAACCGATGGCTCTGATTTGGTAGGTGGAGAGACCTTAACTGGACCCTTAATTAAAGTTTTCTCTTGTTCATATGAAACAGAACTTACCCCGCCTTGAATTTCAGAATAAAGAGTACTTGTGGGATTGAAATCTAGCACTTGAAACTGAAACCAAACAGGTTTCTCTCTATTAATATCATGCATTAAGTAATTGATATTACCTAAATAATAGTACTCAGATTTTTTGTTAGGACGCAAAAAAAGGTAGATTTTGTCAATTTCAGGGTTTTGATTGATCCATTGCAATACCCTCTTATTATCTAAACCTTGGCTTGGTTGTGATTGCCAAGTTAAGACTCCATCAGGAGTTATGCCCTCTTCAAAATCGTGGCCAGCCTGGCTCTGCCCATAAGTTACAAAAAAAACCCAATCATTTTGTTTATTAGGTAAATTAATTACACCTTGCAATCCCCAAGTACCTGTACCTCGTTTAAAGCTATAATCGGGTTGGAAAAGCTCTTGAACTCCCTCCCGATTATACTTCTCATAAAGTGTCAGCATTTACAGTTACCAATTTCCAAATTTCCTTCATTTCTATTCATATTACAATACAACTACAGGAGTCCCAAATACTAAAGTGGTGGGTACCCGTGGGGTATGGTTTACCCCACCCCT
>CACMNE010000023.1:0-19210 GCA_902614945.1 uncultured Alphaproteobacteria bacterium
TCGTGCCTTAGAAAATCATGGTCCTATTACCTTGGTTCAGGTAGATGCACACATAGATTGGAGGGATGTATTTCATGGCGTAAGCTATGGATTATCAAGTGTGATTAGGAGAGCTTCTGAAATGGATCATATTGATGAAATTTTTCAGATTGGACTTCGCTCAGCTGGAAGTGCGAGACCGGAGGAAGCAGAAGCTGCTTTAGATTATGGTTCAAATTTAATTACTGATATAGAACTGCAAGAAGTTGGAATTAAAGCAATTCTTGATAGAATCCCTGATAATCAAAATTATTATTTAACAATAGACGCTGACGGAGTTGATCCTACTATAATGCCAGCAGTTGCTGGACCTGCTCCTGGTGGAGTAAATTATGCACAGATGAGGACATTAATACAGGGATTAGTAAAAAAAGGTAGAGTTTTAGGAATGGATATTGTTGAAATTACTCCGGCTAAAGATGTAAACGGAATTACTGCTATTACAGCTGGTAGGTTCATATGTAATTTAATAGGAACGGCTGTAAGAGCGGGTTATTTTAAAAAGTAATTTCCATTGTAAATTAGTTACTTAAAAAGGTTTTAATTAAATGAGCTCTGATCAGCTAATTATTAGTAGACTTACAAGTGGGATTAAAAAATTAAACACTATAAAGATTCCAGAAGAAATAGTTAATATAGCCAAAAATCTGATCATTGATATATCAGGAGTTACATTTGCAGGATCAAGAACAAAGCCTGCATCACTGATTTATAACTTAGCAGAAGAAACCTATTTAGAAGGTAATTGTGAAATTATTGGAATGAAGAAAAAATTAAATCCAGCAGGTGCTGCTTTTGTTAACGGTGCTTTGGGTCATTCACTTGATTTTGATGACAACTGCTATGCCGGAGTAGTACATGGATCATCTGTTGTTTTTCCAGCTGTCTTAGCTTGTGCTCAGCAAAACAAACTTTCAGGTGCTGAGTTATTAAAAAGTTTTATAATAGGTTTAGAAATTCAATTTGCCGTTGCAAAAGCTTTTTCTAACGATATTTATCATAAAGGATGGTGGACTACCTCAGTTTTTGGTTCTATTGGTAGCACAGCTGGTACTGCTTCTTTGTTAGGTTTGAAAACTAATGAAATTAAAAATGCACTATCGATATCGATGTCTGGTGTTGGAGCAGTCCGTGCGATAAGAGGAACAAATGCTAAGCATTACTATTGTGGTAAATCTGCTGAAAATGGGATATTATCTTCAAATATTGCAAAAAAAGGTGCAACAGGGCCTAACGATGTTTTTGAGGATAGGAACGGGATATTAAAAATCCTTAATGATAATGAATTTAATTATGAGTTAATCAAAAATATTGGTAATGATTTTAGTTTGCTCAATCCAGGAGTAGATATAAAAAAATATCCAGTATGTTATGCTAGCCATGCAGCAGCTGACGGAATAAACTCTATTCTAAAATCAAAAAAAATAAAAATAAGAGAAATCAGTCAAGTTATATGTACAGTCCCTCCAATAATTGCTTCTAATTTAACTTATAATAACCCTAAAACAGTAAAAGAAGCTCAATTTAGTATGCAATTTTCCATTGCAATGATTATTAAATTTGGTTCTATCAAGTTAAATTTTTTAGATGATCAATATATCTCGGATGAAGATACAAAAAAATTAATGGAAATAATAGATATGAGGGTAGGAGAACTTCCAAATAATATAAAAAAGTCTGAAATTATTTGTCCAGAGTGGTCAAATGTAAAACTGTTTGATAAATCTGGGAATTGCTATGAAAAATTTATGGGTGCTCCTATTGGTTCAGCTAAAAAGCCACTAGATCAAGTGATGCTTTTTAATAAGTTTAAATCTTGCATCGAATTTTCAGGAATAAGTAAATCACCTGACTATTTATACAATAAACTTATAAATATAGAAGAAATCAAAAACTGTAGAAAATTGTTTTAAGTTTGGTAATTAAGTTTAATAATTTTAAAATAAATAAAAAATTATTTTTCTTAATAAACATTATTATAAGTGTTTAACTTAATTAGGAAATAAAGATTTAGTTTCTGTAGTAATTTTAAAATTAAAATTTCTTTGCTTTTTTTGTTATTCTAGATAAAATTAAAGCCTACAGAGTCACTTCTAAGTAAAAAATTCATACTTTCAATATATTTTTGTAAAATGCATTGGAGTAATTTCAATTGTTATTTTCTTAATAAAAATGGAATATAGTTATGTCATTAATCGCAAATTGGTCATATCCAACTTCAATTCGCTTTGGGGCAGGTCGCATAGTTGAAATAGTTGATGCATGTAAAACAATAGGTATTACAAAACCCTTAGTTGTTACCGACAGAGGTTTGGCAAAACTTGATATTACTGTCAGAACTTTGGATCTTTTATCTAAAGCAGGTCTAGGACGTTCTATTTTCTCAGAAGTTGATCCAAATCCAACAGAAATAAATGCCACTGCTGGTATAAAAATATTTACAGAAGGTAAACATGATGGGGTTATCGCTTTTGGAGGAGGTTCTGGTATTGATCTTGGAAAATTAGTAGCTTTCATGATTGGACAGAAACGACCAATTTGGGATTTTGAAGATATAGATAATTGGTGGACTAGGGCTGAGACAAACAAGATTATGCCAATTATTGCTATACCAACGACAGCAGGAACTGGTTCAGAAGTTGGCAGGGCTTCAGTTATAACAAACAGTCAAACTAAAGAGAAAAAAATTATTTTTCATCCTAAGTTTCTTCCAAAAATTGTAATTTGTGATCCAGAATTAACTGTTGGAATGCCATCATCAATCACCTCTGGTACTGGAATGGATGCTTTTGCACATTGCCTAGAAGCTTATTGTTCACCTCATTATCACCCAATGTCTCAAGGTATGGCACTAGAGGGAATGAGACTAGTAAAAGAAAATCTACCTATTGTTTACAAAGATAGAAATAACATCACTGGGCGATCTCATATGATGTCAGCTGCAATAATGGGGGCAACGGCCTTTCAAAAAGGCCTTGGAGCCATACATGCTGCCTCACATCCTATTGGTGCAGTTCATAACACACATCATGGTACAACAAATGCTGTAGTAATGCGAGAAGTACTATTAATGAATAGAATTGCTATAGAACCAAAAATTGAATTACTTTGTAATTATCTTGAGATTTCAGATGGATTTGATGGATTTATCTCATTTGTTAATAATCTAAATAAAGTGTTAAATATCCCGTCTTCATTGACAGAAATGGGAGTAAAAGAACCTAACATTAAAGCTTTGGTGCAATCAGCTCTTAATGATCCAAGTTGCGGTGGTAATCCCATAAAATTGACGAAGGAAAATATGACCAGATTATTTGAAAGCTGCTTATAATTTAAAAAAAGGATAAGATGATAAATTAATGTTAATTCTTAACTAAAAAACTTCATATAAATGTTTGGTCTTGATTATATGGTATTTTATAATTCAAACAACAAATTTCACTGAAAATTATTCATTCATTTTATATGAAAATTGTTGATTTAAACTCTGTAATAAAAAACAGTTTCAGTAAGTTAAGATTTATTCATTTTTGAACTAACCATAAATCATTTATGTATCTTTATTGCATGCATTGATTAAAAAAAGTTAGTAAGTTATTTTCAACTCTTTAACAATTTTGTTAATAGTCTATAAAATTTTTGTTCCCTGTGATTCAATTTAGTTTCTGTACAATAAGTTGATTTGAATCCTCGAGCAGTGCAGGAAATTCAAAACAATAAATTAACATGCATGAAGAATGTTAAGTAAAAAACTGGGTATATTTTATCATAGTTATTGCAATAATGATTTTACTGTACATTTTTATCTAAACGTAAAGGAAGAATTGAAAATCAGAGTTTTATCACAGCTAATAGTGAATCATTCTGGCAGTAAATCAAATGCAGCAATACATTTTTCACTCCCGCACAATCGCTCTGGCCTAATTTATCGTATTGCTAAAAGTATTAGCAGTAACACGCTCACAGAAATGGCGATACTTGTTCGAATGTAATTAAAGAAATTCCATTGCAGTTGAAAAATTTGTTGAAACTAAAAAACTTGAAAATGAAAATAGTCCTGAAGTTATTTTCAAAAAAATAATATCTTTAAAGAAATAGAATTTTTAATCACTTAATTATTTTTCTTCATAAAGGTGTGAAATTATATTGGTTATTGATAAACAATTCCTCACACAACTTCACACCACACAATTCCGAAGGATTGGTAACATTAGTTTTGAAATTATTCTTCGATAAGTAAATGAGACATTTTGTAATTAAAAAAACTCAGTAAACATCCGTTTAATTAGTTGATTTTTTAATTTCCCTTTCAAATTTTAATGATCAACCAAATGTGTGGATACTTTTACTCCATTAAGTATCCACACTAAGTCTTACGACAAAGATGTTTAAGGTAAATTCACAATATCAAAATTTAAATTCAACCAACAAGTATTAATTTAATACATCTAACCGATAAAAATATATGTATCTTTATTTTACATTTATAGATTAGAAACCATCAGGCAGTTTTGATGGGGGGTAGTAGGGAGTAAAACATCAACAACCCTTATAGTTCTTCTTTATACACTCTCTTGCAAGTCTTTGTGCTTCTGAAATATGTGAAGAAGTCATTTCCTTTTCAATTATCTTTAAGTCTTCTTTTGCTAATTCAAATCCATTTGAAGCAGAAATATTTTTCCACATATGTGCATAAACAATATCTTTATTAACACCTTCCCCATAATAGTAACGATTTGCTAGATTAGACTGTGCATTTGCATACCCCTGTTCAGCAGAAAGTCGATACCAATAGACTGCTTCTTTATAATCTTGGGGAACTCCATTTCCATTATTGTACATCACTCATAGATTATACTGTGCAATTGCAAAACCCTGTTCAGCAGCAAGTCGCCACCATCGCTCTGCTTCTTTATAATCTTGGGGAACTCCTTTTCCCTTATCGTACATTCCTCCCAGATTATACTGTGCATCTACATCCCCCTGTTCAGCAGCAAGTCGGTATAATCGTGCTGCTTCTTTATCATCTTGGGGAACTCCCCATCCATTATCGTACATCAATCCTAGATTATTTTGTGCAACAGCATTTCCTTCTTCAGCAAGAGGTTTCCATTCTTTCAATGCTGTTGCAAAGTCTCCACTTTGAAAAGCAGTCAATCCTTTATTAAAATCTGCTGAATAAGAAGGTACTCCTAATAAAAGAGAAAAGAGTAGAACTGGAATGATGATTAGAGTTCTCATACCAAAAATATAACCAAAATATATGTGAAAGGTAAAGAGACTATTAATACATTAAAAAATGGTTATCAGTTTTAAGGGGGCACTATTTTTTCTTACTCTTCCAAGTTCCACCATATTGATATGTGTCCTCATATTGAGACTTAACCTTTGTAAGACAATTTCCACAAAGAAAAACCCAATCCTTCAACACATCGTATCTGCAACGAAAAAGGACTTCTTTTTGTTCTTTGCAGTAATAACATTCTTTAGTTCGTATTCTCATAACACTTATATGGTTTCGTATTTGAGTATACCCATAACTCTTATTAACTTCTGATTTATAAAAAAAGGGTATTTGTTTCATATATTGTTAATTTTTAATGTTATTATAATTTAGAAAAAAATTAAATAATTTAAGAAATAGTTTGCAACGACTTTGTAACTAATGATTTACTGTAAGTTATTGATATTATTAGATAAAAATATCTATCTCTTGTTCCCACTCAACTTTTTCTTACCTTTAAATAGTTGTTTTTATTATCATTTAATTTAGGTGCATAAGTAGTGCATAAGTAGCAATCTTCTAATATGGGTTTGATTTATTTAACATTCTAAAATTCCACCAAATAATTATTGGAGTGATAACTATAGTTGGAAGTACCCATAATATCCACTCTGGTTCAGTTCGAAAATTGGTAACTAAAAATGCGGTAATCACAGCTATCGTGCCAGCTAGCATATTTGTCAAATGTCTTATAATTCTGTGTTTTCCTACTGCGTTTCTCTTTATGAAAGAAACGTAGTCATTATATGATAAAAACAAGGCTATTGATCCAAAAATTAACAGGGTCACAAATTGCGTATCATCTTTAAAGTAATATTTTAATCCAAGTATTAGCATAGCAATGCCAGAGAAAAACATTAAGATAAAAGCAATCCAATCAATAAGTTTTGGTATACCTTTTCTGTTAACGGCGAAACGCATTCCAGCAAATGCTAGATAGAAAGAAAATATAGCTATTAATAATAAAAAAACATTCAATTTAAAAATTGCAAGAGGAATAGCTGTAAGAAAGACACCAACCATTCCCCAAAAGTAAATTTTCCCAAAGAAACGATGTGTACGTTGCCCTTTTTTGCTGGAGATTGATAAAGCAGAAGAGATTAAAGATAATGAACCGCACAAAATGTGGAAAAGTAAGAGAATACGACTTAAATGATCCATATTGTATAATGCATTTGCTAGAAGGTTCTTTAAAATCCATGCTATAAAATAAAAAACTATGAAAAGCAATCGTTTCACAATTGCATAAGTTTATATAGTTTTGTGAGAATAAGTTATAATATTATCAAATACTTAAATTTTGAAGACAGATTTCATTAATGTAAATAAATTAATAAAAACAATAACTTATAAGCAAAAGTTCATTCCCATTCAATAGTGCCAGGAGGTTTTGAAGTAATATCATATGTTACTCTATTAATTCCTCTAACTTCATTAATAATTCTAGTTGAGGTATCTTTCAGAAATTCATGATCGAATTCAAAATAGTCTGCTGTCATTCCATCAACAGAAGTAACTGCACGAAGTGTACAGGCAAATTCATACGTTCTTTTATCTCCCATTACACCAACCGTTTTAACTGGCAAAATTAAAGCAAAAGCTTGCCAAATTTCATCGTATAAATCAAATTTTTTTATCTGATCGATGAAGATATGATCAGCCTCTCTTAATATTTCAATTTTTTGTTTAGTTATTTCACCAGGACATCTTATTGCTAAACCAGGGCCTGGGAAAGGATGACGATTAATAAATTCTTTACTTATCCCAAGTTCTTTTCCCAAGTTTCTTACTTCATCTTTAAAAATTTCTCTTAAAGGTTCTATAAGTTTCAATCCCATTTTTTTTGGTAATCCACCTACATTATGATGAGATTTTATCGTTTCAGAGATTTGTCCATTTACAGAAACACTTTCAATAACATCAGGGTATAAAGTTCCTTGACCTAAATATTTTGCATTTTTTATTTTTTTTGCATATTTTTGAAAAATATTTATGAATAGCTTTCCTATTTTTTTTCTTTTTATTTCTGGATCTGCTACTCCTTCTAGTTCTTTCATAAAAAGGGCACTCTCGTCAGCATATATCAAAGGTATTTTGATATTATTTTTAAACATTTTTAAAACTTCTTTTTCTTCATTTTTTCTTAGGAACCCATGATTTACAAAAATACAGGTTAACTGTTTTTTAATAGCTTTATGGAGTAGAGTTGCAGTCACTGTACTATCTACACCCCCTGAGATACCGCAAATTACTCTATCTTTTTTAACAATATTTTTTATATTTTGGATCATTTCTTTTTTATATGCCTGCATTGTCCAATCACCACTAAAACAGGCAATTTTCAAAAAGTTTTCAAAAAGTAAAATACCTTTTGGGGTATGATGAACTTCTGGATGAAATTGGACACCATAAAAGTTTCTTTTTGTATCTGCAACTACAGCATGAGGTGCATTTTTAGAGATAGCAAATACTTCAAATCCTGGTGCTATTTTTGAAACGTGGTCTCCATGACTCATCCAAACTACTTCCTTAGAAGTATTAAACCATCCTTCAAGTAGTTTTGTTTCTTTTTTTAGTTTTAGATATGCTCTTCCAAACTCTGATGAAAATTTGCTATTCTGTACTTCTCCACCAAGCTGATGCATCATTAATTGTTGTCCATAGCAAATACCAAGTATTGGTATTCCTAGTTTATAAATAATAGAATTTACTTTTGGGCTATGTTGCTCATTAACACTTTTTGGGCCACCTGATAATATAATTGCCTTTGGTGAAATAGTTTTCAAAAAAGAAGCTGAAATTTTCTGATAGGGGTGTATTTCACAGTAAATTTTTTTTTCTCGTAGCCTTCTTGCTATGAGTTTGGTAACCTGACTCCCAAAGTCAATAATTAATAGAGTTTGATGCTTATTATTTTTCATAGCTGACTATTATTCTTTTAAAAATAATATTGCAAGGTACTCTAAAACTATATTATGGAATTTATGAGTAAGTTACTTTGATTTTAGATTAAAAAAAATTAAAATATTTTCATAAATATTCAGTTAAAATAAATTTTATTGAATTATATAAGGTTTGAACATGGCGAGTAGAAGAATACGAGGGGCAGGAGGACAATCCGCTAGAAGAGCTGCAAGAACAAATCTTGTAATAGATACGGCTAAATATATCGAAAGAAATATTCCTAATTTTGAAATTATGAATTTAGAATCCATTGAAATTATTGAAGAAAAAGCAGAAGAAGTTCTCGAAAATATAGGGGTAAAATTTCTGGACAACCCAAAGGCACTAAAATTATGGAAAGAGGCTGGTGCTGATGTAACAGGCGAACTAGTAAAAATTCCAAGAGGTTTAGCAAAGAAATTATGTAGTACAGCACCCGGTAGAATAATTCAGCATGCTAGGAATCCTAAAAGAACAGTAGAAATAGGTGGTAGAAGTTTAGTTCTTGCACCAGTCTATGGTCCACCTTTTGTTAGAGACATTGAAAAAGGAAGGAGATATGCAACTATTTCGGATTTTGAAAAGTTTGTAAAATTAGGCTACATGTCCAAATGGTTACATCATTCTGGAGGTACTCTGTGCGAACCAACCGATGTTCCTGTTAATAAAAGACATTTGGATATGTTATTTTCTCACATTATATATTCTGATAAACCTTTTATGGGATCTGTAACAGCTCCGGAAAGGGCACGAGATAGCATTGATATGGTAAAAATCCTTTTTGGAGATGATTTTGTAAATAAAAATACTGTTTTAACTAGTTTAATAAATATAAATTCACCACTTACTTTTGATTCAATAATGATGGGAGCACTAGAAGAATATGTATCTAATCAGCAAGCTTGCATAATATCACCTTTTATTGTTGGTGGTGCCATGTCACCAGTTTCAGTTGCAGGAACTTTAGTTCAAGTTCTTGCAGAAGTTTTATCTGGAGTTGCTTATTCTCAATTATTAAATCCTGGTGCTCCAGTAATTTTTGGTGCATTTGTAACATCCATAGATATGAACTCTGGAGCACCAACTTTTGGAACACCTGAAGCAAGTAAGATTTTGTATGGAGCTGGACAATTAGCCAGAAGATTAGGTTTGCCATTTCGTTCAGGTGGAGCACTTTGTGGCTCAAAATTAACAGACTCTCAGTCCGCTTATGAAAGTGCTAATACTTTACAGGCTGCACTTCATGGAGGGGTGAATTTCATGCTTCATTCATGTGGTTGGTTAGAAGGTGGATTAGTTTCTAGTTTTGAAAAGTTTGTCATAGATGCAGATCAACTTGGAGCATTGCATACACTTAGTTCTGGTATTGATATTTCAACTAATGGCCTAGCTATTAGTGCATTAGAAGAAGTTGGTCCCTCCGGACATTTTTTAGGTTGTAATCATACACAATTAAATTTTGAAAATGCTTTTTGGCGAAGTGATATTTTTGACTATAAGCCATTTGAAACCTGGCAAGAGGAGGGTGCTAGAGATACCACATCTAATGCAAGTAAAAAAGTAAAATCCTTACTTGAGAATTATATAAAACCTGAGCTGGATAAATCTATTGAAGAAGAATTAAGAGATTATATAAAAATTAAAAAAGATTCAATGCCAGACTCATTTATATAAAACCTAACAAACATTTATAATTCCCATAAATTCTTCAGATTTCAAAGATGCTCCTCCTACAAGTGCACCATCAACGTCCTCTAAATCAAAAATATCCTTGGCATTATTTGATTTAACCGACCCTCCATACAAAATTCTCATTTTATTTGCAGTGTCTTTACCTTTAATTTTAGAAACTAAAGATCTCAACTCTTTATGTACAACCTCTATTTCCTTAATACTAGGGATTCTTCCTGTTCCAATAGCCCAAATTGGTTCATAAGCAATTACAGTATTATTTTCATCAGAAATTGAAGGCATTGAATTTTCAAGCTGAGTACAAACTATTTTATTAGTTAAACCCATTTTTTTTTCTTCCTCCGTCTCACCTATACAAATTATTGTTTGTAGATTTGATTTTATTATTGATACTGCCTTTTTATTGACTATTTCATTTGTCTCTTTATAAGCTTGTCTTCTTTCCGAATGTCCTACAATAATTATTTTAGCACCAGCATCCTTTAGCATTTTTGCTGAAACATCGCCAGTATAAGCACCACTTTCATCATGATGACAATTTTGTGCACCGATAACTAATTTCTTATGGCTTATTGCTTCATTAGTCTTACTGATAATAGTATTGGGTACACAAAGAGCTATATCAACCTCATGACCGGTACAAAGTTGGTCTATTTTTAAAATTTCGTTGATAGAATCTAAGGTCCCATTCATTTTCCAATTTCCTGCAATCAAATGTTTTCTTAAGTCCATTTTATCTCCATAATTAAATCAAAAATCATTAAAAAACCAACTTAACTAAATATTATAAAAAATAAATTTTAAAATTAAATGTGATTAGAACTTTATAGATTCACCACACCCACACGCTTCACTTACATTTGGGTTATTAAATTTAAATCCAGACTCAAGTATTCCATCTTCGTAATCTATAGTAGTACCAAAAAGATACATTTGGGCAAGTGGTGCAATAATTACTTTAGCACCTTTAAAATCAATTACTTCTTCATTTGTTTCAACTTTATCAACGTATTCCATAAAGTATTCCATACCTGCACATCCACCCTTTTTTAAATCAAGTCGAAGTGCAAATTTATTAGATTTATCAGTTAGTTCCCTAATTTTTTTGATTGCTTTTTCTGTTAATTTAACTGGATTATTCATAGCATCAAGCCTACATAAAACCTAGTTCAAGTCGAGCTTCATCACTCATCATATCCATTCCCCACTGGGGTTCCCAAACTATCTCGACATTAACTGACTTAATGCCATTCACAGGCTTTACTGCATCAGATACCCATCCTGGCATATCCTCTGCAACAGGACAACCTGGTGCAGTAAGACTCATCAAAATTATCGTATCTCCATCATCAGTAATTTCTATAGTATAGATCAATCCCAAATCATATATGTTAACAGGAATTTCAGGGTCAAACACAGTTTTACATGCTTCCACTACATCATTATAAAGTGGATGATCTGTTGTGGATGGTTTTATTAACGATACATTTTCAATTTGGTTATCTTTATCATCTGTTGTATATGAATTGTTGTTTTTAAATTCTTCCATTTTATAACCTTAAACTTTTAATTTATATTTTAAATAGGTTTTCAATGAATTTCAAGGTCAAAGGCACAGACTGTAAAGCAAGAGTCGGTGAGTTAAAATTAAAACGCGGATTAATTAAAACTCCTGCATTTATGCCAGTTGGCACCGCAGCAACAGTAAAAGCAATGCTTCCTGAAAATGTAAAAGCTTTGGGAGCAGAAATTATTCTTTGTAATACTTATCATTTAATGTTGAGACCAGGTGAAAATTTAATCAATAATTTAGGAGGCCTACACAAATTTATGAATTGGGAAAGACCAATACTTACAGATAGTGGGGGCTTTCAAGTTATGAGTTTAAGTGGTTTATCTCGAAAGTCAGAAGAAGGAGTGGAATTCCGTTCTCATATTGATGGTAAAAAATATTTTTTATCGCCAGAATATTCCATAAAAATACAAAAGTCTTTGGGTAGTGATATCATTATGTGCTTTGATGATTGCGCCAGTTTTCAATCAAAAAAAAATGATGTTGCAAATAGTATGAAAAGATCATTGGAGTGGGCTTTAAGATCAAAAGAAGAATTTGAATTGACGAATTCTGGAATATTATTTGGTATTCAACAAGGTGGAATTTACAATGATCTGAGAGATGAAAGTATTAAAAGACTATTGGAAATTGATTTTCAAGGCTATGCTGTGGGAGGTTTAGCAGTGGGTGAACCACAAATTGAAATGTTTAAAGTTTTAGATTTTATAACTGATAAATTTCCTCATAACAAACCTAGATACTTAATGGGTGTTGGTAAACCAGATGACATTGTTGGAGCTGTATTAAGAGGAATTGATATGTTTGACTGTGTTCTACCAACTAGATCTGGAAGAACGGGGCAAGCTTTATCTAGAAGAGGGCCTATTAATATAAAAAATTCAAAGCATAAAAAAGATGCAAGGCCTTTAGATCCTGACTGTAATTGTTATACTTGTCTTAATTATTCAAGATCCTATCTTCATCATGTATTTAAATCAGGAGAAATTATTTCAGCTATTTTACTTACATGGCATAATTTACATTACTACCAAGAGCTTATGAGTGATATTAGAAGTGCAATTATAAATAAAAAATTAAACGAATTCTCAAAAGAGTTTTATAAGTTGCAAAACTCTGGAGATTTATTATAAATTTAATTAAGTTTTGTACTTTTAATTATAGTTTGAAAAGCGAAAAAACTAAATTAAATGTATTTCTTGAAACTGTCGTTAACGTACATATGTATATCAAAAATACACATATATAATTTATATAAGTTTTAAGTTAGGATTTATCATGGCTAAAGTAAATAAAATTATCCAACCTGTATTACCACTAAGGGATATTGTGGTTTTTCCTAATATGATAGTTAGACTTTTTGTAGGAAGAGAAAAATCAGTACAAGCTCTTGAAGAGGTCATGAAAGAGAACAAGGAAATTTTGTTAGTTAGTCAAGTTGATGCAACACAAGATGAACCAACTGAAGAAACCATTAATAAAATTGGTGTTTCTGCAAATGTCCTTCAAATTTTAAAATTACCAGATGGAGCAGTCAAAATTTTAGTGGAAGGAAAAAATAGAGTTAAAATTGAAAAATTTACTCAGAATAAAAATTTTTTTGAAGCCGAAGCTATAATTTTAAGTGATACTATTAACAAAACTGAAGAAATTGAAGCCCTTAGAAGGTCAGTTATTGATGAGTTCGACAGATATGCAAAATTAAATAAAAATATACCAGAGGAAGCTCTGAAAGCCATAACTGAAGCCGATAGCCCTTCAAAACTAGCAGACACAGTAGCTGGTCATTTAAGTGTTTCTGTTGAAAAGAAACAAGAACTTTTAGAAATAATTGATTTACACAAAAGGCTAGAGACTATTTATAGTATAATGCAAGGAGAAATGAGTGTCTTAAGAGTGGAGAAAAAAATAAAATCTCGAGTAAAAAATCAAATGGAGCGTACACAAAGAGAGTACTATCTTAATGAGCAAATGAAAGCTATTCAGAAGGAATTAGGGGATGGTTCTGAAACCCAAGATGAATTAGTTGAACTTGAAGAAAAAATTTCAAATATAAAACTTAGTAAAGAAGCTAAAGACAAAGCATTAGCAGAGTTAAAGAAGTTAAAATCAATGTCTCCAATGTCAGCTGAAGCCACTGTTGTGAGGAATTATCTAGATTGGATACTTTCTATACCATGGGGAAAACAAAGTAGAGTTAAAAAAGATTTAAATAGGGCCCAAAAGGTACTCGACGATGATCATTGTGGTTTAGAAAAAGTTAAAGAAAGAATTGTTGAATATCTTGCAATTCAACAGAGATCAAAAAAAATCAAAGGTCCAATTCTTTGTTTGGTAGGTCCTCCAGGAGTTGGGAAAACATCTTTAGGAAAATCAATTGCAAACGCTACTGGTAGAGAGTTTATTCGGATTGCTTTAGGTGGCGTTCATGATGAAAGTGAAATAAGGGGACATAGAAGAACTTACATTGGGTCCATGCCTGGTAAAATTATACAGTCCATGAAGAAAGCAAAAACAAACAACCCACTTATACTCCTAGATGAGGTAGATAAAATGGGTAGAGATTTCAGGGGTGATCCTGCCAGTGCAATGCTCGAAGTACTAGATCCTGAACAAAATAGTACTTTTACAGATCATTACTTAGAAGTGGAATACGATTTATCAAATGTAATGTTTATCACCACTGCAAATACATATAACATGCCAAGACCATTATTGGATAGAATGGAAATAATAAGTCTTGCAGGCTACACAGAAATTGAAAAACGCGATATCGCAACTGAACATTTGATTTCAAAACAAATGAAAGAACACGGCCTTAAAGTTTCGGAATTCAGCATAAACGATAATGGACTTTTGGAAATAATAAGGAGATATACCAGGGAAGCAGGTGTGCGTAACTTAGAAAGAGAAATAGCAAAACTTTGTCGGAAATCCTTAACAAAAATAATTAAAGGAGAAGCAAAGAAAGTAAGTGTTACTTTGAAGAATATTGAAGAGTTTTTGGGAGTAAAAAAATTTAAATTTGGATTAGCTGAAGAAGAGAATCAAATTGGAGTTACTACAGGATTAGCTTGGACAGAAACTGGAGGAGATTTGTTGTCTATTGAAGCCTTGCAATTACCTGGAAAAGGTAGAATGAAGTCTACTGGAAAACTTGGTGAAGTAATGAAAGAAAGTATTGATGCCGCTTCAAGTTTTGTAAGGTCTAAGTCTCCATCTCTTGGAGTTAAGCCCCCACTTTTTGAAAAATTAGATATCCATGTACATGTGCCTGAAGGTGCAACACCAAAAGATGGTCCATCTGCTGGTATAGCTATGGTAACCTCTATAGTATCCGTCCTAACTGAGATACCTGTTCGTAGAGATATAGCTATGACAGGTGAAGTAACACTACGTGGAAATGTTTTGCCTATTGGTGGTTTGAAGGAAAAACTCTTAGCAGCATTACGTGGAGGTATAAAAACTGTGCTTATTCCTAAGGAAAATGCCAAAGATTTGCGTGAAATACCAGATCAGGTTAAAAACGGTCTGGAAATCATTCCACTTTCTCATGTAAGCGAAGTATTAAACATTGCATTAACTGAAAAACCAAAGCCTATAGAATGGGACCCAAGATCTATGATTGGTAGTAGTGCAGAAGGTAACAAAAACGAGGATGAATTAGACAGTGAATCTTCTGTTGCTCATTAAGTAACCTGAATGAAATTTTCTCATAACTAAAAATTTTGTTATTGTATTTACTTTATATAATTACTATTGTCTAATTTGGACTTTTGGGTGATTAGCTCAGTTGGTAGAGCGCTTCGTTTACACCGAAGATGTCAGGAGTTCGAGTCTCTTATCACCCACCATCTAGTTAAAATTATTAATTTATAACTTAAACATATGTTTATCATTTTTTGAAATCTTTTTCTTGACAATACTTGAAACCAGGAGTTTAAAAGTAACGTGATAACATGCGCGGTTGTAGCTCAGTTGGTTAGAGTGCCGGCCTGTCACGCCGGAGGTCGCGGGTTCGAGCCCCGTCAACCGCGCCACAAAATTGTAAATTTCTTGTTTTGCAAGGATAAAAAATGGTTCACTTTTGGGTGCGCTCAGAATACAGGGAAGATGAATTAAGAACCCCCTTAACTCCATTAGGTGCAAAAAAGCTTTTAGATAATGGTATAAAAGTAACAATAGAAGAAAGTCACAAAAGGACTTTTTCCATAGATGAATACCGCTCAGTAGGTTGTGAAATAGCTAATAAAGGATCTTGGATAGATACTGACTTAGATACCATAATCTTGGGTCTAAAAGAATTAGATGATGAAATTATTCTTGAACACAGACATATAATGTTTGCTCATATTTATAAAAATCAAAAAGGTTCGAAGCATATTTTAAATAACTTTAGAAAAAATAATGGTATATTATATGATTTGGAATATTTGAAAGATGCTAATAGTAAAAGAGTAGCTGCTTTTGGATATTATGCTGGTTTTTCAGGAGCATTTGTTGGGTTAGATATCTGGCTAAGTTTTAAAGAAAATAATTTGGAGACAGGTATAGAAATCCCAGTTAACACTTCAAAAAATTTTTTAGTTAAGAGTGCTTCTAAAAAAATTGATATTTATAAAAAAATAGGTAATCAAATACCAAAAATTATAGTAATCGGAGCAGCTGGCAGAGTAGGAAGTGGTGCTTGTGACTTTTTTAAGTCGTTAGGACTCAAAATTACTGAATGGGATATAATAGAAACTTCTAACAGAAATTCTTTTTCTGAAATATTAGAACATGATATTTTTGTAAATTGTGTATTATCAGATACAAATTCAGTAAAATTTCTGAAAAAAAATGATATTACTGACAAAAGAGAATTAAGTCTAATTTCTGATGTTTCTTGTGATCCTGGTAGTGATTTTAATACAATACCACTTTATGATAAACCGTCATCATTCAAAAAACCTTATCAATATATTAATAAAGGGAAAAATCCTCTATTATTGACTGCTATAGATAATCTACCTGCAATGCTTCCTAAAGAAAGTAGTATAGATTTTGAAAAACAGCTTCTACCCTATTTATTAGATTTCGATGTAGACAAAAATGGAGTATGGGGTAGGGCTGAGAGAATATTTTATGATAAAATTAATATTGTTTAAAATAAGGATTTAAAATGTCTAGGGTGCATTGGTTAGGAACAGGTCTCTCTTCAATACCAGGTTTAAGGAAACTATTAAAAAAGGGGTGTGAAACTTTTGTCTGGAATAGGACTGTAGAAAAAGCTCAAAATTTATTGGGTGACTTAACAAATAATATTTATAAATTTGATTTTAATGAGCTAGAAAAACAGACAACAAGTGGTGATGTTTTGATTTCGATGCTACCAGCAAATTTACATTTAGATGTAGCTAATTTATGTCTAAAAAAGAACGCAAATTTTGTTTCTTCTTCTTACATATCTGAGGATCTTAGAAAATTAAATAATACTGTAAAAGGAAAAAGCTTAGTTTTTTTGAATGAGGTGGGACTTGACCCCGGTATTGATCATTTAATGGCTCATGAACTGGTAAAGCAATATAAAGGATTTAGTGATTATAATCCAAATAACATAGTTGAATTTTTTTCATTTTGTGGTGGGTTGCCAAAAAAACCTAATGACTTTTGTTATAAATTTAGTTGGTCTCCTTTAGGTGTTTTAAAAGCATTAAAATCTAAATCAACAGCCATAGAAAACTTTGAGCAAGTAGATACTTTAAGACCATGGCATAATGTAAAAATACATGAAATTCCTTCAATTAATAAAGAAAGATTTGAAGTTTATCCAAATCGGGATAGTTTACCATTTATTAATCAATATGAATTTGAAAATAATTGGAGAGTTAAAAGGTTTGTGAGAGGCACCTTAAGAAATCTTGGATGGAAAAGCGCATGGAAGGAAATATTTGAAGTTATAGAAAAAATCAATATTGAAAGTGATCAAGAAAAACTTGAAAAATTATCCAATATGCTTTGGGAAAAATACTCCTATGAAGAAAATGAGAAAGATCGAGTAGTATTAAATGTGTCCTTAAAGGCCTCAAAAGATAATGCCTGCATTTTTGATCGATCTTTTTTAATGGATGCCTGGGGTAATGAGAATAGTACTGCTATGGCAAGGTTGGTTTCAATACCTGTAGCATTGGCAGTCGAAAGTGTTCTTAATGATAAAATTCCTTATGGTGTGACTGCCGCACCAAAATCACCCCAATTAGTAACTTCATGGCTCGATGCGATAAAAAAAGAGGCTCAAATTTTTAATTTTATAGACAATTTAACTTAATTTTTTTGATTTAGTCTTATTTTTTTATTATTTGGTGCGACCTTGTGATCTTGGGTAAAGTGTTTTACAGTGTTGACGTGAATGTTAGGAAATAGTACACCAACTATAATTATTTTTATGTCCTGGGGGAATAACTTTTGAGTAGTATCGCTATTAATTATTTGCCAATCTTGATCTTTTTGGGACTTGCTTTAGTTTTGGGTATTACATTTCTTTTGGCTGCTTTCGTTATAGCTATCAGAAATCCTGATATAGAAAAAGTCTCAGCCTATGAGTGTGGATTTAATGCTTTTGATGATGCCAGAATGAAATTCGATGTTCGATTTTATCTTGTAGCAATTCTTTTTATTATTTTTGATCTAGAAGTGGCTTTTCTATTCCCTTGGGCAATAAGTTTTGGTGAGATTGGTTTTTTTGGTTATTTGTCTATGATGATTTTTTTATTCGTTTTAACTGTAGGCTTTGTGTATGAGTGGAAAAAAGGCGCACTAGAATGGGATTAACAAATAGTTACAAATTTACCGGAATTGATAAAGATTTAGCAGCTAGAGAAATCTCTGATAATATAACTAATAAGGGTTTTATACAGACATCTGCTCAAGATGTAATTAACTGGGCTAGAACTGGTAGTCTGCATTGGATGACTTTTGGATTAGCTTGTTGTGCTGTCGAAATGATGCATACGTCAACTCCAAGATATGATTTAGAAAGGTTTGGAACTGCACCGAGAGCAAG
Organism: uncultured Alphaproteobacteria bacterium; assembly: GCA_902614945.1. Lineage (GTDB taxonomy): Bacteria > Pseudomonadota > Alphaproteobacteria > Rhodobacterales > Rhodobacteraceae > CACIIZ01. Next base: position 18,574 of record CACMNE010000023.1, read on the forward strand.
TCCACGTCAATCTGACCTAATGATTGTAGCTGGAACTTTAACAAACAAAATGGCTCCCACTCTCAGAAAAGTTTATGATCAAATGCCGGAGCCAAGATATGTTATTTCAATGGGGTCTTGTGCAAATGGTGGTGGGTATTATCACTACTCTTACTCAGTAGTCAGAGGATGTGACAGAATTGTTCCTGTAGATATATATGTTCCTGGTTGTCCTCCAACTGCAGAAGCTTTACTTTATGGTATATTACAACTTCAGCGTAAAATTCGAAGAACTGGAACTTTAGCAAGATAGTAGGTATCAGAATTGGATGAGTCACTTAAAGATTTAAATGATTTTTTGCTGTCTAATTACTCTGAAGACATAATTTCATCTAATATAGAACATGACCATCTTTCGATTTGTATTGTTTTTTTCATCAATTGAAAGTATCACTTCAATTTTGAAACTAAACAATATTTGTAAATTTAGGACACTTATAGATATTACAGCAATAGATTTCCCCTCGGAAGAAAAGCGATTCACGTTAGTTTATCATTATTTATCAATGCAACAAAATATAAGAATTAGGCTCAAATCTTCCATAAAAGAAGGACAAATTGTTCCATCAATTACAAAATTGTTTCCTGCTGCTAATTG
>CACMNE010000024.1:0-18695 GCA_902614945.1 uncultured Alphaproteobacteria bacterium
TTGAAAAATATTTGGGACACCTGCTAAAACAAAAACATTTTTGATTTGAAAACCAGGGGCTACACTAATCGGATTAGGTATCATAACAGCACCTACAGGAATTCTAGCCATACGTAATCTAGAACTATTTAATTTTATTTGTTTTGTTAAATAGTAATTTTCCAATAATTTTTTTGCATCTTTATTTACGGGAAGATCAACATCAAAAGCACTTGCTACACATTCTGCTGTGATATCATCATGAGTAGGGCCAATTCCACCACTAGTAAATACAAAATTGTATTTATTTCTAAGTTCATTTACAGTGTTTATTATTTGGTCCTTGATATCTGGAATAATCCTAACTTCATTTACAATTATTCCAATGGAAAGTAGTCTTTGAGCCAAATATCTTGAATTTATATCTTGTGTGCGCCCAGATAAAATTTCATTGCCGATAATAATTATACCAGAAGTTCTAAGTAATTCATTCATTTAATCTAGTTATGCCTATATATTTTATTTTTCAATGTTGTTATAAATTTAAATTATAAATAGAGAACAAATGCAATTTTCTTCCACACTTATTGAAGCTAAATTATTAAAAAGGTACAAGCGTTTTTTGGCTGATGTTCTCTTTAAAAATGGTGAAAAAAAAACTGTATACTGTCCAAATCCAGGTTCTATGTTAGGTTTAACTCAAAAGAATACCAAAATATGGCTTCAAGAATCTATTAATAAGAATTCAAAGTATAAATTTATTTGGCGATTAGTTGAAACTAATACAGGAAAACTTATTTGCATAGATACGCAAATGGCAAATAAAGTTGTATATGAAAGCTTATTAAAAAAAAAAATAAGTGAATTAAAAAAATATGATGAAATTATTCCGGAGCCTAAGGTAATTGACGGAAGCAGGCTTGATTTCTTGTTGAAATCCAAAGGTGAAAAATCATGTTATATTGAAGTTAAATCTTCAACCCTTTCAAGGATTCCTAATATTTCAGAATTCCCAGATTCTGTTACTTCAAGAGGATCTAAGCATTTATCTCTATTAGCTAATTTAAAAAATGATGGATTTAGAGCAATTCAAATTTATTTAATTCAAAGGAATGATACTAATTGTTTTAAGATTGCTAAAGATATTGATCATCAATATTTTAAAAGTTTTCAAATTGCAAAAAAATCTGGTGTGGAAATTTTAATTCTACAAAGCCAAATTTCTTATGATGGAATAGAATTAAGCAAAAAAAGGTTATAAGAGTTATATTTTTAAATTATTTGTCGTTATTCCTTGAAAGGACTTGATAGCTTTTAAAATAATTTATATAGCAGGAATTAAAATTGAATTTAATTAAGGACATTTTATTGGATAGTAACAACTTAAATAAGGATGGGATAAGAATACATACTGATTCTGAACTTGTAGAAATGAAGCTCTCTTGTAAATTAGCAGCTGAAACTCTTGATATGATAGGAGATTATGTTGAACCGGGAGTGTCAACAGATAAAATAAACAGTTTATGCCATGAGTTTATGCTTGATAATGGTGCAAAACCAGCAACACTTGGTTATAGAGGTTTTCCTAAATCATGCTGTATTTCAATTAATCATGTTGTATGTCATGGGATACCAGGCCCCAAAATTTTAAAGGAAAGTGACATTTTAAATATTGATGTAACATGCATACTAAATGGATGGTTTGGAGACAGCAGTAGAATGTATATTGCTGGAACTACTAGCAAGAAAGCTAGCAGATTAATTGAGGTTACATACAATGCGTTATTAAGAGGAATCGAAGTAGTTAAACCAGGAAATACTTTTGGGGATATTGGAGAAGCTATACAAAAATATGTAGAAAGCAAAAAAATGTCTGTAGTAAGAGATTTTTGTGGTCATGGGGTTGGAAGAAGTTTTCATTCAGCACCAAATGTTTTACATTTTGGTGAAAAAAACACTGGCTCATTTTTTGAGCCTGGTATGTTTTTTACTATTGAGCCTATGGTTAATTTGGGTAAACCAGATACAAAAATCTTATCAGATAATTGGACTGCAGTTACAAAAGACAAATCACTTTCAGCTCAATTCGAACACACAGTTGCAGTTACGAATAGTGGCGTAGAAGTTCTTACTCTATCTCCACAAGATAAATTTTTTCCTTTTAAGTAAAGGTATGTATAAAAAAAATTAATTTTTCCCATGACAATTTTTATACTTTTTTCCTGAACCGCAAGGACATTGGGAATTTCTCCCAACTTTTCCCCAAATTGCGGGGGAAGTTTTTTGAGGAGCTTCTTTTTCATTCCCCTCAAAATTATTGTATCTCAAATCAGAATTACTATTTTTCTTATTTGCGTTTTCAAGTTTAGTGGAATCAACTAATTGAAAAAAAGCCATAAATTTTGTGACCTCTTCTCCTATAGTTTGGAGTAATACTTCAAATAATTCATATGCTTCTGATTTGTATTCATTCAATGGATCTCTTTGCGCATATCCTCTAAAACCTATTACAGATCTTAAATGCTCCAGTTTTAATAGATGTTCCCGCCATGATTTATCTATTGTTTGTAAAAGCACTTGTTTCTCAATATTTTGAATTAATTCAGTACCATATTTTTGTTTTTTATCGTCTAAAATTTTGGCTGCATCAATATTGACACGATCTTGAAATTCATCAGCTGAAAAACTTTCCTCTTCAATCCAATTCTGCAAAGGAATGTTAACACCTAATTTTTCTTTTATTTGATCTTTTAATAAATCGGTTTCCCATTCTATAGGATTGCTATCTTCAGAGATATTATCCCAAATAATATTATCTATTACTTTTTCCCTCATATCAGTAATTGTTTCAGTAACAAATTCTGATTCCATTATTTCTCTTCTTTGACTAAAAATAGATTTTCTTTGTAAATTCATTACATCGTCATACTTGAGAAGATTTTTTCTTATATCAAAATTTCTAGCCTCTACTTTACCTTGTGCCCTTTCTAATGCCTTATTTACCCACGGGTGTGCTATACTTTCTCCATCTTTCATTCCTAATCTTTTTAACATAGTATCTAATTTGTCTGATCCAAATATCCTCATTAAATCATCTTCAAGACTTAAATAAAAAGAGGTTCTTCCGGGATCACCCTGTCTACCCGATCGACCTCTAAGTTGATTATCTATTCTACGACTTTCGTGTCTTTCAGTAGCAAGCACAAAAAGACCACCAGCTTTTTTAACAATTTCTTTTGAATTTTCCACTTCTTCAGTAATTTTTTTCTTTAAGATATCAACATCTTCTTTTGTATTTTCTTTTTGTTGGCTAAAAATCATATCTATATTACCACCGAGTTGAATGTCAGTTCCTCGCCCCGCCATATTAGTAGCAATAGTTACAGCACCTGGCATACCAGCATTTGCAATAATAAAAGCTTCTTTTTCGTGATATCTAGCATTTAAAACTTGGTGTTTTATATTTTCTTTTTTTAACATCTTTGATAGTAATTCGGATTTTTCTATAGATGTTGTACCAACAAGAACAGGTTGGCTATTTTTATAAGCTTTTTTTATTTCTCTAATTACCGCAGAATATTTTTCACTAGAAGTTCTGAAAACTTGGTCATCTTCATCAATTCTAACAACTTTCTTATTTGTAGGAATTTCTAATACGCCAAGATTGTAGATTTCTGAAAACTCTTCTGCTTCAGTTAGAGCTGTTCCTGTCATGCCAGCTAGTTTCTCATAAAGTCGAAAATAATTTTGAAAAGTTACAGATGCAAAAGTTACATTTTCTGATTGGATAGATACATCTTCTTTTGCTTCAATTGCTTGGTGCAGGCCATTAGAAAGTCTCCTTCCACTCATCATTCTTCCAGTAAATTCATCAATTAATACAATCTCATTATTTCTTACTATATAATCTTTATTTTTATTAAACATCTTGTGTGCTAATAGTGCTTGATTTATGTGATGCACTAAACTGGTGCTTTCAGGATCATAAAGTGACTGATTTTTTTCCATTAGTTTATTATTTCTGAGGACTGTTTCTAAATATTCGATACCTGGATCAGTTAGGTTTACAGTCCTAGTTTTTTCTTCCAATTCAAAATGTTTTTCATCTAAATTTGGTATTAATTTATCAATGTTAGTATAAAGATGGGACCTGTCTTCAGTTGGACCAGAAATAATTAAAGGTGTTCTAGCTTCATCAATCAATATGCTGTCAACTTCATCCACAATTGCGAAATATGGTTTTCTTTGTAATACATCGTCTAAATTCGACTTCATATTATCTCTAAGATAATCAAATCCAAGCTCATTGTTTGTAGCATAAGTTACATCTGATAAATAAGCTTCCTTTTTTAAACTCTCATCCATATCTGGATAAATAGCTGCAACCGTTAGGCCTAAAAAATTATAAATTTCTCCCATCCATGAAGCATCTCTTTTAGCTAAATAATCGTTCACAGTTACTATATGTACCCCACGTTCAAGTAAAGAATTTAGATACACTGGCATAACTGCAGTCAGTGTTTTTCCTTCGCCTGTTTTCATTTCAGCAATGTTACCTTGGTGAAGAAATATCCCACCTATCAATTGTACGTCAAAAGGTCTCTGTCCAATTGTTCTAACTGATGCCTCCCTTACGACTGCAAAAGCTTCGGGGAGCAATTGATCTAATGTTTCACCATTTTTTAACCGATTTTTAAACTCAATTGTTTTATCTTTTAGTTGTTGATTAGTTAGTTTTTTTACTTCATTTTCGTGATCATTAATTTTAGTTACTATTGGTAATACTGATTTGATTGCTTTTTCATTTGAAGAACCAAATATTTTTGATGCTATTTTTCCAAAACCAAACATTATTTATTAAAAGCCTTTATATTTTATTTTTTTTATTTCTAATTAATGATAGAAGTATTGTATATAAATTAAAAATTGTTGTAGATGATACTTATCTCAAGGTAAAGCAGTAAAAATTCAAATACAATTATTGATTTTTTTTACTGTAATTAATAATGTTAATTTAAAATAAATGAAAAAAATAGATTTTTCCAATAATAAAAAATTTATAATTAAAGGAGCAAGATTTTCTTCTTTATGTGCAAATATAAAATATAAAGACCGACTAGATTTAACACTTATTCTTCTTGAAGCTGGAAGTATTGTAACAGGTGTTTTTACGAACTCGAAAACTAAAGCTCCCTCTGTGATCTGGTCAAAAAAAGTAGTAAAAAGTGCATCCAAAAATGAAGAAGAACCTATTGCGATATTAATAAATTCAGGGAATGCAAATGCATTTACTGGAAAAGAGGGAATACAAGCCATTGAAAAAGTGATTTCAGAAATTGCTGAAAATCTTAAAATAAGTAAAAAAAGAATTTTAATGGCTTCGACTGGAGTAATAGGTGAACCTCTTCCATATAAAAAGATAATAGATAAAATCCCTGCATTAACACAAAACCTTACTGAAAATCAGGTGTTTGATTGTGCGAAAGCAATAATGACAACTGATACTTATCCAAAACTTAGATTTAAGAAGTTTAAATTAGATAAGAATTTCATATCAATTTTGGGTATAGCTAAGGGCTCTGGCATGATTGCACCTAATATGGCTACTATGCTTTCATTTATAATTACAGACATAAAAATTTCTTATGCTATTTTACAAAAAATTACTTCTAATTTATCAGATAAGACCTTTAATTCTATAACTGTAGATAGCGATACATCCACATCTGACATGGTTTTGGTGTCAACTACCTCTAGTGCCAATATGAAGCCAATTAAAAAGTTTTCAGATAATAGAATAAAACAATTTTCAAAAACTTTAGAATTAGTAATGAAAGAATTAGCAATAGAAATTGTAAAAGATGGTGAGGGTTCAAATAAATTAATTGAATATCAAATTATTGGAGCTTTAAATGATAAAAGTGCAAAAAATATTGCTCTTTCAATCGCAAATTCACCTTTAGTTAAAACAGCAATCTCAGGTGAAGACCCCAATTGGGGGCGAATTATTATGGCAATAGGAAAATCTGGTGAAAATATTATCCAAGAAAAAATTAAAATATATTTTGGAAAATATTTGATTACCAATAATGGAAGAGTGCATAAAAAATATGATGAAAAAAAAGCAAAAGATTATATGAAAAATACTAACTTATTAGTTAAAGTAGATTTAGGCATAGGAAAGGGTATAGCAAATGTTTGGGGATGTGATTTTACAAAGGATTATATTGAAATAAATGCAGATTATAGATCGTAAAATCCAAATAGTAGCTGCTGTAGCTCTTATAGATGTAGATGGAAGGATATTAATTTCGAAGAGACCCGAAAACAAATATTTAGGTGGTTTATGGGAATTCCCAGGTGGAAAATTAGAAAATACAGAAAGGGCTGAAGATGCTTTGATTAGAGAACTCGATGAAGAATTGAATATTCAAACTTGGAAAAGTTGCCTTGCGCCATTAACTTTTTCTACACATGACTATAAAGACTTTAATCTTTTACTATTGTTATTTGTTTGTAGAAAATGGGATGGAATTATTATGGGAAGGGAAGGCCAAGAAATTAAATGGGTTTTTCCTAAAGAATTAAATAAATTTCCTATGCCAGATGCTGATAAACCTTTAATTCCATTTTTGAGAGATTTGTTATAGAAGTTACATACTTTAATAATTGATTCATAGATTAACTATTTAGGTAAATAATTTGTAAGGTACAGTTTTGCGGGAAAATGTATTAAAAACAAATAAAGTATTTCAACAGTATTTTTTAAAACAAAAAATACTACCTATCCTAACAATTGAAGAATTAGATTCATGCAATTATTTAAGGGATATTTTTTTAGAAAATGGGATAAAAGTGTTTGAAATTACACTTAGAACAAAGGTTGCACTAGAAGCAATTAAATTTATGTCCAAGAATAAAAACTTTATAGTTGGTGTTGGTACTCTGATGACGTATCATGACATACAAAATGCTATTAATGTTGGAGCAAAATTTGGTATATCTCCTGGTATAAGTGAAGAACTTTTTGAGGGATGTGAAAAAAGTAACTTTCCCTTAATTCCTGGAGTATCTACACCTACTGAAGTAATGGTTTCTTATAATCGTGGATACAAAGTATTAAAGTTTTTTCCTGCAACAGTATTAGGTGGTATAGAGATGTTAAAAGCATTAGAAGGTCCTTTTCCTGATTGCTGTTTTTTTCCAACAGGAGGAATTAACCAGACTAATTTTAAAACTTATTTGAGTTTATCGAATGTCTATGGAGTTGCTGGTAGTTGGATGGTTCCAAAGGATCTCATCGATCAAAAAAATTGGAAAAAAATTAATGAAATTATAAAAAAAGTAGTTTGAAATAGTAATGCAGAAAATTTATTGGGATTTGTTAAAAAAAAATCATAAAGAATCAAAAAAAAGAAGAATTGAATCCCTATTTGAATCAGATGAAAATCGATTTAGAAAATTTAGTTTAAATATAGAAGATCTTTATTTTGATTACTCAAAAACAAATATAGATCCACTAACACTTTCAAACCTTATAAAATTTGCTGAAAACTCAGAAATATTTAAAAACGTTAATGCAATGTTTGATGGTGATAAAATTAATGTTACTGAAAATAGATCGGTTTTACATACAGCACTCAGGAATTTTCAAACTAGAAAATTTAATAATTTAAATTCAATAAATAAAAAATTGCAAGTTAGGTTCAAATCTATTTCTAATTTTTGCAATCAAATTAGAAGTGGCAAAAAAAAATCGTGCTCAGGAGATTATTTCACAGATGTAGTTAACATTGGAATAGGAGGTTCCGAACTTGGACCTAAATTAGTTACTAGTGCTTTATCAGAATATCATGATGGTCCAAAAATTCATTTTGTTTCAAATATTGACTCATCTGATATAAATAAAATTGTAAAAAAATTAGATCCACGTAAAACTCTTTTTATCTTATCTTCTAAGTCGTTTACTACCATAGAAACTATTTATAATTCAAAGACAGCTATTGAATGGGTTTGTTCAAAACTTGGTTCTGATGGAATGAAACATTTTGTGGCAGTTTGTACATCTAAGGAAAAAGCATTAGGTCTTGGTGTTCTTGAAGAAAATATCTTTGAATTTGAAGAATGGGTAGGAGGACGATTTTCAGTTTGGGGACCAATTGGGTTACCTGTTATGTTAGCAATAGGTCTTAATAAATTCTCAGAGTTTTTAGCAGGTGCTTCACAAATAGACTATCACCTTAAAAACGAAGAGGTTTCAAAAAATCTTCCAATAACTTTGGCATTAATTGGTTTTTGGCATTCCACAATTTGTAATTATACTTCTAGGGCCATTTTACCTTATGAGACAAAGCTTCAATATTTACCTACCTATTTACAACAACTTGATATGGAAAGTAATGGTAAATCAGTAAATCTAAAAGGTGAAAGTATAAGTTATCCAACGGCACCAGTAGTATGGGGCCAAATAGGTACCAATAGCCAGCATGCTTTTTTTCAATTTTTACATCAAAGTAATCAAGTAATTCCATGTGAATTTTTGTTGGGTGCAAATTGTATAGATGATAGTTATTATGAAAAGCATCATTTACAATTAATAATAAACTGTTTGGCACAATCTGAAGCTCTAATGCTTGGTATTAAAAATGAAGAAACATTTGAACGAAAATGGAATCTTCATCATTATTGTCATGGAAATAGACCTTCTACTGTATTAGTATATAAACAATTAACACCAAAAATCTTAGGAAAATTACTTGCTCTCTTTGAGCACCGAACATTTATTGAGGGTTTATTATGGAATATAAACTCTTTTGATCAGTGGGGAGTAGAATTAGGTAAAAAATTAGCCACAAAATTAACTGAACATTTTAATAAAAAAAATCAAAACCAAAATTTCAGTAATTCTACTTTAAATTTATTGGACGAAATAAGAAAACTCAAAAACAATGATTAAAAGTAATAGACAGTCTATTATTTTAAAAATATATTTTTTTGTAACCAAATATTTTGAATTCCTATTTTTTCTTTTGCTTAAATATAGGTTAATTAAAGGTAAGGAACATAAGAAGAGATTTTTGGAAAGAAGAGGTATTTCTAGTTTAAGTAGGCCTTTAAGTTACCTGATATGGTTTAATGCTGCTAGTGTAGGTGAGGCAATAAGTGTTATAAACTTAATTGAAAAATTACAAAAAAATAATAAAAAAATTAAATTTTTAATAACTACAACTACTATTTCTTCTTCTTTAATTCTAATGAAAATAATGCCAAGAAATTGTGTTCATCAATTTTCTCCTATCGATACTTTTTCTTCTACAAAAAACTTTCTAGATCATTGGCAACCAGATTTAGCAATTTTTGTAGAAAGCGAATTTTGGCCTAGACTAATCTTTGAAATAAAAAAAAGAGGTATCCCACTCGGGCTTATTAATGCTCGTATGGAAAAAAAAACTTTTGAAAATTGGTTTAAAATAAAGAGAACGTGTAGGCAAATTTTGGAGAAGTTTGATTTTGTTTATGCTCATGATACTTTAACTGCAAAAAGATTATTATCTCTCGGAATTACTAAAAACAAATTACTTGGTATTTTATCATCTAAAGAACAAGCTACACCTCTTACTTATAATTCAGAAGAATATTATAAATTTAAAAAATTATTCAAAGATAGAAAAATATGGATTGCTGCTTCAACTCATGAAGGAGAAGATGAAATTATTATTAATGTACAAGAAAAACTTTATAGTATTGATAAAAATTTTTTACTTATATTAATACCACGACATCCAAATAGAGCTAAGCAGTTATATAGAAAGAAACAATCACTTTCACACATAATTAAAATTCGAAGTAAAGATCAGAAGATTAATGAAAAAACTTCAATTTATTTGGCTGATACGCTAGGTGAGCTAGGTTTATGGTATAAATTATCCAAAGTTGTTTTTTTAGGTGGCTCATTAGTAAGAATTGGAGGCCATAATCCCTATGAACCATGTAGGTTCGGTAATGCTATTATTACAGGGCCATATATATATAACTTTCAGAAAGCCTTTGATCAATTGAATGAAGCAGGTGCAATAATTTATGTAAAAAGTAATGAAGAATTAGTAGAAAAAATAAAAACTTTAAGTAATAATGATAATGCCAAATTAATTGGTCAAAAGGGATTAAAATATGTAAATTCTCTTAGTGAGCATTCTTCTCCTATTATTAATAAGATAAATACATTTTTTTAAATTTTTCCTGGATTGCTTTTCTTATTTATAATAGCTAAAAAAAGATTCAAGTAGAGGTATTAAATTGAAAAAAAATTCTAATATTTTAATTACCGGGGGAACTGGTTCTTTTGGTTCGAAGTTTATTCCACTGACACTAGAAAAGTATAATCCCAAAAGGTTAGTAGTGTTTTCACGCGATGAAATCAAGCAGTGGGATATGCAAAAAGTGTATCAAAATGATCATCGAGTAAGATTTTTTATCGGAGATGTAAGAGACAAAGAAAGATTAATGCGTGCTTTAGATGGAATTGATTACGTAGTACATGCAGCAGCTACTAAAATTGTCCCAACTGCAGAATATAATCCATTTGAATGTGTAAAAACAAATGTGCTTGGTGCAATGAATGTAATTGATGCTTGTTTGGATAAAAACATAAAAAAATGTGTAGCTCTATCAACTGATAAAGCCTCTAATCCTATAAATCTTTATGGAGCAACTAAATTGGCTTCTGATAAAATGTTTGTTGCTGGTAATTCATACTCAGGCTCTGAGAAATGTAAATTTTCAGTAGTAAGATATGGGAATGTAATGGGCTCAAGAGGGTCAGTAATTCCCTTTTTTCTAGAGAAAGAAAAAGATGGGTTTTTTCCAATCACTGACTTAAGAATGACGAGATTTATGATTTCATTGGAAGAGGGTGTCAAATTAGTATGGAAAGCTTTTGAGGATATGACAGGTGGAGAAATTTATGTAAAAAAAATTCCATCTATGAAAATCACAGATATAGCAAATGCTATTAATCCTAAAATTGAAAAAAGAATAGTAGGTATCCGGCCTGGGGAGAAACTTCATGAGCAAATGATAGGCTTTGAAGACTCTGCTTATACTTATGAGTATAACTCCTATTATAAAATTTTCCCTTCTATCCATAATTGGTCTACTGATCCTTCAAGAATAAGAGATGGAAAAAAAGTTTCTGATAATTTTATATATTCGTCAGATACTAATCCAGATTGGATGAGTATAGAAAATTTTCAAAACTGGCTTAAAAAAAATCATAGCCTTGTTGGTAAATACTAATGATACCATATAGTAAACAAAGCATTAATGATGATGACATAAATGAAGTTATTAAGGTTCTAAAATCCGAAATGATAACACAAGGACCTTTAGTTGAGAGATTCGAAAAAAATATTTGTTCTTACTCTTCTTCTAATTATTCTGTTTTGACAAATTCAGCTACTTCTGCACTTCATATATCTTGTTTGGCTTTAGGTTTGAGCGAAGGGGACGTTCTTTGGACTTCACCTAATTCTTACGTTGCTTCGGCTAATGTAGGTCTTTTATGTAACGCTGAAGTAGATTTTGTTGATATCGATTCTGAAACTTATAATATGTGTCCTACTGCTTTATCAACGAAATTAAGAGATGCAGAAAAAAATGGGAAATTACCAAAAATTGTGATGCCTGTTCATTTTGCCGGTCAATCATGTGATATGATTAATATAAAAAAACTTTCTGAAAAGTATGGTTTTAAAATTATAGAAGATGCCTCTCACGCAATTGGTGGTGTTTATAAAAATACAAAAGTTGGTTCATGTAAATTTTCAGATATAACGGTTTTTTCATTTCATCCTGTTAAAATAATAACAACTGCAGAAGGAGGTTGTGCAACCACAAATGATGAGAATATCTTTGAAAAACTTAAATTATTGAGCTCACATGGGGTTACTCGTAACCCCAAAAATATGGTTAAAAAAACTTTAGACAAGTGGGTATACGATCAAATTTCTATTGGCTTTAATTATCGTATGAGCGATTTAAATGCAGCTTTAGGACTAAGCCAGCTATTGAGAATAGATAGTTTTATAAACAAAAGGAATAAGATTGCAAAAAAATATTTTCAGCAATTAAAAAATTTAGATTTAAAACTTCCAAAGCAGGAAGATTATAATTCTTCTGCTCTACATTTATTTCCAATTCAGGTAAATAATAGGAAAAAAATATATAATCTTCTTCATCGAAACGATATAAAAGTAAATGTACATTATAGGCCTATACATACACAACCTTTTTGGCAAAACAGAGGTTTTAAGTTTGGATTATTTCCCAATTCAGAACTTTACTATTCCAAAGCTATTAGCTTACCAATATTCTATGATTTAAATGATGAAATGCAAGATTATGTAATTAATGTTTTGCAAAAATCATGTCTTTAAGAAAGTAACCTTTTCTTTTCTTAATATTAATCTTGAAATAGTATCTGCTGTTTTCTTATTATTAATATCTATATCAAAATTTGTTACTAAATTCGTATAAGCTCTATCAATAACACCGTCATGTGAAAGAGCCATTAAACTTTGAAATTTTGAAAGTATTAATTTTTCATCAGGTCTTTGTTTTATTATTTCTTTGTAGGTTAATTTTTCGTGAAATTTTATTACTCCAGGAAAATCTTTGAACCAGGCGTGACCAAAAACTAAAATATTTTTTCCTTTACATAATGCTTCCCATCCTACTGTACCAGTCACTGTAGCAATAAAAATTGCTTTATCTGTTAATAAATTTGTATCGGCATAAGAAGGTACAAAACAAATTGATTTAATCCTTGAGAGTCTATGAAAAAATAATGGTCCTCGTGCATAAGAGCCTTGTTTAGGATTTTCTTTTACATAAATTTTAACACCACTTGGTAAAATATTTGATAATTTTTCTAAAGCTAGAAGTTGATCTCTAAATTCTCCTCCAATTGCTGAGGTCGTCATTTCAGGCTGCATTGGAAGTGGAAAATAGATGAAACTCTCTTCAAAATTAATTTTGTTATTTTCAAATTCAGCTAAATGTTCAAAGTAACTAAGTTCATTTTTATGAAAAAAATTAGCGAATGGATCACGCCACTTAGGAAATTTTTTATAAATTTTTTGGACCCTAATTAATATTTTTAACAAATATATTGGTTTAAATAATAGTGATGGCATTTTAAAAATTATAAACATAAAAAAATGTGCGAGGGTTTTTAAATTTATTTGACCAGATTTTTCGTTACGTTGTTTTATCTTTTTCATATAAAATAAATTCAATTTTGGAAGTGTTATTAATTTATCCTTTTTTATGATCTTATTTTCATTAAAATCACCATAACATTCAATTTTTTCTAGTGAAAAAAATTTATCCGGAAAGAGAGATTGTGTCACTATAGTTATTGGAATTTTAACAGACATTGCTATTTGATAAATAATAGTATCATACGCTAGGTGAGGAATATTAAAAAATAACACATGATTTATTTTTTTTGAAAAAATCTCACTAGATATGGCATCTGCTAGGATATGATAGTAATCTATATAATCTTGTAAGTTTTTTAAATTATGTGATTTATATCTGTAAGCATCTGAATGACGATATAGTTGATCAATAAAAGTTTCTAGATTTTGATGAAAATCTTCTGATGCTAATAATTTATGATCAGTACCCACATAGCTTTTATTTTTTTTAAACAAATGTCCCTTTATTGCGGGCTTATTATTCATTCTTACAAGAGACGACGCTTTAAAGTCGCTCGTAACATCTCCTAAATGAATTTTAAGATTGATATGTCCTCGATTTTGTCTTATTACTTCTTTTAATATAGCGTTAGTATTCTTAGCAGTTGATACAGCCAACAGATTTACTTTTTTTAAGTTATTATTTTTTTCCAACTCAAAGGTTCTCCTCTTTCAAGATCCATACTAGCTTTTTTACCTAGAATTTCATCGAAAAACTTTGGTTTTAATCCTAAACCTGGTCTTATTGATCTTATATTGTCTTTGTTAAATACTTCACCTTTTTTCATATCTTTCACAACAAAAATTGATCTTCGAAAAATAGCATTAGATTTACTTGTACCTGAAACATTATTGGAATCGCTTGTATTTGCTTTGAAAATATTCTTGCAATCTTGTACGAGTTTCTTGAATTCATCAGGTTCAGATGAAAAAGTTGAGTCTGGTCCTCCGTCTAATCTACTTAAAGTAATATGTTTTTCAATTATAGTTGCACCGAGTGTAATTGCAGCAACTGCTACAGTTGAACCTATCGTATGGTCGGAAAGACCAATTGGAACATTAAAATGAGATTTTAATTCTTGAATGGTTTTAAGTTTCATGTCTTTTGCATGAGTAGGATAGTCAGATATACAATGTAACAAAGCATAACCATCTGCACCAAATTTACTTGCAGCATCACAAGCTTCACCTATTTCATTATAATCAGCAACACCAGTAGACATAATTAATGGCTTATTTTTTGAAGAAGCTTTTTTTATGAGTGGTATGTCAACAATTTCAAAAGATGCAATTTTATAAGCAGGAGCTGACAAACTGTCCAAAAAATCAACAGCACTATCATCAAAAGGAGAAGAAAAACAGTGAATATTTTTTTTTTTGGCATATTGAAAAATTGTGGGGTGCCAATCCCATGGGGTACTTGCCTGCTTATATAGATCATAAAGTTTTTGGCCTGACCACGGACCTCCTTTTACTATGAATTCAGATCTATTTGAGTCGATTGTTAAAGTATCGGCTGTATATGTTTGCAATTTAATTGCATTTGCTCCAGATGCGACTGCAGCATCAATTAGCTTAATTGCTCTATTTATATCGCCGTTATGGTTCCCTGATAACTCAGCAATAATATATGGTTCAGTATCGAACCCAATTTTATTATCATTGATTACTAATTCTTTTTTCATAGTATTAAATATTTACATAATATCTTTTATTAAAAAAATCTTTGGTTATAGTATAAATTTCAAAATTATCATTTTTTGATTGTAAGGTAAAACCAAGTTCTTGATGTATTTTTTTTGACTTTTGATTATCAGGAATTATCTTGGCCTCTATTTTTGATATTCCTTCTTTAAAGAATAACTTTTTTAGGAAGAAAACCAACATTCTAATGCCACATCCTGGTGAAAAATTTTTCTCTCCTATATAGAAACTCCAAGAAACATTTTTTTTACTAATATATATAGCACTACAGTGTCCAATATCTATATTCCCTTCTGCATATATAAGCCAAATTCCTTTTTTAGAATTTTGTGTATTTTTAATCCATAATCTATGACTTTTTTCTTCAATCTTTTTTTTATTTAAGCTATTTTCTCTTATAAACTTTTTATTTCTCCATGAGAAAAGTCTTTTGGAATCACAAAGTTCAACTTTTTTTAATTTTGCTTCCAAAAAATTAACTACTTTTATAGCTCCTAATCCATCACAAATTTTTGAAGAATTTTTTGAAAGCATTTGCAATTTCTTTGGAGAATAAATTAAATTTGATACCACAGCGGTCAATTTTTTTTTATCTTTAATGGTGCCCATACTCAATTCATGAGATATATTCAAATCTGATGTTTCTTTTGTAATTTTTTTTTGATTATTTGCTATTGTAATTGTTAGGCTTGGTAAGCCCATACAACATCTTTCCCATATACTCATACCTGATGCTCCAATACAAATGTCAGCTCGTAACATAAGTTCAGCTATATTTTCTGAATCTAATATAAGTGATGTATTCTCATATTTTTTTGAAATTTCTTTTAGTTCTCTAAGAGTTTGGCATTCTGAGCTAGTAGCTACGATGATATTTATTTTATCAAGTTTTGATAAGGTATTTACTAGAGTTGGTAATAATTTTTTATTATCATATAGTCCAAGAGATATTAATATGTAAAAATTTTTGTTTTTCATAGACACTGATTGTCTTTTTAATCTTTCTTGGAGGCTCTTTTTTCTTAATTTATTAAATTCATTTGATAAGAGAGCAAACCTTGGTCCAACTAAAATACCAGGTGATTTAAAATTTCTTTTTTTATTAATGATTGATGTTTGATCTAGTAAAAAATCTGAACCAAGGTTTCTATTATCTAAATCATCAATGGCTAAAAAAAAACAATTATTATGTTTTTTTCTGATTATATTTACCCATTCAATATCTAATCCATAATGATCAAAAATAATCCAATCAGGCTGAAATTGCTCCAAAGTTTTACTTGTTCTTTTTGCATCATCCAAAATTGGTAACTTTAACCAATTTTTATAAAAATTTTTTTTATCTTTTATGTTAGTATTAATGAGTTGTTTTTCATTTTTTTTAAACAATAAATTTTCAAGTAATATATTGTTTTTTTTTAGAAGATGTATTTCTCTCTCTGGCAATTGTGTTGAAATAAATATTACAAAATGTCCTTTTCTTTGGGCCTCTTTTGCCAAAGTTAAGCATCTTCTAAAGTGTCCCCCTCCAATATTTTTGCTGGCATCAACTCTGATTGCAATTTTAAGTTTTTCTATTAACAAATTTTGATCCTAATTAAGTCTATAAAATCCATTATGGCAAACTGGACCTTCAATTAGTTTATCAATGTTTTCAACCCTTTTTTCACAACTTTTAATTATCTTGAATATTTTGTTTAAATTGTCAGAATATTTAACTAGACATTCATTCGTATGAGCTATTGAAGTATATACTGAATTACTTGCTAAAATACCATTTTTAAGCATCTCTTGGGTAATCAGTGTTTTATATTTTAAATTATTTTTGCTGACAAAATTAAATGAAGAAAGTGATGATAGGCCTGAGATATTAATACTAAGATTATTATCATCTGCAATATCACTCCAAATCATTCTAATTTTTTTCCCAACGTTTGTTATAATTTCCCAACTTTTATTTTTTTCCATAATTTCAAGCGTTTTTAAAGCAGCACTTACACCAATACGTTCCGTCCAGAACGTGCTACTTATGAAAGATTTTTGTGCTGCTTCCATAACGTTTTTAGTTCCAACAACAGCAGTAATAGCATATCCATTACCAAGAGCTTTCCCAAAAATAGCAATGTCTGGATTTACTTTATAATTTAAATGAATCCCACCAAAGTTTTCGCGAAAACCTGAGGTACACTCATCAAAAATAAGTACAATATTATTTTTTGTGGCTAATTTTCTAACTTCTTTTAAAAAATTATTTGAAGGTTTAATGTTCCTTATAACCTCCATCTTTATTAATCCTATATTATTTTCAGAAATGATTTTTTTTAATCCATCAAGATCATTATAATGAAAAGGAAAGGTAGTGTTTTTTAATTCTTTGGGAACTCCATTTGCTTCTAACCCAGGTAGAAGATGATCTTTCAAATTTTCAGTATCTTTTATATTAGATGCTAAATACCAATCATGCCAACCGTGGTAACCACAAATAGCTATGCCATCTTTTCCTGAGGCAGCTCGTGCAATTCTGACAGCAATCGAATTAGCTTCTCCGCCTGTTCTAGCAAATCGAACCATTTCTGACCATGGGTGCATTTCAACTAGTTTCTCTGCTAGCCAAACCTCTTCAGGACAATTAAGAGTACTCATATTACTCTTGTCTAAATTTAATTTTACATAGTTATCAACATCTTCATTAGCATAACCTAGAATATTTGTACCTACACCCATCAACGACATATCAATATATTTCTTCCCGTCAAGGTCCCAAATGTTACAGCCCTTAGCTTTATCAAAATAGGCTGGCCATTTTAAAGGATGAAACATTTCTGTTCTTTTTGACAGTAGCATATTTCCACCTGGTATTATCTTTTTGGCTTTTTTCCATAGTTTTTGGCCATTGTTCATTTTAGATCCTTCGTTTCTTATCAAATCAATATTTTTGAAAAGAGATTTATTTTTTTTATATAAATCAATTATTTCTTCTAATGAGAAATATATATCAGGTTGAAAATATTTAAAAATTGAATTAATGACTACTAAATCAATTTCCTCATCCAAAGTTAATCTGATATAAGAATAATCCTTTTCATTTGCAAAATTACTTTTTGAAAATTTTTTATTTTCTCTTATAGAAGAAGTCACATGTTCTAAATGATATTTATCTAGATTACTAGAATAGTTATTTTCCAAGCAATTTCTGTCTATTACTTCAACATCCATACCGTCAGGAAAAGATGGAGGATCAACATTACTGACATAATCAACATCTTTACTTAAAAAATCTCTGATAATTTTATCAACCAAAACTGGATCAATTAAAGGGCAATCAGCCGTTATCCTTAATATAACTGGGGCTTCTGAATTTTTTAAAGCATCAAGAAAACGCTTATATACATTTGTTTCTTCACCTCTAAAACAATCAACACCAATTTTGTTTAATTTGTCATAAAGAATGTCATCACATTGGTTTGTTGATGTAACAACTATAATTCGGTCAATCAATTCACTTTTTGAAAGTCTTTTTAATAAAATTTCTATACAAGTCGAATCTCCAATTTTTTTCAGAACTTTCCCCGGTAATCTTGTAGAGTTCATTCTTGCTTGGATAACTGCCAAAATATTTTTTTTTATTTCCATAACCTTGGATCTATTAAATCTTTACCTATTGAATTCTGCCAATTTGGTTTTTTGTTAAGTTTTGGTTTTTTCATATATTTAGTTATTTGTTTTAACTGATGAGCAGAATTTATTCCTACT
>CACMNE010000025.1:0-18545 GCA_902614945.1 uncultured Alphaproteobacteria bacterium
AACTATTAAACAAAATATAAAAAAGCCCCACATTAAAGGGGCTTTTTTATTATTTAATTATAGTTATTATTATTGAAGTAATTCAAGGACCGATTGCATCGACTGGTTTGCTTGAGAGAGCATTGAAGTAGCTGCTTGTTGTAGAATTCTACCTTTAGTTAGCTCGATGGATTCCGCTGCCATATCTGCGTCTTGCATTCTACTCCTAGATATTTTTGTATTCACAACAATGTTTGAAAGATTGTCTATAGTATGCTCCATTCTATTCATGGTTGCACCTAAATCTCCTCTTTCTGCATCAACTCTTCTTAATGCACCATCCACTGCTGATAACAATCTCTGAGCACCCATTACTGTTTTGACATTGACATCTGAAATCTTTGTCAAAGAAGCAGCAGGGGCTGCATCTCTATGTAGTGCCTTGGAACCATCAGCTAAAGTTGTAGGAGTAGTTACAGTAAAAACATTAGGAGACTGGTAAATTATTTGTCCACTTACTCTAGCTGAACTTCTAGATCCAGGTGTTTCTCCTGAAGATAGAGTATCGTCAGTTAGGGAAACTGGACCACCTTTAGCTGCCAAATCACGATCGAGAGTTTGAATATTTAAACTTTTATTTACTTTTTCAAAAGTAAGTTTATTAGTACCTGAGTCTCCATCAAATGCTACGGCATTTCCATCTGCATCTGCTAACGTCAGAGTAGTGGTAGATGCAGTTGCTAATACATAATATATATGTCCAGGTGTTAGTTTTGAGCCGCTTGCTCCAGTTCCACTTATAGCTACACCATCAGATTGTACAACTCTTATTGCTTCACCAGCATTTAAACCGTGTGCATTTGCAAAAGTTAAAACATCACCAGAATTTGCTGCAGTTGCTGTTTTTGTAGTTAGAGGTGGATTAGCCGTTGAAGAAACCATTGGCATATCAAAATTATCAATAAAAATATCGTATCCATCAGGAGATCTTAAATCCAATGTCTGCTTATCTGCTGATAACTTTGCTTGAATGCCAGTATCACCAGTAAATCCATTTATTTTATCTCTGAGATCAGATAGGTCCGCCATAGTTTTACCATCAATTGTTCCAAAATTAACAGTTGAACTAATAACTTTTGCTGAACTATTCATACCAGTTAGATTAAAATTAATAATTGTTGAAGTTGAGGTATTTGAATCTGGAGTTACAGTTAATCTCACATTAGTTTCTGCGTATGCAGTTACACCAGTTATACCACTTTGTGCAGTTATTGCTTCAGCAATATCCTTTGATGTTGCTCCAGTTGCATAATTTATAGTGGTGTTTCCTACATAGCCATATACTTTTAGAGATTCATCTTTTGTAGTTGATGAATTTAAATCTGTTGTAGATCCGGATTGAGTTGTAGATGGCGATCCTGCAATATTAGCAAGATGGAATTTAGTTCCAGCACCTGTAAAATTATCAACTTCATTATTAGAGTTTGCATCAGCATCGTTGAAGGTTATGGCATTTGTCGATACACCATTTCCACCAGCACCTGCAGGAGTAAGCTCTATCTCGACAAGAGAGAATGTCTTTGCTGCTATTGGTTCTGCAATTTTGTATTGACTTCCAGAAATTAGGCCTGCAAGTGGAGTTGCTCCTGAAGGAACTTCGTAAGTAATAACGTCACCAGCTACAAACCCATGAGTTTCAGCGGTGGTTATTGTCCCATTAGGATTTGCTTTTGCACCTGTTGCAGTTTTTTCTAATTGTGTAGATGAGGACCACACACCCAAAGCTGTAGGTTTAATATTTTCAATTGATAAAGTATGAGTATGTTGAGGACTTTCGTCATAACCTATTTCAAATTCTGTATCTTGAAATGTACCATTTAATAACTTAGAGGTATTAAACTGTGTAGCTTCAGATATACGAATTAATTCTTTCTTAAGGGCTCCAACTTCTTCATTCAGAGCTACTCTATCAGCT
The DNA here is from genome assembly GCA_902614945.1 of uncultured Alphaproteobacteria bacterium. Lineage (GTDB taxonomy): Bacteria > Pseudomonadota > Alphaproteobacteria > Rhodobacterales > Rhodobacteraceae > CACIIZ01. The sequence goes on from CACMNE010000025.1 coordinate 1,955, forward strand.
CCACTATAGGTTCCATTAGCAGCCTGAACACCCAGTTCTCTCATTCTTTGGAGAATTTCTGAAACTTCATTTAAAGCTCCCTCTGCAGTTTGGGCCATAGATATAGCATCTCCTGCATTACGGATGGCAACTTCCATACCGTTGATTTGAGATGTCATTCTATTTACGATCGCAGCTCCTGCAGCATCATCTCCAGCTTTATTAAGCCTTTTACCAGAAGCCAATCTTTCTGTGGCTTCTGTTGCTCTGCCTTCATTTCTTTGTAAATGGTACAAAGATTTTAAAGCTGCACTATTCGTCAATATATTCGTCATATCATCACCTTTACATTCGCAAGGATATTATGGTCAAAATGACCGGTTTCTGTTAGGCATATACTTGCACTTTTCATGCCAAAATTTCTATTTTCCCTTAAAAACATATCTTTTACCTTATAAAATCAAATAAAGTTTGCTGCCCAATCTTAGAAAAAGTAGCTTGAGAAGCCTGTTTACTTAAAGTTAACGCTTGTAGTCTTGTAATAAGCTCAGCTAAATCTGCATCTCCCAAGTCACCTATTTTTTCAGTGACGAGAATTTGACGCTCTGCTAAAATATCTTTTTGTTGACTAAGCTTGTTCATATTAGCTCCAACTACAGCAAGCTGGTCACCTAAATGTGTTGTGGCATTTTCTAAGAAATTCACGGATGAGGAGATAAGTTGGTCAGTATCAGTTATATGTCTTGTAGCCCCAATTAGATTTCCCATCCCATCGTAACTATCAAATCTTACATATGAAGTTACGTCATCAGTACCAAAATCAGTTCCTTTGATTTTGATATCTTTCATAACAATTTCACCTGCAAAGTTCTCTTTGAGTGTAATAGCCCCTGTTTCTGTATTTTCTGTAGCTGTGATTCCTGTAAATTCAGTATTTTTATTAATTTCAGTAACTAAATTTGTGACTTTTCCTTCGGCTATAGATGATGTAATGGATACTCCACCCTTGCTTCCTACTAATGAAAAAGTCCATTCTTGGGGATCTGGTGGAAGAACTAAATTTAGTTCTGCATGCCCAGTAGCTGAACCTTGTCTTTTAAATTGACTGGCGGTTTTAACGGCATTTCGTGCATTATCAATAATTTCAAAAACAGATTTCACACCTGATCCAGTTGGAACAGCCATAAAAGTTGTGCCTCCATCTATAGACGTTTTGACTTTCATACTTTCTGAGATTTGAACAGTATGCTGACCTCTATCACCTACATAATTAACACTACCGTCTAATTCTTTTAAAAATGGTACAAGATTAGTTTTAAAGCCAGAGAAAACTGCTTGCCCTTGTGCATCCCTGTTATTAGCTATTTCCACTACAACTTCTTTTAGAGCATCAATTTCTTTTAAAATTGCTGTTTCATTTACCGTTCCACTACCAGCTTGTATAGATAATTCTGTTATCCTTCTCAGTGTATTAACTGCTTCTTGAATGCTAACATCGGCCAATGACAATCTTGCATCGGCGGCATCAGCATTTTCAGTATATCTTTGTAGAAGTTCTTTTTGTTCATTGGCTACTGAAAGACTTACAGCGTTAACTGGATCATCAGATGCAGATAAGATATTTTTCCCAGTAGAGACTTGTTCCTGGATTTTCTGAATTTCTGCATCAAGCTTTGCAAAATTGTTAATTGCTTGTTGATTAAATAATTTCTGACTAATTTGCATTTTTTATTAAACTGATTGTAGTAAAGTATCAAATAATTCTCTAGCAGTTTGCAAAATTCGTGCCGAAGCCTGGTAAGCTTGCTGCTGCTCAATTAAATTTGCAGCCTCAGTGTCTAAACTTACACCAGAAAATTGTGCTTCAGCTTCAGCGGTAGCATTTTTTTGAGCTTCCGCAGCATCCTTTGATAAATTTGCTGCATTTACATTTGAACCTACTTTTGAAACTATCTGTGCAAATATCTCCTGGAAAGTTCCGCTACCTGCTGAATATGCATCAGAGTTTTGTTTTGCGAGAATAGCATCCAAGTTTCTTGCATCTCCTGCAGAATTCATATTAGGAGATATATAAAATTGATCATCTTTTGATGCTTTACCAGTTAGTTGTAGTTTCTGTCCAATTGCTTCTGCAGCACGTGAACCATCTAGTATTCTTGTGGCTATGGAATGACCAGAAGTTGTATCGAAAATTTCTATTTGTGTACTTTGATCATCCACAATTTTGACTGTAAAATCTTCTTCAGGTAAAAATGAATTTTGTGGTATTAAATCATAATTTGCAGCTAATTTTCTTGAACCTGTTCCCGTAAGAAGGACTATTAAATCTTCATTAGGAAGATTGGTCATTTTTATTCTATTTTCTGCAATACTTGATCCTGTGGCAGTAACTTGAACTACCTTATCGGTTTTTGATGTAACAACAACATCATCTCCAGATAATTCCAATTTATAATCTAAAACTTTAAAACCAAGGTTTTCGGCATTAGTGCTTGTAGGTATAATGAGATCACCAGAATTGGAAGCTGTTCTTAGTAATATTTTATTGGATGAATTAGTTGAAGTTCCTGATAATGTATCTGAAAATATTGGTGTAAGTGAAGCATTAGATGAATTTAATGAATAAGTGGTACCATTAAACGAAATTGTAACATCTATAGCTACACCATTAAGAGAAGTTTCTAATGTTTTCGGGTAATTACTTGTTGAATTTGATAGTGTTATGGATCCACCTGATAAAGTTCTTGTAGGAAAAGTAGTATTTGTTCTTAGTCCAAATCTTTTAGCTGCATCATCATTTCCTGCTACTTTATTAGTATTGCTAATTTGGATTTGATCACCTGATATTGTTCCTTCTGATGCAGCAACTTGAAGTCTTCCATTCTGATCAAAAAAAGATGAAATCCTTCCTTCTTCACCACCGGTTACTGTTATTTCAGGGTTTTCTTTTGTGTCTGGGTTTTGATAAGAAACAGTCAATCGATAAATCTTATCTTCATAACTAATAGAAACACTATCACCATTCTCAGGAAGGGTCATTGCAACTGGAGAAGTAATAGTACTTAGATTATTTGGTGGGACATTTCCTGATAAATTTGATATCGAAAAACTACCATCTGCGGAAATTTCTGTAAACTTTAACCCTGTAGTCGTTCCGTCAGTTTCAACTGTAAAAAGTGCTTTACCTGTTTTATCGCTTATCTTTATTTTCCCAGTATCAATTAACTCAATTATTTCACCATTAGCTCCTTGAAATTCTCCGCCTCCAGGATTTGTTAGTAATCTATCTCTGGCCTGTGCAGCAGTTTCATTTCCATTAGCTGTGTAAGTAAAAGTACTCCCCTCAAGAGTAAATTTTGCAGTTTGATCATTAGTAAAACTTCCAGACATTGAAAATTTTGCAATACCTAGAACTCCACCTATGGCTGATATACCTGAAAGTGATGCAACTGTTCCTTTGCTTCTGATATCCTTTAAAATTTCCTTTGCTACGTTTTCAGGAGTAGGTACAGTTATATTTTTAGTATGAACTGTTGAACTAATAGAAGTTCCATTTCCAGTTGTTGGGAGTGATAAAGTAAATGAACCGGCTGCAGCAACAGCATCAAGCCCATTAGGATCAGAACTATTCGTATCTACCCCATCTATTGAATTAAATGTGACAGTACTTTTTTCACCAGTTGTACTTGATTTAATGGTTACTAAGCCGCCAAATCTTGAGTCAGAAGTACTATTTTTATTGACTCCAGCAATTTCTGCTGTAAATGCTGAGCTTGATCTTAGAAGTAGTTCCCCGCAATATCTTGCAGCGTCTAAAGTGGTACCAGTTACCGAAGCAGTTACTGGAGTTGCAGCATTTGGTGGAACATTACCTGCCAATCCTGACAATGTAAATGTACCATCTGGATTAGTCTCTGTTACCCTTAACCCTGAGGCAGTTCCGTCAGACTCAATTTTAAAAAGCTGTTTTCCATCCTTATCGGATATTTGCAGAACTCCTGCTGAAATCTCTTTAATAGTTTCACCGTTTGATCCCTGAAATTTTCCAGATCCTGGATTAGTAAGTAATCTATCACGTGCTTGGGAGGCGGTTTCGCTTCCACTAGCTGTATAGGTGAAAGTACTTCCTTCAAGTGTGAATATTGCAGTTTGATTGTTTGTAAAACTTCCAGACATTGCAAAAGTTGAAACACCAGCGGTGCCTCCATTTGTTCCGCCTAAAAGAACTGTATTTCCTAAAGGTTTTGAAAACCTATCTGTTAATCTACTTGAAATTGTTTTACCTGATTTATTATCAAAATCAAAATTATAAAGTTTAATATCTTCTCCAGAATTACTTTCCAAAATAATTCGACCATTATTACTCGATACTGTTGCTGTAACACCAGTTTTTGGAATATACTGATTTATTTTTTCTGCTAAAGAAGTCAAACTTGTTGCAGAAACTACTGCTTCTATTTCAGCATATTCATTACTTTTGGATCCAAGTTTAAATTTAACTGTCCCACCTGATCCTTCATGCCATAATTCTATTCGGGTACTAGCTGTTGCATTTATACCTGTTTGTGACAAATTACTAGTAATTAGTTCAGATGCATATTTTGCAGAGGATCCAGCAGGTATTTTTAATTCTTTTGAATTAGGTAGTTTTATATTCCAATCATTGGTAGGACTAAATGGTAATAAAGTTGTTCCAGGTATAATTTGGGATGAAGAACCATCTCCTCCAACTGAAAGTGTGTGGTCTGGATTAATACTATTCCTTTCTATCTGCATCCCCCGGTAACCAACTCCATCTAAAGAATTCAGATAGTCGCCTCTGTAAATAGCTCCCTTGTTGAAACCATTCTCTATTGTTAAAAAATTAGCTATTTCATCATTTAATAAAGGTGATCCAGCAAGGTGACGGCCTTCTTTTGTGAATATCTGTAATTCAGAAGCTGTAGTTCGTGATTTGATCGAAGCTCTAGTATTTCCTAGTGAACTTGAAAAAAGCTGTAAATTTTGATCACTATTAAAAGCGCCAGATGCTAATGAAATAGTTAAATTCCCACTTTTCCCACTAGCTTGCATTCCTAGACTTTGTAGGGTTTGATTAGAACTATTTTTTATCGTACCACTATTAAGGCGTTTTGAAATCTCTTCAATATCCGTCCATGAGCCAGACTCTCCTGGCATATTAGTGGCGTAAGAGATGTTAAAAGTGTGTGTTGCTCCTCCATCAATGCTTATTTTTAATGTAGAAGCATTTTTTAGTTCTTTTTCAGGAACAGAAAAAGAAAGCTGTGCTTGCTGGGTAAGACTCACAATTTCGGTGGCTGTACTATTAGCAGGGATGTAAGCAATGGCTCCATTTCTTATAAAGTTTGAAGCTCCAACAGAACTCATTGAATTTGATAATACTTTTTCAATATTCTCTAAAGTATTATTAGCGGGGACAGCTTTTTCTGTTATTAATTCGACATTAGAATTATTTTTTGTATCTGCAAATACTAAACTAGATGCAGCAGCTGCTATTTGGTCTCCTGTTTTCAATGTAAATTGTAGATTTTTTGCATATCCTTCTGAAGGTAATACAAAAAGTTGATCTCCATTCCTTGGAGATCCAGAAAAATTAATTCTCATACCAGGAAGATTGATATTGGTTGTTCCTGATCCTAAGTTATTTCCTATCTCATCAAAGGCATTCCAAACTTCATTTTGAGAATTATATCTAATGGTTACGTTTTTGGGGATAACCTTTTGAATATCTATTATTTCTAATTCAGCAGAGAAAGTACCTAAATTCGCCATCCCTTGGCTCAATTCAAAACCTTTTGAAATAAAAAGGTCATTACCTTTTAATCCCTTTAAATCTAATCCTTCTTTATGTTGGGCATTCAATGTATTAGAAAAAACAAAAGCCATCTCATCTAAATCGGTTAAAGTTGAATGACTCATGCTATATGCATCACTTAGGCCCCTTAAACTTCCATTAACTACTTGTGAAGTAGGTGTATTTTTCCCTCCACTAAATATTGAAAAAGATAATGACCCAAGGCTTTCTGTTACTGACATCCGATTACTAACAGTATTTGAAACTAAAATAGGTCCGTTTTGAGACTTTCCCAATCTAACGGTTGCTGTTCCTCGTGTATCTAAATCAGTAGTAACTTCTATCAATTTACTTATTTCATCAATAACCAGATCTCTGTTATCAAGTAACGAGTTGTTACTAGATCCACTTGCTGCTAATAGTTTCTTATTTATATTTGATAATTCTGTACTTAAGGTATTTATTGCGGATATGTCGATATTTGATTGTTTGAAAATACCTGTTTTTACATCCTCAACAACTTCAGCAGTTGATTTGAATGTATTAGCCATCAAATCACCCATTTCAATAGCAACAGTTCTTGGTGCTATATCTCCTGGAGATGCTGCTACCTCTTGCAATGAATTAAAAAATCTTCCTATAACTATACCCAAATTAGAGTCAGAAGGAAGCATCATATCTTCTAATTCCTTTAATTTGTTAAGAAATGAGCTTTCGGCCTCAAAATATGCATCTGCACTCCTATTTCTATCTACTAAGTAGGCATCAAAAGACCTTCTGATTGCTTCTATTCTCACACCCAATCCAGACTGATTGGCTATCCCAGTTATTCCTCCTTGACTTGCAGTGATTTCTTCTAGGCCAGCTTCACGCCTTTTATATCCGTCAGTATTTATATTAGCAATATTTTGACCAGTTACTGCCAAAGATTGACGGTAAGACTGTAAACCACTTTTACCAATATCAAAAAGACTAGACATCTAATTTCTTATCTTTCGAATTTAAATGATTTTGAAATTGTAGTTTGATAGCTTCTGCTATACCAAAGCTAGCATTTGCGGATAATTTCCTACTCCACTCTTGATCTAATAGTGATTGATAAGTTTCTTGTGAAGAACTATCAAAAATTCCATCTGCTAATTTACTTTTATGAGCTTGTTTTAGCATTTGTGAAACAAAAAGAGATTCAAATTCTTCAGCGACTTGTGATAGTTCTAGATCAGCCTGGTTTCTTTCATACAAAGAGAATGCACTTTGGTTTTGTAATTTTATATCTGATATATTTGACAATTTTATACCCTAAATGATGATTAATTCTGCACGCAATGACCCAGCTTCTCTTAGTGCTTCTAGTATTGCTACTAAATCAGATGCACTAGCACCTACTGCATTGATAGATTCAACAATTTCAGATAATTCTACACCAGGATCAAAGATAAAGGCTTTTGCAACCTCCTCATCAACCCCAATTTCAGTATCTGGTGTAACAGTTGCATCCCCTGGTGTTACAACAACTTGATCAGAATTCATGGCAAGATTATTATTTTGATTGACTGTTTGATCTTCATTTACCCTTACAGTCATAGATCCATGAGTCACAACAGCTGGTGTAACTCTTACATCACCACCAATAACTATTGTTCCTGTTCTTGCATTAACTATTACTTTTGCTTTTGGTCTTGCAGGTTCAATTTCTATATTTTCTAGTAAACTTACAAATGCTACTTTTTGTGCAGGATCTTTTGGAGATCTTACTTTAATTGACGACGCATCTAGAGGTACGGACACATCGGGTCCAAAAATTTCATTAATAGCATTTGACACTTCTAATGAAGTGCTAAAATCACCTTGATGAAGATTTAAGATGATATTATCAGATTTTAAAAAAGGAGTTTCTACTAGCTTTTCTATTGTTGCACCCCTTGGAACTCTACCTACAGTTGGAATATTTACGACTACTGATGAGCCATCTTGTCCAGTAACCCCTAGACCTCCAACTACTAAATTACCTTGAGCTATTGCATAAGTTTCACCATCTGCTCCAAGTAATGGAGTCATTAAAAGAGTTCCTCCTCGTAATGAACTCGCTTTTCCTAAGGTAGATACTGTTATATCAAGTGTTTGTCCTGGCTTTGCAAATGCAGACATATCTGCAGTTACCATAACAGCAGCAGTATTTGCTCCATTTAATCCGGCGGTATCAGTAACTAAACCAAATCTTGAAACCATTGACTGCATTGACTGTAGAGTAAGACCAATATTTCCGTCTCCAGTACCGTTTAGGCCAACTACTATTCCATATCCAACTAGTTGATTAGAGCGAATGCCAGCAATAGATGTTAGATCCTTGAGCCTATCGCTGTATCCAAGAGTAGAAATCAAACTCAAGTGAAGAGAAATTAAAATTAACGTAAACCATTTAATCATTTTTATACCCCTTGAATTTACAATGGCGAGATACTTGCCAAAGCTCTGCTTAACCAACCTTTTTGTCCTGTATCTGCAATATCACCAACACCAAGGTAGGCTATTTTAGCATTAGCTATTCGACTTGACTGTACTACATTATTTGCAGAAATATCTTGAGGCCTTATCATCCCACTAAGTCTCACATATTCATTACCATTATTTAGGTGTAATTTTTTTTGACCCATTATTTCCATATTCCCATTAGAAAAAACTCTCATTACAGTTACTGAAATTTCTCCACGTAAGGAATTTGTTTGTGCAGCTGATCCTGATCCGGAAAATGAAGTTTCAGCTCCACTATCTAATAATGCCTGATCTCCAGCTGGATCTATTAAATTAGGTAGGTCAACTTTAAAAGAATCTGACTTTGCACTAGTTGCAGACTGTGATTTAGAAGCTGTAAAATCTTCACTTAAAGCAACAGTTAAAATGTCACCAACCTGACCAGCTCTTCTATCTGTCGCGAATAGTCCACCGCTTGACTCATTATAAATACCTCCTGAATTTGAATTATTATTAGGCAAATTCATGTTCTCAGGAATAATAGGCTCAAAATCGATGGAAGCTCTATCTTCAACGTGACTTGCACAGCTTGTTAAAAAAATACTCGCAAAAAATATTAATAAATTTTTATTTTGAAATTTTATCATTTTAAATTTTTCTGTGATTACTTATTATAAGTTTTGTGCAATAAATCTCATCATCTCATCTGAGGCTGATATTGATTTAGATGAAACTTCATAAGCTCTTTGTGTTTCAATCATGTCAACCAATTCTTGGACTACATTCACATTTGACCCTTCAAGAGAACCCTGTACTAATTTCCCAAAACCGCCTTCTCTAGGGTTTCCAACTGCAGCAGCACCACTTGCATTTGTCTCTACTACAAAATTTTCTCCAATTGGCTGAAGTCCAGCCCGATTTGCAAAATCAGCTATTGTAATTTGTCCTACTTCTTCTGCTGCTACCTGACCGGCTACTTGAACACTCACAATACCATCTGATGAAACATTAATTTGAGTTACACTCTCTGGTATTGCTATTTCTGGTTGTAAAACATAACCACTTGGAGTTGTAAGAACCCCATCTTGATTTCTAGTAAATGCACCATTTCTAGTAAACCCAATTCTACCATCTGGAAGCAGAACTTGAAAAAAGCCAGCTCCATCAATTGCCATATCTAATGCATTATCAGTATTAATCAAACTTCCTTGGGTATAAACTTTTTGAGTATTATTAACCCTTACACCTGTTCCTACAGCAAATGCTGAAGTAAGATTTGTATCTACAGAGGTTTGTTCTCCACTAGCTCTTTTGATTTGGTATAATAATGATTCAAAATTTGCTCTATCTCTTTTAAAACCGCTCGTATTTACATTTGATAAATTGTTTGCGATTACCTGCATTTTGGTTTGATGAGCGTTCAAACCTGTTTTTGCTACGTGCATAGAACTACTAGACATTTTTACCTCTCTTAAAATTCATTCAAGAAAGATGTGCAAGGCTCATGCCAATAATAGGGGTGTTATTGAGGTAACCTCATAATACTAGCACCACCTTCGTCTATTTGTTCAGATAATGAGATAAATTTCACATTTACCTCAAATAATCTTTGTTGACTTAGTGTATCTACAAGTTCTTCAATAGCATTAACGTTACTATTTTCTATAAAACCTTGAGCTAGAACTACATTTTGATCTGCGGCAGGAATTCCACCTTCAACTAATCTTATTTCACCATCAGTATCTTTATGCAAAGGCTCTTCGGAGCCACTTGTTAAACCAATAGTTGCTGCTAAAACCCTAGTTCCTTCTGGTTCCCCCAGTGGCTCAATGAATAAATCTCCATTTTCAGAAACTATAATTCTTCTATGAGGAGGGATATTAATAGGATTAAGATTATTATCCAGAATTTTCGATCCTGCTCCATCAGTAAGTTCACCAAGATTTGACACTTCAAAATCACCACGTCTAGATAATGCTGGTCCACCTGTATCTGGTTTGATGATAAAAAAACCACCACCTCTTATAGCAACATCTGTCTCCAAACCTGTTTCAGAAAGATTTCCTGGATTTGCTGAAAAAACATTTGCACCTTCGTGAAGAGCAAAAATTCTCGCATCAAATCTTTTATCTTCGGTTAGAAATCCTGAGGAAAAAGTTGTACCCATATCTCTCCTGAAACCAGGAACATTAAGATTAGACAAGTTTTGAGACTTAACAGCTCTATTCATATATAGATTATTTAAAGTATTTAGAGCTGTATGGATCATTCTATCCATTTAGTTTTCTCCTAAATTTTTATAATTTTACTTTATACTATTGCCTAATATTAATAATAGTTTGAGTTAGAGTAGTTGTTGTTTCAATTGCTTTTGCGGATGCCTGAAAATTACGCTGTGCAGTGATTAGGTTAACAAGCTCTTCTGTAATATCAACATTTGATCTTTCTAAAGAACCAGAAAGAATATTTCCAAAACCTTCTGCACCAGCCTCTCCAACTTGAGGCGATCCTGAAACTGCTGTTTCAACATATGTAGCATTACCTATCTGCTTCAAACCATTTTGGTTGTTGAAGTTTGCAAGAACTATTTTACCTAGTGGGTTATTCTGACCATTTGTGTAATTTGCTCTTATAGTCCCAGCTGCGTCAATTTCTAGACCATCTAGCCTACCAGAAGTAAAACCATCCTGATCTACCGATAATACTGAGAATGGCTGTGCAAACTGAGTAGAAGCACCAAAGTCAATATCTAAAGAAATTGAAAAACCTTCCTGTTGCTTTTCATAGTGAACATTCTTTTTGGGACTAATTAATTTACCACTTTTGTCAAAGGTTAACTCTCCTTCATCTATGTATAGTGGGAAATAGCCCTCAACAAGATTTTCGGGAGGAGTTTCAACGACATTGCCATCAGCGTCAACAAATAATGCAATCCCATCCGCATTTGTTGCCTGAACAAGATTAAAGATTTTTGGAACATTACCAACACCTAAAGGCACATCATCCAAACCAAGACGAGTTGTTCCCTTTACTTTGATAGTTGAGGTATCCCCAGTTGTTCCGGTCGTAAATGTAAAATTATTTTGATTAGGATCATATTTTACAACCACACCTCCTACCGTTTCACCTGTGTTTGGATCAGCGATTTGATTTATTTTTTCCTGTAGAGCTTCAGCTAATGTAGAACCTACATAAAACCCAGGTGGTACTTCAATAATACCACTAATGCCATTTACAGATACATTAAAAACGTTTTCTCCACCAATACTTGACAATCGAAATACCTCGGTCAATTTTTCTTTTGCTGCAGCGCCAACAACTTGGGCAGCAGATGCAGCAATACCTCTACCTGCTGTAAATACAGCGTCAGATTTGGTAATACCAACTCCCATCAAGTCATTATTACCACCAAAATGGTCAGTAGAATCTACAACACTTCCATCTGATGTAGATAAAAGATATCTTCCAACCTCAATGTTGGAAGCTTTTTGCGTTTCAGTAACGCCTAGAGCACCATTTGCTGCAATGGATTCTCCAGTGGTACCCGATGAAAAAGTAAAGTCCTTAGTATCACTATTGTAATTAACATTTATTCCATATCTTTTATCATTGAGCTGAATTTCTTCTCCATCAGCTACAAATGTATTTGTGAAAAGAACTTCACCACCTCTAATAAGTACTTCAGAAGCATCATTGTTAGAAGGTACCCCAAGGTTATTTGTACTTGTTGCTAGAGATGATCCAAATACTGTAAAAGAGTTAAAATTACTATTAGTACCAGTTCCAAGTACTGTTCTATCTACAACAAAGCTCAGTCTTTGATTTACTGTATCGTAATTAACTTTAATAGGGGGATTTTTTTCATCAACCCAATCAGTTGAAGTTTGTACACCTGTTGAAAGACCCAGTGTTTGTAAAGATGTGGCTCCACCAAAAGAGCCATTTCCAAAGGCAAAGATTCCAGCTGTAGCACCTTTAGCTATTACATCTTTGTTGGTATAGCTGTGTTTAGCAGTTCCAATTTCCCTAACAACTATTTTTTTGCTGCTAAAATTTATAGGAGCATCCTGATATACCTTTTCCGCTCCCTCAAAAAATGCTTCAACATTTGTTGACTTAGTATGAAGTACATTCAATGAAGTACCGGCTGCAACACCGGATGTGAGGGTAAAATCGGTATCAGGAAAACCTAGACCTGTAGTATTTATTTGAATTGTGGTTCCATTTACAACATTTGAAACAGTAAATTCTCTTCCGTTAAGGTTACCATTCCCAATTGCACTCTCAGTTGTTGCAAAATTCCCTGCAATTCTAATTTTACTATTTGCTGTAAGACCTGTAGTATTAGCTAAGGTTAAAGTAAGAGTATTTTCAGCAGCATTGAAAACTGCACTTTGTCCATTTCCATTATCTCCTGCTACTATTTGACTATCAAAAACTGTAAGCTCAGGTTTATTTCCAAAATAAGAATGGACCATAAATTTGTTAGAGCTTACTAAATTATTTGAAGAATTTATAGTATTATGTGTTATTGGAATTATTTCAGTCTGATTTAATATATTTCCAGTAGATCCAGTTGTCCTTCCAAAAAGTTGGGTGCTCACGCCAAGTATTGTAGCTTTATCTAGTGTGTCGTCTGATCTTTTTACAGCATAATTGTTCATTGCCTCATTAATTCTAGCCTGTGAATGCGCCAAAAATTGTTCTTTTGTAAAATCTGGGGAAGCACCTGTTAAAGAAATACCTTCAATATCAGTTACATAACTCGAACCTAAGAGGTCAACTGTAATAGGTGTATCTAAAGCATCAGAAGTTCCATCTGCAGTCAATTTAAAAAGATTGATATTTAAATCATCATCAACATTTTTGACAATTTGTATTTTTCTATCATCACCATAAGCCTCATTTATTGCCCTTTCAACTTCAGCTGCTAGTTGAGCTGCATTATATTGTCCTGGTCTTATATCAATATTTACAGGCTGGTCACCATTGTCTACGTTTAGTGTAAGAAAATTTTTACCCCAGTAAACATTACTACCAGTCACTAATCCAGCTTCTCTCGTAGCATTAAATTGCATTGGATCGGTTACGACTTCTACCAATTTATCTCCTTCTTCTCCGAAGTCAAATGTACTTTGTGCACCCTTTATATTTGCTGCTTGTGAAGGGACTTGTTGCTGAAGATCATCTAATTTGTATAGAGCTGATCCTTTTCCTTCGATAAAGTAGTTATCGTCCGGGACTGAAGTAGTTTGAGCTCCAAATTTATCAATAAATATCTGTTGACCAGTATCATCAACAGCACTAACTAAATCTGGATCAATAATTGTATCACCAATAACAAGCTTAGTCTCAAATTTATTTGTTGGATCACTTGTTGATGCTGCCTGTGTTTTACAGAAATACATAGTTGCAATTGTCGGATTACCCAAATCATCAAATATAGTAATTGATGTTGAATTAGTAAAAGTATTTGGATCATTAGGATTAAAATTGTATCCACCACTTGTAAACTCTGGTCTTGAGGTAACTACTTCCGCTGTAGCTGGTAAGTTAACACCTAATGATATATTACTTGTAGCTTTTGGATCTCCAGATGTAATCGGTAGTTGCAAAGGTACTGCACTTAAAAGATCTTTTGCAGTAACAGACCCGTCTTCGTTCACTGGATATACAACTAGGTATTGTCCTGCAGAGTCAACCACGTATCTGTCATTATCAACATTTAGTGATCCATTTCTTGTATAAACAGTTTGTGCTGATGTTAAAGATGGTTTCAATGTAAAAAAACCTTGACCTGAAATAGCTAAGTCTAGAGCGTTAAGTGAGGAAGCAATATTACCTTGTGTAAATTGTTGTTTTACTCCTTTAAGAATTGCGCCTGAACCAATTGATGATGATGAGTTCTGTAATGGTGAAGTAGCAAAAATATCACCAAATTCAGCACGGCTCCTTTTAAAACCAGTGGTTCCAACGTTGGCAATGTTATTTGATGTAGCAGAAATATCTGCTGATGATCCATTCAATCCTGTGAGGGCGGTATAAAATGACATTTATTTACTCCAATTATATCATTACAAATTATTAACTTTATAGATTATTTGATCTAAATTTTCGTACGTCTGAGGCATTTATGTTACCATAATCCTTAACTTCAAGAACAACTCCTGTACTAGAATCTCCAGTAGATGCAGCTAGTACTTCAGCAAATACAGAAGGGGTAACCCCAGACCTACCATTTTCTCCATTCATAAATGCTTCCACTTTCAATGGATTATCCTGATTTTGGAGTTCCTTTGGAATGTCTTTCCAACTAAAACCAACTAAACCAGAGGCTTGCGATCCTAAATCAATAGAATGTACAACTTCTCCAGCTGTGTTAGAAAAAACTATATTTGTGGCACTTGAGGCTCTTGGAAGATCTAATACCCCATGGATTTCACCTTCAGAATTAGGTCTTACTTTATTTCCTGGAACAAGAACAGAATGTCCCAATAGGTTGGTAGCAGTAGCTATTCTAAATTCTCCAAGCTGATTTGATAAACTTTTGAGACTTTCACCCATTTCAGCAATACCTGTTACTGTTGAAAACTGGGCCATCTGAGCTATAAAATCCCCATTTTCCATAGGAGAAAAAGGATCCTGATTTTGTAATTGGGTGGTCATCAATTTTAGAAAATCAGATTGTCCTAAAGTATCCTTTTTCTTAGATGAAGCATCGTCATTTGATTTAACTCCAATCTTCTCTAAAATTTTATTAAGTGTTGCTGTTGAGTTAGGATCTATAGTGGACATTTCATTCTCCAAATTTCAATTATTTTCCCATATTTATTGTGCGCATCATTAAATTTCTTAATGTGGACACAACTTCTATATTATTTTGATATTGTCTAGATGCCTCTAACATTTCGACTAATTCTTCTTCTACGTTAACTGCAGCATTAAATATAAAACCTTCTTCATTTGCTTGCGGATGTTCTGGCATATACACCTTTTCAGGTACTCTATTAACTTCTCTGATTTGAACAGCATCAACACTTGCTAGCCCCGATTGTCTGAGGCTATCTGCAAATTTTGTTTCAAACACTGGTTTTATTGCTCTATATGCTTTGTCTATGGAACCAGAAACATTATTTGCATTGGCTAAGTTAGATGCAACAGTATTTAAACGGGTCAGTTGAGCTGACATCGCTCGTCCGGAAATATCAAATATGTTTTTTATATCACTCATTATTCACCTTTAATAGCGGATCGTAATCCTGATATTTTGTTATTAAGAAAAGAAAGCGTAGTTTGATATCTCATTACATTTTCTGAAAATTGCATTTGCTCTACAGCCATTTCCACAGTATTTCCGTCTAAGCTTGGATGGATTGGAAGTCTATAAACACTATCTTTTCCAATTCTTTTTTGAATGCTTGAAAAATGATAGCTATTAGTAGTTTCTACATTTCCAATTTTATTAATTCGTTTTAATTCCGTATCAAAATCTATATCGCGTGCTTTAAAATTTGGAGTAGCTGCGTTAGCTATATTAGAAGCCAGCATTTCATTTCTACGAGATCTAAGTTGTAGAGCGCTTGCGTGAAATCCTAAATGTTCAGTAAAACTTGGCATCTCGTATTAAATTTCCTTATAAATAAAAATTTTAAAATTTGTTTTCTGGATCGAAATTTGCAAGTAGAATGCCAAAATCAATTGTGAAGAGAAAAATGATGGAAAATGATAGATTACATGAAAATAATAATAAAAATAATCTTAAACTAGCCCCTGAAACTATGAGAATAAGGGATGCAATTATTGAGAAGTACGCAGAAACTCCTTTAGATAATTTGAGTAACAAGCTACAGGCTTTAATAACTGATGAAACAGATACCGGAACAAAGTTAGGTATTTTTTCTGCAAGGGTTGAAATATTAAGGATGAGATTTGCAGAAATAGCAGATAAAAAATATGTAAAAGATAATAAAGTAGAAGAAGCTGAAGATGCAGATGGTGATAGTGAAATTTCAGAAGATAATGATGATATAAAAGAAGGTTGGATGACCCTTAAAATATTAGAGGCAAGTGAAGTAAATGGTGTTCGATTTCCAGAAGGAGTAAAGATCGATGTTCATGCTGATGATGCAAAAAAACTCTTGGAGGCTAAAAAGGCAGAGTTGATATCTATGAAAATTGAAGAGATTACTCATAACACTACAGAAGCTAATCAAAGCACTGATGAAAGTGTTGAAAAAATAGAAGCAATCAATAGTGGAGATGCTTCAGTGTCAAGCTCTTCTGAAGAGGACACACAGGAGTTAGATAAAGAAGTAGAAAAAGGAG
>CACMNE010000026.1:0-18271 GCA_902614945.1 uncultured Alphaproteobacteria bacterium
TTAGGCACTTCCCTCAAAGTTTTGAGCATTCTACTTTAGGCGGATGGATAGCAACACGATCAGGTGGGCATTTTGCGACTCTTTACACTCATATTGACGATTTAGTAGAAAATATTTCAATGATTTCTCCTAATGGGAAAATGAATTCTTTACGAGTCCCTGGGTCAGGAGCTGGACCGAGTCCTGATCGTTTTATGCTGGGATCTGAAGGATCAATGGGAATCATTACAGATGCGTGGGTTAAACTTCAAAAAAAACCAAAATTTAAAGCTACAGCTGGATATCTTTTTTCTGATTTTTTATCTGCAGCTCAAGCTGTTAGATCAATATCACAAGCTGGTCTTTATCCTGCCAATGTAAGAATAGTAGATGAGGTAGAACTTGATATCAATTCCGCGAGTAAAGATTCCTACACACTAATGGTTATCTCTTTTGAAAACGCTGATCACGAAATAGAGCCTTGGATATCTAGAGCAGAAGAATGTTGTTTAGATCATGGTGGAATAAAAGATGTAGACTGGAGAAACAACCCCCTTTCTAATCAGCACGGAGTGGTAGGGGCTTGGAGAGAAGCTTTTATAAAAATGCCCTATAACAGAGAAGAACTAACACCTAGAAATATAATATCTGATACTTTTGAGACCTCAATTACATGGGAAAAATTTGATAATTTTTACCATAGTGTCAAAAATACTACCGAGTTAGCAATTAAAACAATAACAGGAAAATCTGGAGCAGTATCATGTAGGTTTAGTCATTCTTATCCTAATGGTCCAGCTCCTTATTTTGCATTTCATGCCAATAGTTCTGAAAAAACTATGTTGGAGGATTGGTTACAAATAAAAAAAGCAGCTTCAGATGCTGTTCATAAATTTGGTGGGACAATTACTCATCACCATGCTATTGGCAGAGACCATTCACATTGGTATAAAAAGCAACGACCAAATGATTTTGGGGAAATACTAAGTAATGCTAAAAAATATTTAGACCCTAAATCTATATTGAACCCAGGTGTAATAGTCGAATAATTGATTTAATAATTATTTATGATTTAGAAAAAGTATTTAATTACTTTGATTTACTCTATTAAATTTAATTTTTGTTTGCTTTAATCTTATTGCTATATCTTTCTGGACCTTTTCTTGCCAATTTGGTTTTTGCCTAAAAGCATTGCTACAATCTCTAGAACAAAATTCTTTTTTGTCTCTGGTTATTACAAAATGCTGTATGCAATTTTTTCTCATTCCAAAAAATTTAAAATACTTACATATTTTTTTTATTTGTTTAGATTTTTGATTAAGCCCCCATGCAAGATAAATTGCATTAAAAAGAGTTTTTGGTTTAAATGAAGGATGTAACTCTCCGCTATCATCATAATGCCATTCTATTTCTTGATATTTTTTGCTAAATAAGTCAGAACCAAAATTATAAGGTGGAAACTCCATATTTTGCTTAGCAAATTCTGAATCTTCAACTAATTGAAAGAGTTTTTTTGTAATTTTATAATTTTCACCTAATTTTATCAGAGGCCCCCACTTATTGTAAAATCTTAAAAGCAAATCGTTAAATACATCTTCCCTTAAGAACTGTGATAAATATATAAATTCATCTAAAGCTTCTACAGTAAAATGTTTAATACGGGGTTTTTGTTTTTTGATTTTTTGAAACAAACTATAGCTATTATCGAAATAAGATTCTTTTTTGTTTGTTTTAATTAATGAAGACTCCAAAGAATAACCACCTTCGGCTACATAACAATCAAATTGAATAGATATTTTAGAATAAAAATTCATAATATTTATATACTTTATATGTACTTTTATAAATATAGGATATTTAAAGTATATGCAATAAATTAAAAATTTCACTCAGTGTTGAACTAAATCAATATTTTTCTAGGCAATTTTTTATTTTTATCAAAAAAAGGTAAGTCAATAACATTACATTCATATAATTTATTATCATCATTTTTCACAAAAAAAATTTTACCTTCCCATTCTATTTTTTTTGAAAACTTTACATAGCCTATTCCTGATTTAAATTGTGGAGAATATGCTCCAGTTGTAACTAATCCTACATGTTTTTTTCTATCATCGTAAATATGTAGTCCCCCTTTTGGAATTAAAGAATTTGAAATAAATCCAAATAGTAGTTTATGCTTTGATAAAGTTATTAATTTCTCTTTTCCAATAAAAAATTTTTTCTTTAAATCTATAAAATTACCTAATCCAACCTCATATGGATTGTCATATATACTAAAATCACTGCTACAATCTAAGATACCCGCTTCAATTCTCCTTATATTCATGGCTTGCATACTTGAAATCTTTAAACCATATTTTTTACCAACTTCTAAAATGTCACTCCATAATTTTTCAAAATTTGTTTTTTTACAAAAAGTATAAATCTCATAACCCAATTCACCAGTCCAACCAGTTCTAGAAATATAAACGAGTTGTGAATTAATCTTAAAAAATCCCGCACTAAAATAACTAAATTTTGAATCTATTTCATTCTCTGTTAGCTGGTTCAATATCTTATAGGAATTGGGTCCCTGAATTTGTAGAACTCTTGAATTAGGCTCATTAATTTTAATTTGATAATTTTGTTTATGAGCTAAAAGCCAGGTATGCATATCACCATCAGGCTGTACAAACCAAAAACATTCTTCTGATAATCTAAATAAAATACCATCCATAAAAGTATTTCCCTCATGGGTTAAAGCAGTTACATACATACCTCTACCGATTCTAAGTTTTGATATTTGTCTTGGAAATATTTTATCCAGAAAAGGAATTACTTCTGGACCTGTAATTTCTAATGGACGTTCAGGTGTATCACAAATAATGGCGGATTTTCTTAATGCCCAGTAAGTTTGATTTATATCTTCACCATTATAATGAGCATAAAGTCTACCACCACAATTTCTAAGAATAGTTTTTTTATTACAATAAAAAGGGTGAAAGGGTGAAAGTCCAGAATTACCACTAAAGACTTTAAAAACTTTTTTTTGATCAATTTTAAATTTTAATTCCATTTAAGAATAAATCAATTTGATAGTTCATAATAAGCACAAATCTTATTCCCATCAAAATCCCTTAAATATGAAAAATAGTCCTCATATCCAGGCCTGAAACCTGGAGCGCCTTCGTCTTTAGCTCCATTTTCTAATCCTATCCTATGGAAATTATCTACAGATTGTTTGTCCTGACACAAAAAAGCTATCATTGAACCATTACCAAAAGTAGCATTTTTCCCATTATAAGGTTTTGTAATATAAAAAGTAATTTTTTCATCATCACTGAAAATACTTGCATAACCTACATAATCAGATTTAGATTCAATTTTTTTCATCCCGGCAAAAGGCAAAATTTTATCATATAATTTAAGTGATTGCTTTATGTCATTAGTACCAACCATTACATATCCTATCATTAACTCTTCCCTTGCAAAAAAATAAAAATGTTATTGTTTGTCATATAAACTAGTAAGCATCATAATGAAAATCTTTAGAAATTTTTGGAATTGATTTATCAATTCCCTTGATTATTTTTTTCTCTTTATCAAAAAATGGTAAATCTACAATTTCTGCAGAATGAAATTCTCCATTAGGTAAAGAAAGTTTAAGTTTTTTACCAGGCCACTCTTTACCTTTTAAAAATCTTGCATAGCCAATTCCAAGACCTAAAGTTGGTGAAGGAACACCAGCAGTTATATAACCTACTTCCTCATTGCCATCCAAAATTTTACTTCCTGAAGATGGCGTAGCTGTTTTACAAGTAAGACCATGTAGAAGAACGTTTTTGTTCTTATTTAATAATGCTTTCTTTCCAACAAAATCTTCCTTTTCTAAATCAACAACAAAAGATAATCCGGCTTCAAAAGGGGACATATTAATATCCATATCAGTTGTGTTACCAAGAATTCCACCTTCTATTCTTCTAATAGTTAAAGCTCTGGTAGAAGAAAACTCCATACCATGATTTTTGCCTACAGACATCAAATGATCCCAAAGAGCCAAATGATCCGTTTTATAACCATCACAATAAATTTCGTAACCCAGCTCACCAGTAAAACCTGATCTAGAAACATAAAGCTCTTGCCCATTAAAATTAAAAAAACCAGAACTATAATATTTCATTGCTTCAGTTAATTGACCACCTGTTGCATCCTGCATGATATTTAGTGAAGCAGGTCCTTGTATCTGAATTACTCTAGATTTTGGATCGCTGATTTCAACATCAAAACCCTCACTATGAGCTAATAACCATGTTTCAAAAGGACCATCCGCTTGTACATACCAAAAATGATTTTCATCAAATCTGAAAACAACACCATCCATAAAAATACCACCCTTGGGAGTACATGCTATTGCATAATAACCTCGTCCAATTTTCATATTTGATATTTTTCTGGTAAGAACCTTATCAAGGAACTTAACAGAATCCGGCCCTTTTATTTCAATCGGTTTCTCGGGAACATCAAAAATTAAAGCTTTTTGTCTCAGTGTCCAATACTTCTGAATGGGATCTTCACCCATATATACTGCTTGAAAACGATTTGCATAAACACCTCTAATCATTTTAGAAGTATCATGCCTTTCAATAAATGGAGATTCTTCAAATCTTCTAGCACTTATTTCAACTGTATTTAATAAATCTTTTTCTTCTTGAAGGTTAATCATAAATTTCCTTTTCTACTTATATTTCTATAGTTATTAAATAAAACTAGGTGGCCCATAGGCTGTTACAGGTGGGATTTCACCTTCAGCCAACTGAATTTCCACCATACATGTATGTGCAATTGGTCCCTGACCCAAGGATGAAGTACCTTTATCAGGAGTTAACGTATTTGGATTTCCATTTTTACATGGACTGTTAGGAATAGAGGGGTCAATAGGATCATACCAGGCCCCAGTACTTATTAATATTACGCCTGATCTTAAATTATTATCTATTACTATAGAAGCATAACAAGAACCTCTATCATTATATACCTTCACCAAATCTTTATCTTTTAAATTCCTTTTATCAGCATCAATTTTGTTTATATAGACGGGTTCCCTCCCATTAATCTTATTCATTCGACTAAAATTTCCATGGTCTAGTTGAGAATGAAGTTTGTCTTTTGGTTGATTAGAAATTAGATGTAATTGGTATTTTTTGTCCCTTTTTCCTAACCATTCACAAGGTTCCAGCCAAACAGGGTGACCTGGACAATCCATGTATCCAAAACTATGAATTGTTTCTGAGTATATTTCAATTTTTCCACTTGGTGTATTTAATTTAGAATTTACAGGATCAGTTCTAAAATCTTCTAACATTATAATATCTTCTTTATGGTCTGGAAATTTGAACCATCCCTTTTTAATAAATTCGTCATAAGTAGGCATGTCTATATTTTGCATTAAAGATTTTTCCCTTGTCTCATTATAAATCCACTTCTGCCATTCTTCTTTGGTCTTTCCATCCGTAAAACTATCTAGCACACCCATTTCCTTTGCTATACCTGAAAAGATATCAAAATCATCTCTGCTATCTTGGTAAGGCTCAGTCAGTTTTGACATCTTTATGATATAAGGATCCCTTGGAGTAAGTCCTAAGTCTTCTCTTTCTAAAGGTGTGGTACATGGGAGAACTATATCTGACCTTTTTGCCAAGGAATTCCAACACCATTCATTACAAATAACTGTATCTGGTTTTTTCCAGGCTTTCATTAACAACCCTAAATCTTGATGATGATGGAAGGGGTTTCCACCTGCCCAATATACTATTTTTGTGTTGGGATAAGTGTAGTTCTGTCCATCAAATTCAAAATTAGTTCCAGGCTTAAGCAATAAATCACTTATTCTAGCAACCGGAATGAAATCTTTTACTTGATTAATACCTTGTGGAAATGCCGCAGCAGGAGGTATAACAAAATTACCCCCAATAAAATTCGTAGCACTATAACCAAAACCAAAACCGCCACCAGGCAGTCCAATTTGACCTAACATACAACTTAAAACTATAGCCATCCAAAATGGTTGCTCCCCGTGATCTTGCCGAGTTAAAGACCAACTAATAGATATCATCGTTCTTTTTGAAGACATCCTTTTAGCTAGTCTCTTAATTATCTCAGGTTCAATTTCACAAATATCAGAGGCCCATTGAGCTGTTTTAGGAATTCCATCTTTCTTACCTAATAAATAAGATAAAAAATTATCAAAACCTACTGTATATTTTGAAATAAAATCATAATCTACCAAATCAGATTCATAAAGAGTATACGCTAATCCTAACATAAAAGCAGTATCGGTATTAGGCCTAGGTGCAATCCATTCACCATTTACTTCCCCTATTAAATCAGACTTTAAAGGAGAAATATTGATAAAAAATGTCTTTGAATTTGATGCCTCCAACAATTCTTTTTTCTGAAAATGATTACCTGTTCCCCCTTGACTTATCTGTCCATTTTTTAAAGGTATACCACCAAAGCAAACTAAAAGCTCTGTATTTTCCTTTATAGACTTCCAGCTCGTACAAGTGTCCAGAAAAGCTCTATAACTTCCTAAAATATGAGGGACAACCGTCTCTGCTGCTGCAAAACTATACGTAAATTTTGATTTAGTATATCCCCCAATACAGTTTAGAAATCGATGTAATTGACTTTGTGTATGATGAAATCTCCCAGCACTTGACCACCCGTAAGAGCCGGCAAAAATTGCTGAATTCCCAAAATTTTTTGAAACTCTTTTTAACTCATTTGCAACTATTTTTTCAGCTTCAGTCCAACTCACTTCAACAAATGGATCAACCCCTCTTAAATGATTGTCACTATTTGGACCATTTTCTAACCAACTTTTTCTAATAGATGGTTTTGATATACGGGTAGGACCATCTTGAACATCAATAATGCCTGAGCCTATTGGAGACGGGTCACTATCATGTTCAAAACCGTAGAGTTCTTGAACCCTACCATTAGTTACTCTAGCTCTATATGTTCCCCAATGAGTGCAGGTTAACGGTAATTTATCTAATTTTTTTTTCATACAAATTTTTAAATTAAATCCTAATTTTACAATTTTATTTTATTGCTAGGCCTAATGCTTCACTTCTTTTTTCACTTATTGTCTTGGTAATTCTATCAACAATCATAGCAATGATCGCCATTGATAATCCTGCAATTAGACCTTTTCCCATATTACCATCTGTTAATCCAATAAATACAATCTGCTCTAAACCATTTGTTCCAATCAGTGCAGCAATAACTAGCATTGCTATTCCATACATTATTGTTTGATTTAATCCTAACATTATAACTGGCAATGCTAGTGGTAATTTTACTAGAAAAAGCAATTGCGTTTTTGTTGATCCCATCATTTTTGAAGCATCAATAACTTCACTAGGTAAATTTCTTATACCATGCTCAGCATATCGAATTGAAGGAACTATAGCATAAATAATAATTGCTAAAAGTGCTGTAAAATCACCAATTTTAAAAAGCATAACAAAAGGAATGAGGATTACAAATAAGGGAATTGTTTGCAAAGTATCATTAATTGGCCTAACTATAGCTGAAACAATAGCATTATGTGCCGCCCAAATACCTATTGATGTGCCCACAATGAAGCAAAAAACAACAGCAATTCCACAAAGATAAACTGAAATCATAGCTTCTGGCCACATTCCAACAACTACAATAAAGCCAAGTCCAAAAAAAGTACCTAGAGCTAACTTATATCTACCCACTTGCCATGCAAAAAAACTATAAATCAATAGAAGTGAAGGCCAAGGCATATGAGTTAAACCAAAATAAAGGAAAATCATTAATAATAGTATAAAAATAAAAATGTTATTTTTTTTATTTTTTAAAAACCAAAGAGATAATATAAAAAAGGACGCAAAATAAAATACTTTATGAACTATCTCCAACTTAAATCCCCAAGTGAAAGGACTTACTGCTTCTTGAAATCCAATTTTTGTTGGAAGCATTATAAAAAATAATGTGTAAGTCTTAAGTTGTTTTATTTCAGTCCTAAAAGTTTTTACAAAAGTTTCAAATAAATCATTAATATAGCCTGATACCCACACACTAAAATTATAAGGCCAATCATCTAAGACCACAAAAAATCTTGCTATTAAAAATAAAAGTATACTTCCGGCTATAGCTAAACTTAAATAGTTCATTCTAAAATTTTTAAAAAATTCTAAGCTCTTTTTTTCTTTATCAGACTTGAGAGCAAAACCTGACGTTATTCTATCAATTATTATTGCCATTAAAGCTATCACTAATCCTACAACCAAACTTTGTCCAACTTCAGCTTTTCTAATATAATATAAAACCTCCCATCCAATATCAGCAGTCCCTCCAATAATTGCAGCTATAATAACCATACTTAAGGCTGCCATAGTTGACTGGTTTATTCCCAAAAGGATTTGCTTTTTACATGATGGTAGCATTACGTGCCAAAATAGTTGTTTTGAGTTGGCTCCAGACATAATTGCAGATTCAATAATATGATCAGGAACTCTTTTTAATCCAAGTATCGTATTTCTTACCATTGGGGGAAAAGAATATAAGATACTGGCAATCAATCCCACTACTGTTCCAAATCCAAATAGCAGCAAAATTGGTAATAAATAAGCAAAAGTAGGTACAGTCTGAAATATATCTAATATTGGCATTATTACTTTTTCTGCTCTTTTGGAAAAAAAACCCCAGACTCCTAATCCAAACCCTATAAATATTGCCATTGGGACAGATATAATTACTAATGCAAGGGTATTCATACTTTCATCCCAGTATCCTATCAAAACCATATAAAAGGAAGCAGACAAGGTAAATAAAGCCAATTTAAAACCTGAAGATAAATAGGCTGTGAAAGTTACTAAAAAAATAATTACTACCCACGGCACACTATGTAAAAGCCATTGCGCACCTATTATTGGCCAACTCAATAGCCAAGAAATATTTAAAAAAAACCAACCAAATTTATCAATAAATTTTTCCATTGAAAAATTTATCCAATCTGAAATGGGAACGATTAATTCCTTAGGATATTTTGATATCCAATCCCACTTATCTTGAAAAAAAAGTAAAACTAAAGTTATAAGAATTATCACAATCCAACTTAAAGTGTTCTTTTCAAAAATTGTGGATTTCATGAATTCTTCATTTCAATTTAATTTTCTGAAATGGCTAATGCAGTAACAAAACTCTTAGCATTCGCCATCCCTAGCTTTTTACCAGCCTGATCCACAACCACTACCCCCGTAGACTTTTTAGAAAGTAAAGGAAGCATTTTTGCTACTGGCATATCAAATGGGACCTGCTCAGCTGTTTGTAAGATTTTCTGACTTTTATCAATAATGTCAGAAGCTTTCAAAACACTTTCCCAAGGAACATCCTTCGTAAAATCTTTTATATAATTATCTATAGGATTTAAAATAAGATCTACTGGTTTTCCAATTTGTACTATTTGGCCGTCACGCATTATAGCCATTCTATCAGCGATTCTTAAAGCTTCTTGAAAGTCATGGGTTATAAATACAACTGATTTTTTTTGGAGTGATTGAATTCTCAAAAACTCATCTTGCATTTGTTTCCTTATCAAAGGGTCCAGGGCAGAGAAAGGTTCGTCCAAAAACCAAACGTCAGGTTCTACTGCTAGTGATCTTGCTATACCAACTCTCTGTTGTTGCCCCCCTGATAATTCCATAGGAAAATTACTTTCTCTTCCATTTAGACCTACTAACTCAATTACTCTTTCAGCTTTTTTGATCCTCTCTTTTTCTTTCAATCCTTGCAGCTTTAATGGAAAAGCAATGTTTTCAATTACATTTAGATGAGGTAATAGCCCAAAATTTTGAAAGACCATACCCATTTTATGTCTTCGTATTTCAATAAGTTCTTTTTCACTTTTTCCCAAAAGGTTCTCTTCATCGAGAAGAATTTCACCCACAGTGGGTTCAATTAGACGAGAAAGACAACGAACAATTGTTGATTTACCTGATCCAGATAATCCCATTATCACAAAAATTTCACCAATGTGAACGTCAAAGCTTACGCTAGCATTAGCAACGATATGACCTTGCTCTGTAATTTTTTTACTTAAAATTGAAGGGTCTTCTTGAAAATATGAGTTGTTTGAAAAAAAACCATCTGAATTATCACCATATACTTTCCATACATTGCGACAAGACAATTTTATTTGCTTAGACAATTCAACATTATTTTTCATTTAAAGATCCAAAAATAATATGCTGAGAAACTTTAAGTTCCTCAGCATATTGCGTCAAAATCAATAAAAATTAATTCATCCAATTTTTCCAAACATTTTTATTATTGGCTATCCATTCAGCTGCAACTTCTTCAACTTTTCTACCTTTCTCGTCAACTTCTAGGATCGCTGCATTTTCATCAGCGTTAGTTAATTTCATAGCGTTAAACATTTTATAAGCTGCGGGCCACTTATCTGCAAAACCTTTAGATACTACTTTTTGAACTTTAGCTTGTTCAAAACCACAAGCTGTATCTTTCTTTTGTGACTCCTCAATACATTTTCCATCAGTTGGATTCCATTCTACCCAATTAAAATCATATGCTGCAAATATCCAATGAGGTTGCCAAAACATCATTATTACTGGTTCTTCTGCAGCCAATGCAGACTTTAGTTCCGCAACCATCGCTCCTTCACTACCGCCTGGTATTGGTTCAAAAGGCATCTCAATACTTGCAATCATATCTCTTGAACGTGTTCCCCAGCTTGCTGGATAAGTAATTAATCTTCCTTTTGGAAAGGTTTCAGCTGATCCAAATGCTTGAGCACATTCATAAAGAGCTTTATAATCAGGTAAACCAGGACATCTTTCTTCCATATATGGCGGATAAATCCAGCCCTCTTTTGGAGAAAGACCGAGTTCTCCAACTACTACAATATCTCCTTTATCTACCAAGCCATCATATAGATCACCAACATTGTTAGTCCAAACTTCAGTGGAAAGGTTGATATTTCCCGAAGCAATTGCTGGATGCTGTGTTATAGCGTCTGATACAACTATTTCTACGTTGTATCCCATTTCTTTTAATAGACCAGCAGCAACATGCGTTGAAAAATGCTGTCCAGTCCAATCTTGGATTGTTACTTTAATTGGATCATTGTTTTCTGGATAACTACTGGCATTAAGTATGTTACCAAAAAATAAGCCCAAGAAGATCAAAGTTCTTAAAATCATATTTTTACTCCCCGTTAAATGATACTAAAATTATCCAACAAAAATTAAATAAAAGTCAAGATTTTAAAGGAAAAAACTGAGATTTTTTTACAAAAAAAAAAATCCAATTTTTAA
Source organism: uncultured Alphaproteobacteria bacterium (assembly GCA_902614945.1). Taxonomy (GTDB): domain Bacteria; phylum Pseudomonadota; class Alphaproteobacteria; order Rhodobacterales; family Rhodobacteraceae; genus CACIIZ01. The sequence goes on from CACMNE010000026.1 coordinate 11,331, forward strand.
ATATAGATTGCAAATGATTAATTTATCAAAGGTAAGTAATTTTATGCTAAAAACTTCAGCACATTTATAGAAAAATTCCATTTTTTTTAGTGAGACATTCTGAAGCTTTGTATTAATCAGATATTTATGTTAATGAATTAATTGAGGTGGTGGCGAAGCCTAAACTTAATTCCTCCGGATTGGTGATTAAAGCCCGTAACTACCTCACCATAAATCTATCCACAAAAAAAACAGTTATTAACTAAGAGGTGTTGCCCCTGTTTCACTACTAATTATTTTTCCATCTTTTTTCATGTGACAAGCTAATACTGCTTCTTTAGAACCATCTGGAAAAGAAATCACATTATGAACAACTAAAATATCATCGTTTTCATAACAACATTTTGATGATATCATCTCCAACTTGTTGCTCTCTAGCATACTTTTCATCAAGGGTGACCACTCTGACAAACTCATAACTGTATTGGTTTGGTGCCTTACAAAAGAATAATCACGATGATAATATTTCATAACTTCATCAAAATCTCTTTTTTCAAAAGCCTTCATCCAGCCATCATATAATTTCATTATTTCCTCCTTTAACTAGCCAATTATAAAACTTTGGGTATATACTCTTATATAAATTAACTTGTTTCAATATTTATTAAAAAGTAAGGCAAAATGTCATTAGACTTCAAAAATGAATTAGCTGAAAGATTAATAAGATATGCGTCAATTGATAGTCAAAGTGATGAGGAATCTGCTACAGTACCAAGCAGTAAAATACAATATGATATGCTTTATCTTTTAGAGAAAGAATTGAAAGAACTTAATTTAATAGATATAAAAATCACAGATTACGGAACACTTATAGCTACTATCCCAGGAAAAATTAAGGGAGCAGCAATTGGTTTTTTAGCTCATGTAGATACTGCACCCCAATTTAATGCTTCAAATGTTAAACCAAGAATAATTAAAAACTATGATGGTTCTGACATTAAATTTCCAGATGATGAGAATTTAATTTTATCTCCAAAAGAATTTTCTTATCTTAGTGAAAAAATCGGACACGATATTATTACTGCATCTGGAAAAACTTTACTTGGTGCCGATGACAAAGCAGGAATAGCTATAATAATGACTGCAGTTAATTTTTTAATATCTAACCAAAATGAAAATCATAGTGAAATAAGAATAGCATTCACTACTGATGAAGAAATAGGAAGAGGGGTTCATAAAAATTTACCAGATGATTTAAATGTTAAATTTGCATATACTTTTGATGGAGGAAAAGTTGGTGAAATTGACAATGAGACTTTTTCAGCAGATTCAGCAGAAGTTTTAATAAAAGGTGTATCTATTCATCCTGGAGATGCAAAAAATGAAATGGTAAATGCAATTCACTTAGCATCAGAAATCATAAATAATTTACCGTTAAAAACAATGACTCCAGAGGTTACTGAAAAAAGAGAAGGTTTTATACATGCTACAGATATGATTGGAAATTCATCTGAAATGATAATTAAATTTATTTTAAGGGATTTTGAATTAAAGGGGCTAGATGAAAAAAAAGAAATTTTAGAAGAATTATGCAAAAAAATACAAGTAAGTGAACCACGAGCTAAAATTAACATCTTTTTTAAACGTCAGTACAGAAATATGCGCTACTGGCTTGATGAAAATAGAATGCCATTAGAGATAGCAGAAAAAGCTCTTCATAATAAATGTATTCAACCTATAAAAAAACCAATAAGAGGCGGTACTGATGGTTCTTTACTTACTGAAAAAGGGGTCCCAACTCCTAACATTTTTACAGGAATGCAAAATGTTCATGGCCCACTTGAATGGGTATCAACTTCAGATATGGCATTAGCTACTGAGGTAATGCTTGAAATTATAAAATTAAATTCAAATCTCAAAAATTAAAATATACTTTTAATTATTAAAAAATTTATCAAACATTATTTTTATTATATCCAAATACAATTTCTATTAATCCAGCTGTTAATATTGCAATAGCACCAACCCACTGCAAAACAAACATTTGCTCTTCAGGTAAGAATATTTTAGCACTAATTACAGCTACAACTACTTCTGACATCATTAATATTCCAACACGTCCTGGAAACAATATTTGTGATATTCTAAAAATAATACAAAAAGAGGGAAGTAGAACTATAACAGACCAAGTAAACGCAAGTACAAAATTTTCCATAATTAATGAAAAACTTGGAATAGCTGCTTCATAAACAATAATAGCTAATAAAATTGAGAGTATGCTAGTGGAAAAATAAACAACTGTAGTCAATGATAAGATTGGAACTTTTGACCATTTTTTAAGTATTGAAGCACCTAATGCCCAAAAAAGTCCTGAAAGAACACTTGAGAAATCTCCAAAATTTAAAGCTTTATTTTCTTGATTATCAAAATTGTATAATAAAAAAATTAAACCTAGTAATGCAATAATAATTGAAATGACTCTAGCTATTGTTAAACGCTCTTTTAACCAAATAATCCCAATAATAGTCGACCAAATTGGACTAAGGTAAAATAACAATGTGGCTCTTATCACTGACGTTTCTACTAATCCATTTGCATAAAATGTAAAAGCAGCACCAATCATAAACCCTGCAAAAAAAATAGGTTTTGGATATACTTTTAATTGATCAAGATTGAACAAAAGCAATGGAACAAGAATTAAAAGAGGACATGCATTGACAAATACAATACTCCATGACCCTACGATACCAGCCTCTTCTATCGATCTTAATGGCAACCAATACAGTCCCCATGCACAAGAACTGACTACAATGATAAAACTTAGAATTTTGTCTGACTTAAAAACTATATGCATATTATTTTCGTTAAATCATATTAATTCAATAAATAATAAATTGATAAAGGGTAATTAAGTAAAATCAATAATCAAAGGCCACCCAAGTTTTTTAGAGAATAAATTACCTCCTCAATTCCTTTTTGGGCTTTTAAATTAATAAAGTGAAAGGGTTTATCACTCCTTTGGTTGAGCGTATCACGTCTCATTTTTTCAATAGATACATCTACATACTCAGCCAAATCTATTTTATTAATTATTAAAATATCTGATTTGGTTATTCCTGGCCCTCCTTTTCTTGGTATTTCTTCACCCATGGCTACATCAATCATGTAAATCGTTAGGTCTGCTAATTCTGGGCTAAAAGTAGCAGCTAAATTATCACCGCCACTTTCAATTAATATTAAATCTAAATCAGGTATTTTATTTGTTAAATCATCTACTGCAGATAGGTTTATAGAAGCATCTTCTCTTATAGCAGTGTGAGGACATCCTCCAGTTTCGATTCCTCTTATTCTTTCTAAAGGAAGCACCTGCTTTCTCATTAAATATTCTGCGTCTTCAGCAGTATAGATATCATTTGTAATTACTGCCATTGAATACTTTGGGCTCAAATTTCTACACAATGTCTCTGTAAGACTTGTCTTTCCAGCACCTACTGGCCCACCTATTCCAACCTTCAAAGGTAAACCTCTACCCATAACTTACTCCATTCATTTTATTTAATATATTATTGCTAGGATCTAAATAACCTTACCTTAAGAGTTTCATGTTTCATAGAAGCTAAATCCGATAGTACACATTTATTTCTCATGTCATCGATATTTGATTTCAATGCTTCCTTTGAAACTTCATCTATTACTGGAAACAAGGTGAAAAGTAGTTTTTGAGCTTCTGTTTGACCTAAAGGTAAAAGTCGCATGGAAACACAAATCAAATTCGATATAAAACTATGAGCATAAAGAGGAAGAATATATTCTAATTGCACATTTTCAATTTTTGCAACATATCCCATTATTATTGGAAGTGGCATACCTTTCAAATCAACTCCTTCCATGGAAGAGATAATCTTAGAAAAAGCAGTTCCCATTTCTATTGTTTCATAATACCTCTCCCTACTCTGTGCAAATGCTTTTGCCATATCAGATAGCTCATGTAAATAAGATACCTTGGCCTTATATGAATTACAAAATAAGACTAAGTCATTCCATGCAGAACCAAATCTTAAAATATTTTGCAACCATTCAAATAAATCCTCAGATGTTGAAATATTACCTTCACAGATTTCGAATTCTAAACCATGAGAATATGCAAAACTACCTAATGGAAAGCTGGGGGACAGCCATGCCATAACTTTGTGATTTTTTGTATTAATGCTGATGTCCAGTTGTTCTAGAGTCACCGTATGCACCTCCTTCAGGATTAAATGGTTTATATATAATTTCTACAACTAATCCTAAATTTTCAAGCATTTGCTTGATTACGTGATCGAAATGAAGTGTAAGACTTCCTTTATCTATTTCACAAGATAGATGTCTGTTACCAATATGCCAAGCTCCTTTCATTATCAGTAATTCATCATCAGAAGAAGCTTTCATTAACTTTTCAGATGCAGCAATAATTTCAATCAATCTTCCATCCTCTAATTCGATAAAATTTCCAGATCTTAATTCCGTAGTTTTTGCTAAGTCTAGAAGAAACTCTAAACCATGGTCACTTTTCATTAATATTCTACGCCTATATCTATCATCGTATGTTAAGGTAATGGTATCAAAAACATCTACACTGTTAAAATCTTCAATGGTTTTTAATTTAAATGCTTTATTCATTACTTTTCCAAATATTCCATATATATAGATAATTAATGTTTAGTATAGAAAATATCTTTGCGCCATTGGAAGCTCTGATGCAGGTTCACATGTTAAAATTTCTCCATTTGCTCTAACTTCATAAGTTTCTGGATCAACTTCAACTTTTGGACACAAATCGTTATATACCATATTTGACTTATTTATATTTCTAGTATTTTTAACTGGAGCAGTTTTTTTTCTAAGTTCAAGAGCATTACCAATATCATTTTCATAACTAGCCTGAGATACAAATGTTACTGCCGAATTTTCCAAAGATCGGCCAAATGCTCCAAACATCTCCCTTGAATAGACCGGTTGCGGGGTTGGAATAGATGCATTTGGATCTCCCATCTGAGCACAAGCAATACTTCCTCCTAATAAAACCATTTCAGGTTTTACTCCGAAAAAGGCAGGATTCCATAATACTAAATCAGCCCTTTTACCTTCAGTAATACTTCCAATTTCATTACTTATTCCATGTGCTATTGATGGATTTATTGTATATTTTGCTAAGTAGCGTTTAACCCTCACATTATCATTCTCACCATTTTCTTCTTTTAAACGCCCACGTTGAACTTTCATTTTGTGTGCAGTCTGCCATGTACGGATAATAACCTCTCCTACTCTTCCCATTGCTTGACTATCTGAAGCAATAATAGAAAAGGCGCCAAGGTCGTGCAAAATGTCTTCAGCAGCAATAGTTTCTTTTCTAATTCTACTTTCTGCAAAAGCTATATCTTCTGGAATTGATTTATCTAAATGATGACATACCATTAACATGTCCAAATGCTCTTCTAGAGTATTTATTGTATATGGTCTTGTTGGATTTGTTGAACTTGGAATGACATTTTTTTCACCGCAAACTTTTATTATATCTGGAGCATGACCACCCCCCGCTCCTTCAGTGTGAAAAGCATGTATAGTTCTATTATCAATAGCTTTAACAGTTGTTTCTACATATCCACTTTCGTTTAAAGTATCAGTATGAATCATAACTTGGACATCTAGGCTATCTGCAACTGATAAACAATTATTAATGGCTGCTGGAGTTGTCCCCCAATCTTCATGAAGTTTTAAAGCACAGGCACCTGCTAAAATTTGTTCTTCTAATGCTTCAGGCAAACTTGCATTTCCTTTACCTGCAAAAGCAAGATTCATAGGAAAGGCATCTGCTGATTGTAGCATTCTCCCAATATGCCATTTTCCAGGAGTACATGTTGTAGCTAATGTACCATGAGCTGGACCAGTCCCTCCACCCAACATTGTGGTAAGTCCTGAATGTAAAGCGTCTTCTATTTGTTGTGGGCAAATAAAATGAATATGTGAATCAAAACCACCTGCTGTCAAAATTTTACCTTCTCCAGCAATTACTTCAGTACCAGGGCCAACAATAATATCCACATTTGGCTGAGTATCAGGATTCCCTCCTTTACCAATTTTACAAATTCTTCCATCCAAAATTCCTAAGTCAGCCTTATAAATTCCAGAGATATCAAGTATTAAAGCATTAGTAATAATAGTATCAACTGCTCCTTTACTTCTTGGAGTTTGAGATTGCCCCATACCATCTCTTATGACTTTACCACCACCAAATTTAATTTCTTCCCCATAAGTTGTGAAATCTTCCTCAACTTCAATAATTAATTCTGTGTCTGCTAACCTAACTTTATCGCCTTTGGTTGGACCATACATATCTGCATAAAGGTTTCTCGGTATAATATTAGACATCTAAATCACCCATGACTTTGGCATTAAATCCATATATTTTTCTATTCCCTTTAAATGGTATTAAATATACTATTTTTATCTGACCAGGTTCGAATCTAACTGCCGTACCAGACGGTATATTTAGCCGACATCCGAAGGCCTTTACTCTATCAAATTTAAGCGCTTCATTAGTTTCTGCAAAATGAAAATGACTTCCAACCTGTATTGGTCTATCACCTGAATTAGAAATTTGCAGTTCAAAAGATTTCATTTTTTGATTTAAGATAAGATCTCCTTCTAATGTGATTACTTCCCCTGGTTTCATTATTTTTTTTCCTTTCTGATAGGGTAATGTACTGTTACTAGTTTTGTTCCATCAGGAAAAGTTGCCTCAACTTGAACATCTTTTATCATGTCTGCTATACCATCCATACATTGTTCAGCAGTTAAAACCTTACCACCTTCCTCCATTAATTGAGAAACTGACTTACCATCTCTCGCACCTTCTATAACAAAGTCAGTGATTAAAGCTATTGCTTCTGGATGGTTAAGTTTTACTCCCCTATATAAGC
>CACMNE010000027.1:0-16992 GCA_902614945.1 uncultured Alphaproteobacteria bacterium
TGCTCTATCTTCACCTAATGCCTTAGTCATTACGTTTCTAATATAATTTCCAGCACCTAAACCAAGGCTAGTTTGTTCTTTTATAATAGCAAGAAATTCATCTAATACTTTATTAACTGTATCTTGATCTATTCCTTGTACAGAATACATGGCTGTTCCTAAGTGTTGAACCTCTTTTGGTGAAAGGTTCTTCAAAATCTCAGAAGCCTCATCTTCTCCTAGTAGCATCATAAGGATTGCCGATTTTTGAGTGCCGTTAAGACCTTCAAATACACTTTCATCTGCCATAGTAAACCTCAGTACTTTGTAATATTAATTTAAATTCTACCATTTTTTCTTTTAATATAAAAGTTTGCTTATTAACTTGGTCCCATATCTTTACTAATCATTTCTTTAAAGACGTTTGATACTTTACCAGCCTCTTCAGATACTATCATTCTTATTACTGCAACCTTATCATCATAAGTATTAGCAGTATCTAACATATCAGCAGAAATTGCTTGTTTCTTTGGTTTCAGTTTAGCTTTTATGTCTTCTAAGGATTCACCTTCTTGAACTTCTACTGTATCTACGTCTACTTCGTCTTCCATGCCCACAAGAACTTCACCAGGTGCCCCAGGCCCTATTGGTATCATTATCCTATTAAGAAGTGGTCTAATTACTCCTAGAGCTACTATCGATAATATAAGGATAGTTACTAACTGTTTTAACAAATTTTTGATTAAAGGGATTTCGTGCCATTCTTTTGATACCCCCTCTAAAGTTGATACAAATGGTGAACTGCTTACAGTTAGAGTATCACCTCTGTCAGCATTAATTCCAATTGCACCAGCAACTAATTTTTCAATTTCAGCTATTTTTTCTGGTGATAATGGTTGACCCTCTTCAAGTCCAGTTTCAGGATTTATCGCTACAGCTTCTCTTAACAGCACAGCAGCCGTTATTTTAATTATAGTATTAGACGGTTTTTGAGTAGTTGAAATAGTTTTGCTTACCTCAAAATTCTCAATATCACTAGATGAACGAGTTCTTATTCTATCATCACCAGAATTTTCTGATGGAGATGTACTTAACTCTGCTTGAGTTGGAGGTGTATTAGAAACTGCTCCAGGTATACCTCTCGCCGGAAGATCTGTTGAAATGTCTAATGTTGTTTGTTTGCTTCTTGTAGCTGTACTTTTTGGATCTACAATTTCCTCTGTGGTCTCATTCCTAGTGAAATCAATTTCTAAGTTTACTTGTGTACTTACATTGCCAGGTCCCACTATCGGTGTTACTAAAGACATTATTCTAGTTCTATAGATACTCTCAAGCCTCATTCTATGTTCCAGTTGACTATCAGATAAAATACTATCTGGATCATCGGCAGATTTTGAAAGTAAGGCTCCGTTTTGATCTACTACAGTAACATCTTGTTTAGACATATTAGGAATTGAAGAAGAAACTAGATGAACAATTGCTGTTACTTGACTAGCTCCTAGTGTTCTCCCATATGGAAGCTGTACAAAAACAGATGCAGTTGGGGGTTGTTGGTTTCTTACAAAAACAGATTTTTCAGGCAAGGCTAGATGAACTCTAGCTGAAAGTACATCCTCAATTTCTCTTATTGAGCGTGCTAGTTCTATTTCTTGTGACTGTTTCAATCTCATTAGTTCAACTGAGCGACTTGACCCCAAAGGTAGATCATTTAAACTTTGATAACCACCAGGTACAGAAGCAGGAAGTCCCTGTGCAGCTAAAGAAATTTTTGAACTATGATAATCATCCACAGGTACTAAAATATCACCTGTTGTTGGATCAATTGAAACATCGACACCTTGATTTTTAAGTGCATCAACAACTTTTGACTTTTCTGAATCTGGAAGTGATGCATATAAGGTTGTTCTTTCTGGTTGTTGTAATAGTGTATAAGCTAAGAGTCCAACTGCAACAGCTACAACAGCAATAACTGCAGGAAAAGACCTTTGAAAACTAGGTTGGGAAGTAAATCTTTGAAAATTTGCTAATATTCTGCTTGTTTGAGTTACCAACCCGCTATCTGCTTTATTTGAAGCAGCTGAAAATTCTGTTGTATCTGTCATTTTTACACCTAAATGAAATCTTTATTTGTTAGACTGGCATATTCATTATATCTTTATATGACGAAAGAACCTTGTTACGTACATTTAAAGTAAGTTGAAATCCTAAAGAGGAAATTTGCTGTTTCATCATTACCTTGCTAAGATCGTTTTCAATTCCTAATTCAAAATTTTTGGAGCTGATTGACGCTTCTTCTTGAGCTTTTGCAACTTGTCTTATTGCAGTAGTCATTCTATCTGAGAATGCAGTTTCGGGTATTTGTGGACCTAAAGTATTTTTAGCAGGGTTTAAAACCTTGTTATGAAAGTTCATCACTTTACTGTGTAAGTCTGTAGCATTTATCTTAGACATTACTTACTCCTTCTTCTAAAGAAGCTTTTGATAATATTTGCTCACGTAAATTTTCTTGTACTGATACTTTGTTAGTTTCTGAATCCACAATTATGTCTAGTTCAGAAATTTTAGAGTTTGAACATAGCACTAAAGCTCTTTGCATAACATTTTCCAATTCTCTTACATTTCCGGGCCATTTGTATTCTAAAAGAGATTTAATTGCTTTATGTTCTATATATGGAATTTCACATATTTCACTAATGTGCCTTATTAACAAATTAGTAGCTATTGGTATTATATCATCTTTTCTCTCGCAAAGGGGTTTTGTCAAAAGAGGAAATACATTTAGCCTATAGTATAAATCCTCTCGAAAGCGATTCTGTTTTATTTCTTCCGGCATTGATCTATTGGTTGTTGCAATAACCCTAACGTCCACTGGTAATTCTTGTTGAGATCCAAGTGGGGTAACAATCTTTTCCTGTAAGACCCTTAATAATTTTGCTTGTAGTGAGAGCGGCATTTCAGAAATTTCATCTAATAATAATGTTCCACCATCAGCAGCTCTAAATATTCCTTTATTTGATGTTGAGGCTCCAGTAAAAGCCCCCTTTTCATGTCCAAATAGGATAGCTTCAAGCATATTTTCTGGAATTGCAGCACAGTTTATACCAACAAAAGGTTTGTCACTTCTTTTTGAATTCTTATGTATAAATCTCGACAGTACTTCTTTTCCAGTACCAGTGGGTCCATTAATAAAAACAGTTACATCAGCTTCAGAAACTTTTTTTGAGAGTTTTAGTAATTGATAACTGCTAATATCGCCAGCTGTCATAGTGTCTTTAGATTGAATAAGACTGAGTAGTAATTGAAGTTGAAAATTTTCATATATTTTTGTACTAGAAGCTTCCTCTTTAAGATAAAAACGTACTAGATTACCACCTAAATGCTTTTCAATTTTAAAATTTTCACTTTTTTCATGAACAACAAAAACTGTTTTGCATTTTAATTTTCTTACAAAATCCAATAAGTTTTGCTGGCTACCTAATTTTTCTTCCCATAGTGAGGAACATACATAAGTATTGTTGGAAGTTGATAAAACGGATCCATCATTTTCAGAGATGCTTTCAATAGTTGAAACGTTAATTACTCTTAAGTCTAATATATTATAAATATCTTCAGCATAAGAGAAATCAGTTTTTTGTATGTATACTCTATTCATCTTAACCCTCTACTTTCTTCCATTGAGTAAGGCAAGAATTAGGCCAATTCAAAAAAAATAAATTAATATGAAATAAATAACTGTTTTTTTGGGGGTTTCTTTTAAAAAAAAATAGTTATGCCAAGACTTTTGTAGTTCAAAATTTTGACAAAAAAAAAAGTATGTGCTTTATTTAGTTCAAAAAAATGACAAATTTTTTGTCTTATTAAATACGGGTATTGTAATGAATGAAAATAAAAAAAAAATTGATGATATCATTATAGGTATCAGTAGCCCCTGTAAAGAATTAAAGAGGCTTATTGAAATGGTTTCTAAATCCAAAACAAATGTTTTGGTATTAGGTGAAACAGGTACAGGCAAAGAACTTGTTGCAAAAGCTATTCATAATGAGTCTCAAAGAAAAGGACCTTTAATTTCTGTAAATTGTGCTGCAATACCATCAGAACTTTTAGAATCTGAATTATTTGGACATGAAAAAGGTTCATTTACAGGTGCAGATAAGCCTAGAGCTGGTAAATTTGAACAAGCTTCTGAGGGTACTTTATTTTTAGATGAGATAGGTGACATGCCTTTACCTTTACAATCAAAACTTTTGAGAGCTTTAGAGGATAAATCTATACAAAGAGTGGGTGGAAATAGAAATATTATTGTTGATTTTCGATTAGTTTGTGCAACACATCAGGACTTATCCACAAGAGTAGAAAGTGGTGATTTTAGAGCTGATTTATTTTACAGAATAAATGTTTTTCCAATTGATGTCCCAAAACTAAGCGAAAGGTCAGTAGATATACCTCTAATATTAAATAAAATACTTGAAGATATGAAAATTGATGATGATTTAGGAAACAATTTACCAACTTTTGATGAAACTGCGGTAATGGCACTTCAAAAATATAATTGGCCAGGTAATGTAAGGGAGTTAAAAAATTTGATAGAAAGAGCATGTGTGTTATTTGGTAATAAAAAAATAAATTCTGAAAATGTTAAACATAACTTACTTAAAATAAAGGCACCTGCACAAAATGAGGAATGTGATGCTTTATGGGATGCTGCATCTGATCTGGTGGGAATTTCACAAGGCAATGGCGAAATTAATGGAGATTCAGCACCACTTCCAAATCCAGATAATTATAAAGATTGGTTTTTATATCATGATAAAATTGATCTTAGAAGACATCTACAAGATATTGAAATAGTTTTAATAGAAGCTGCTTTAGAAAAGTCGGCTGGGCAAGTAAGTCTTGCATCTGACAAATTAAAACTAAGAAGAACAACTTTGATAGAGAAAATGAAAAAACTTGTTATAGAGAAACCAAGCCTTTAATTTAAATTTTATAGCCCTTTATTGCCTTAATCTTTTTATTAGCTGAATGGATTTTATTGGTTGAAGCTACTGAAATTTCTGAGATTAAATTTTCGTTAGACTCTGCTAATGACTTTATGGTTTCAATATCTTCTTCACTGAGTGCTTTTATGCCTTTTGAAAAAATTTGATCAATTAATACTTTGCGAGATTTATCTATTGATATTATTTTATCATAGTCATCAACTTCTTTGGCTAACAAAATTTGATCTGATAAATTTTTTAAATTTTCTATTAAATTTTGCATTTTTTAATTACTTGTTAGTTTTGACCATGAATTTTTAATTTCAATTATACTAGTAAGCGCAGTTAAACTTTTATTGATTGTTCCATTTCTAAGATCTTTTATAAGATTTAATCTAAGAAATTCGTATAATCTAAAGAGATCGTATGCAACTTGCCCCCCTTTATCCAAATCTAAACTTGATTGTAACATATAAATAACTGAAATTGATCTTGAAAAATTTTTAGATCTATTTACGATGTTGCCCGATTTTATGGATATATTCTTATGAAAAGATTTTACTGATTTGATCAATTCATCCATAACCAAGATAACTACTGTTTCAGGATCTCTAGCTTCAACAGCACCAAACATTTCAGTCTTCTTGTAAGCTTTTGCAACCTCTTTAAATTTCATATTTGTTAGTTTCCTTTAAATATTTGATTATTCTGAAATATTATGTATAATTTTCTCATGTTATATGGTAATATAAATTCTTCTAATCAATCAAATTATCAAAGTAGAAGACCTGATTCCGTTAATGCTTCACATCCATCTGCAAAATTGATGCCATCAAGGAATGATACATTAATTCAAACATTACCAGTAAATGATGTCCAAAATTCAGGCCATCTTAATTATAATAATTATTACGCATCACGAGCAAATAAAAGGCAATCGCCCAGTACTGTCTCAGCTGAAGCTTTTTTAAAATCAAGAATAAGCCTTAATCCTGTATACTTACATAACGAAATGATAACTAAAATTCAAAATATTTCTGACTTAACAAAAAATCCGCCCAGGTTTAGAGACCAAATAGATCTATTAGCTTAAAAACTTTAAAGAGAATCAAAAATTGTTGGCTTTGAAGTCATTAAGTCTCCAAACCAGCCAATGCCTTCTTCTTCTTTAGCTTCCCAACCAGCTGGAACTTCTGTTGTTAATCCTGAACGAGCACTAAATACAAAAGCCTTAAATAAAATAACTGCCTTTTCAGCACTATAATCTTTTGTTTTTAAGGGGGCAAATTCATCAACAAATAAACCAGTCAATTTCCTAGGTTTATTATTTGCATGAAATTTAATTCGCTTATAAATATAAGAATCTATATAATCAATAGCAGTTTCTCCAGCTTCTATTTCGCTTAAGAATTCTAAAATTTTGGTTGCAGATTCTTCAAATATTTCTGATTTTATTTCTGTATAGTGCTCATTTATTCCGTTAGAAAATTGATTTGCAAAGACGGTAATTGGTGCATTTCCGGATAAAAATCCACCAGCTACACCTGCTACACTAGCACTGAAGACCCATTCTGGACAAAATTTTGCCATTTATTATGCTCTTTTTTAAAAATTGGTTAAATTTTTAATATTTTATCACATAACAAATATGGGTCTACAATATTTTAAAAAAAAAGACTTAAAAATTAATTATTAGTTATCTTTATTTCTATTGATTAGTCGAAATGGAACTCCATGCATCTACTAATGAGGTAATTATTGAAATTACAGTCTCTAATTCATATTCTTTATCTTCTTTTATGATTAAATGTAACTGATTTAAACTATAATCATAAATCTGTAGGAGATTTTTTGCTATTTCACCGCCTTGATCTAAATTAAGACTTGATTTTAATATCTCTATAGCTGCTACTGATTTAGCAGCTTCTAATCCACCTATTTTTTGATTTTGATCAAGCTTACTTCTTATAAGTAATAAGTTTTTTTTAAGATCTTGAAAAGTTAACTCTATTAATCTATGAGGGGTAGCATCCTCAATTTCGGATAAATTTGTTTCTTTGTAGGCATTTAGTGCTGATTGAACATTCATTTCTTTCCTCCAACTTGACACATTTAATAACGACTATAAAAAAAATTATTTAGTTAACTTTATTAATTTTTTTTTTTTTTTGACGTAATTTATATATGTAAAATCAAGAAAATTGGCATAATTTTTGCAAACAACAATGATTTAGATTTTGAATGGAAAACATTTGTCTGTAGATTATCTAAGCGTATTAAATCAAAAAGGTTCTGGCCTCAATATCACCCAAATTGTTGATAGTTTGGTGGAAGCTGATACAGTTCCCAAAAAAAATATGCTTGAAGAAGATAAAACAACCAAGCAAACTGAGATTTCAGCGTTTGCAAGTTTAGCAAGTGAATTAAATTCTTTAAAACTTGATCTTTCAAGTTTGGCGGATTCTAATAAGTATGTTCCAACTAGTGGGAATTCAAATTTGGCAATTCGAGTTTCAGATAATTCCACTGCAACAGCCTTTTCGTCCGATATCACAGTAAATTCACTTGCATCACAACAATCATTGCAATTTTCTGGTTCTTCGGCATACACTTCACCAACTGCGTCCATTGGTCAAGGTACTCTTACACTGAATTTAGGTACGTGGAATACGTCTGATAATACTTTTACTAATAAATCTACACCAGTTACTTATACAGTTACTGTTAACTCTAGTAATAATACACTTCAGGGACTAGCTTCCTCTTTAAATGCTTTATCTGGAATTTCAGCATCAGTACTGCAAACATCTGCAGGGGTATATTCTTTGGTAGTAAAGTCACCTATGGGTGCTGATAATGCAATTAAAATTACAACTGGAGACTCTGCATTAAATGATTTTCGTGCTGATCCAACTATTGCTGGCACACCAAGAACATCCCAAAAAAAAGCAGCATCTGACGCTGAACTTGTCGTTGATGGTGTAACTGTTAAAAGAACATCGAATTCGATAAGTAATATTTTTTCAGGATATACAATTGATTTAAAGGGTGAAACGGATTCACTTTCCCCGTCTAATTTTAATGTGAGCTCATCATTAGATGTTAATTCTGCTTTTGAAAATGCTTCAACTCTAGTAAATAGGCTCAACCTTGCAAGAACTTTTTTTGATGAACTACTTGATAGGGGTATTGATGATGGAGAAAAAGGGACTCTTTCAGCAGATCCAGTAATGAAAGCAATTTCTAATCAAATAAGAAAACTTACTGAAAACTCTTTAGTTGGATTTGGATCTAATTCTAGATATTTGTCGGAGTTAGGCATCCAAACTAAAAGAGATGGAACACTATTAATAAATGAAAAATCTTTCAAAGAAGCAGTTGAAAATGATCCAACAAGTTATGATGCAATATTTAACTCATCAATTACTTCAAATAATACTAATTTAGCTATTTCTAAAACATCTATATCAAAACCTATAGCAGGTGTTTATGATTATACGCATAGTTCTGGTAATTCGTATCTGGGAAATACTAAATTAGTTAATGGAACAGATGCAACAACTGGTTTAACTTATTATACTGCCACAAGTGGTGATACCGCTGGAATAACTATAATACCTCAGGCAACTGTATCATCAGCTTCTGTTTATGTTGGTGAGAGCATGCTCGATAAAATGGATACATATATTGAAAATATATTATCCTCATCGGGTGATATAGAAAGACGTAAGAGTTCTCTTAACAAAGATTTATCTGAAATTGATGATGGTCTATTGGATATTAACCGTAAGGTGGATGTTATAAGAGAAAGATATCTAGAACAATTTTCTGCTATGGAGACTGCTGTGACCAGTCTTAAAGGTACTGGTGAGTATTTAGAAAATATGGTTAAAAGTTGGAGTAAAGATGATAGTTAATGTAGGTTGAACATTAAAAAAGTTGAACCTTGTTTAATCTAACTTTTATTTTATTAAAAATTATTGTTTCAAAAATTTATATAGCCATTCTAGGGTATTTATGAAAAGTGGTGAAGTTGCAGTTTCATCACTTAACATAATTATATCGCTTCCTAAATTAATTGAATGTTCTAAAGCAATTATCTCGCTCTTTGATGGTTGCAATCTTTTTTGCATACTTTCCAAGTTTTCTGTAGCCATTATTAAGGGTTTTTTAAAACGATAAGCTTGTGTTGAAATTTCGCAAATTGCTTTATATAAATTTTTTTCTCCAACTTCAGCAAGCAAATCTCCCCTATCTATCATGATAAGATCAGAATTTTTTGAAATGTCACTTGCGTTATTTAAACCATATAAGTTTTCTATTTTTGAAATTAAAAACTTATCTTTTAGTATATTTCTTATTTTTCTGAGAATTTCACCATTTTGGATAAAACTCAAACCTATTCCATCAAATTGGACTTGTTTTGCCTTCTTTATAAATTCTAGGTATAGTTTTTCCTGAAGGGTGTCATCATAAAAACTATTAGGAATATTTAATCCCTTTTTTGGCTTTAATTTGAAGGTATTTTTTGAAATTCCCTGAATATAATTATTTTTATTTTTTATGTATTGAAACTTAAACAAACCATCAGAAACACTAAACTCCTTAACTACATTTTTTATCTTTGGTAAAGGTTTCGTAGTTTCAATAGATAAAACCCCTTCTTCATTATACTGTTTACCAAAACCAAATTTAACCATTTGATTTTTTTTAATTTGAATGTCTTTCAAATTGTTTGTTCTTGGTTTTAATCCTGGGATATCAAGTAAAATGAATGATTCTGGGCATATTTCTTTTATTCTTTTTGAAATTTCAATGTGCCACTCCATACTATTATGGCTGCCATTAATTCTAAAATAATTTGTATACTTTGATATATTATTAATTGAATTAATAGAACAAGATTTTGGTCCTATTGTTGCTAATATTGTTGTTTCTTTTTTGGATATTTTCCCAAAGGGAAATCTTATAAGATTAAAATTAATATCATTAAATTTTTTTTTTGTGATGCTTTTGAGATTTCTTTTCTCTTCTAGCCCAAATTTAAATTTGTTGATATGAAGCATTATTTCCTCTTTATTCAATTTAATAATACAAGCAAAATTTATACCACAAATTTATTTTTATGATCTAATTAGTAGAGAGTTTTTATATTTTCTTTTGACCAATCTTGAACATCTTTTGAGGCGTATTCATAAGTCTTATTACTCTTTAAATAATTTCTTAATTTACTTCCCGATACTTCTTTTAGTTCGTAATAATTATGTTTACAGCTACCTTTAAGTATAATCTTATTACAAGACTTACAAAAATAAGCTCCATTATGGTATAAAATTTTAATATTAAATAATTCTTGATATTTTTTTAGAGTGTTTTTTGCTTCTTCTGGTCGATAGAAATTATCTGATCCAGCATGATCACGACCAACTGAAAAATGACTAAAACCTAACCATTCCCTTATTAATGTATGATGTAAAGCCTCTCTAGGACCAGCATAAAACATATTTGCCCTTATAGGTATAAATAAAATTCTATTATTAAATCTAGGTTTTAAAATATTTTCATAAATATATTTAAGTCGTTCAGTATTTAAGTCACCTGGTTTTTTAGGTCCTAGGATTGGGTTTATAACCACGATGTCACAGTGACCAAGCATCATCTCAATAATTTTTTCATGACCTAGGTGAGGGATATTCCTAGTTTGAAATGCACCAATATTTTTATATTTATTTTTTAATTGAGATATTTTTAATTTAGTATCTAAAATTTCTTTTATATAGTTATCTATAATAATTCTATAAGCTGACTTAATTTTATAACTACTTACAAATAAATTTGTACTATAAGATAATTTAGTCCCAATATATTTTTCACTTTTTTTTCCAAAAATTATATTACTATAATCAGAAATTCCAATTTTAAATATACTATTTGAATCAAGGATTTCTGGTATATATGGAACAGGAATAGGTATTCCTTTTTTTAAGTTGATAAAATCAAAAAAGATTTTTTTGTCGTCAATTTTGTTTTTCTTCAACATGCCGCTTTCTATACAAGCGATATCTATCAGTGTCCTTTCTATAAAATCATTATCAAATTTTGTTGAACATTCTAAGAACTGTATATTCATATTCAAATAATTTCTAATTACACTAAAATATTTATAAACTGGTACTAAATCTCTTAATTACATGTGAGATTATTGTTTCAGTATTTATTGCTTTACAATCTGTAATGTGCAAATCGGGGTCTGTTGGTTTTTGAATTTTTAAATCAAGACCTGCAACATTATTGATTTTTCCTAAAGAGAATTTTCTATAAATTCCTTTTGGATCTCTCTTTTTTAATTCACAAATTGGAATATCTAAAAAAATTTCATAGTAGCCAGGTAGGTGCTTTTTATTCCAACTATAGATTTCCTTAAACATTCCAATTACTGAGGTGATTACACAGTATCCCTGACTAGCTAGTATAAGACTTAGACGTGAATATTTTATTGCCATTCTCTTTCGAGACTCATAAGTATAGTGTCTATTATCTTTATCTTCTGAAAAAATGCTTCTTATTATGTCTCCATCCAGTAGAAGACATGGAACCCCAATTTTTTTTAATCTATTACCTAAATCTTTTGATAATGTAGTTTTTCCGGCACCAGAAAGGCCTGTTATCCAGATAACACAACCAGTATTGATTTTGGAGTTATATATTTTCTCAAATTTCACATCAAAAACCTTTAAATCTTATCTAATTTTTTTAAGGAATCCTCCTGGCGCCATGCTTAACATGAGCCTTGCGTCTACCGAATGATCTATTTCAAATGATTCATTAGCTTTTAAAAACTTTTCTATAGCGCTTTTAGGTGAATTTTTTTTACTCCACGGTCTATCTTTAGAAAAGGCATCGTCCATCTTTTCAATAATAGTATCAAATACAATGCAGTAACTATTTTGGGAAACCAAAGAACCATATAGATTTAGTTCTTTTAAAACGTGCTCATCGGTATGGTTGCTATCTAAAATTACTAAAATATTTGAGTAATCCCGGGATATTTTCTTAACTTTCTCAAAAGTTTTTAAATCTACGCTAGAAGCTTCTATCATAACCATTTTTTCTGATAAAAAATGATTATTTAATTTTTCTTTATTATGCTTTCTAATATCAACATCAATTCCAACTACTTTTCTATTATTTTTTATTTTATTAAAATCAGTTTTATTATAATTGTCTTCCATTTCTAGCAGTGCCAATATTGAAGCACTCAGACAAATAGATCCACCATGTGCTATTCCTGTTTCTATAATAAGATCAGGTTTCACTTTCCAGATTATTTCTTGCAAAGCTAAAATGTCTTGTGGCATTTGTATAATAGGACGATCCATCCATTTGAAGTGGTAAGTATATTTGTGTCGCCAAGACTTGTTTAACCAACTATCGCTTAATTTGATAAATGATTTATCTCTAGCCTGTTTATAACTTTCTTCAGCGCATTCATTTTCAAACAAGGTAATTGGATCTAAATTAAATCCCATATTGTTCATATATTAGTTTCCTTTCATTCATTTAAAAGAAGTTGCAATTATTATTCCACAAGCAAATTAATTTTACTTTTTATTTTTTTAAACCATCGCAAAAAAGGGCACGTAAATTGCAGAAAAAAGAAAAAGAAGGTTTTAAAAATGAAAGTAGTTATACTTGCTGGTGGATTAGGAACTAGGTTAAGCGAAGAAACGCATTTAAAACCCAAGCCTATGGTTGAAATTGGTGGTAAACCAATAATTTGGCATATAATGAAAAATTTTTCATCACATGGTTTTAACGAATTTATAATTTGTTGTGGTTATAAGGGGTATGTAATAAAAGAATATTTTGCAAATTATTTGTTACATAATTCTGATGTAACTATCAATTTATGTAATCATTCTATTGATATGCACGCTAACCATTCTGAGCCATGGAAAGTAACTCTTGTAGATACAGGTGAAGAAACATTGACAGCTGGAAGATTAAAAAAAATACATCCTTACTTAAAAGATGATAAACATTTTTTCTTTACGTATGGAGATGGTTTAAGTGATATCAATTTAAAAAAACTATATAGATTTCATTCTAAGCATGGGAAAAAAGCTACTATGACAGCTATTAAACCACCTGGGAGATATGGGGCTATAAGTATGTTAAATTGTGGTAAAGTAGAAAGTTTTCAAGAAAAACCACCAGGTGATGGAGGCTATATAAATGGAGGATTTTTTGTGCTTTCTAATAAAATTTTTGACCATTTGAAGGCGGATAATATGTCTTGGGAAGGTAAACCATTGTTAGACTTAGTGGAGTTAGACGAGTTAATGGCTTTTAGGCATGAGGGATTTTGGTGTGCTATGGATACATTAAGAGAAAAAAATCATCTTCACTCATTATGGATGGAAAATAGAGCTCCATGGAAAACATGGTAGCATAAAAAAATTTTTTAAATCTTAATGAGAAATAAATATTAAAGGTCATTGACTATGAATATTTCGACACCCTATTTTAAAGAAAATAATAATGATGGAAATTATATTCCGTTAGCAAAACCTTCTATTACAAAAAAAGAAATTGCTTATGTAAATGAGGCAATGATTAACGGTTGGGGTGAAAATAAAAGTAAATTTATTGAACAGTTTGAAATAGCTTTTGCTAAAAAAACTGGAGCAAAATTTGCTTTAGCAACATCAAGTTGCACTGGTGCATTACACTTAGGTTTAGAATCTTTAGGGATAAAAAAAGGTGACGAAGTTATTGTACCAGAGAGTACCTGGATTGCTTCTGTAGCACCTATTGTGCATTTAGGTGCTAAACCAGTATTTGTAGATATTTTAAGAGATAGTTGGTGTATTGACCCAAAATTAGTGGAAGCTGCGATAACACCTAAAACTCGAGCTATATTATGTGTTCATCTGTATGGAAATTTATGTGAATTGAATGAATTAATAAAAATTTGCAAAAAATTTAATATTTCTCTAATTGAAGACTCTGCTGAGGCCTTTGGTTCTAAATATTTGAATAAACATGTAGGGACATTTGGATCATTTGGAGTTTTTTCTTTTCATGGTAGCAAAACTATTTCTACTGGAGAAGGTGGGATGCTGGTTACTAATGATAGAAAAATTTACGAAAAGTCTAAAATACTCAACAATCATGGTATAAACAGAAATTTTGATAAACAATACTGTCCTAGTGAATTAGGGTATAAGTTCAAAATTACAAATATTCAAGCTGCCATGGGGTTAGCCCAAATAGAAAGAAGTAAAGAAATTATCCAAAAAAAAGTTAAAATTATGGAGTTTTACAAAGATTATTTTTATAACCATAAAGATGTTTCCTTTAATATAGAACCTTTTGGATATAAAAATAGTTTTTGGATGCCAACTGCTATTTTTTCATCATTTTGTAAAGTGAGTATTACAAGTTTGATTAGTGAATTTCAGGCTAATAGCATAGATGCTAGAAGTTTTTTCTGTCCTCTTAGTTCTTTGAAAGTCTTTAAGGAAAATAAAAAAAATAAAATTTCTCGCGATATATATAACAGAGCTATTAACTTACCAAGTTTCTATGATATGAATGAAAATCAGCTTTTAAAAGTTTGTAGAATTATTGAAAAAACGATATCAAAAAAATAGAAATTATATTTATTTTCTAACTTTATCAATCTTAATTCTTATTTCATATTTACTTTTTTTAAAATAAAACCAACAACTAGGTTTTCCTTTAAATGTACGGGCTCTTAGTAAATTAAAAAGATCTTTTGCTATGTAAGATTTTGCCAAGTCTATTTCACTTTCTAAAAACATTTCTTTTCCTAAATGGAAACTTCCTCCTGAGTTTTTAATCATTTTTGTTATTTTTCCATAAAGAATTTTTGGGAAAGTTTTTTTAAAAAGTTTGATACATTCTTTCTCTGACTTTTTATAAAGAGTTCCCCCATTATCTTCCCAATCATAGGGTATAATCTTTTGAGCAATTATTTCACCCGTATCAATTCCTTCTTCTACTTTATGTATACTAACCCCATAAGGTTCCTCATTTCTAATAGTCCAAAAATTTGGATGTTTCCCCCTTGAGAAAGGTAATAAGCTTGGATGTAAATTATAGAAACCTTCTTTAGATAAACCTAATGTTTCTTTTTTAATAATTTTAGGCCACCAAAGTAAAAAGCCGAGATCAAATTTTTTTGGTAGATTAGTAATTAAATGGTCATTGTCGCAAAAAGTAAAGGTCCTAATTTTTGCATTTTTTGCTATTTTTGAAATTTGATTGTCTTCATAAGTAATAATCAATAAAATTTGATCTCTAAAATCTTTTATGAGAAAATTAACTAGTTTTTCACCTACCAAACCATCTGCAAATAAAATTATTTTCTTCTTATTCATATGGAAAAAATAACAGCTTATAAGATTATAAAAAATTAGTTAATATAAAGTAAAAATACTAATATAAATGTAATGTATTAATTATTTTTTACTAAAATTAATATAAAATCAAGTCTATAAAATTTAGTACCTTTTTAATAAATTTTAGGCTCTTAAGTATTTATTTATTTATATAGCAATTTCGTTAGTAATTAATGATTTTAGATAATTGCATATGAGTTTTTACAATTCTGGCATGACATATGCAAAACTTTATTTAAAATAAGGTAAAATAGTGATTAAAATACACGAAACTGCAAAAATTTCTCCGAATTGTGACATTGAAGATTCTACTAGAGGTTCTTCGATTGAAATTGGAGCTAATTCAACTATTGACAGCTTTGTGAAATTTAAGCCTGCAGGTGGTAAGGGTGATATAAAAATTGGTGATAGGGTATATATCAACTCATGTTGTGTCCTTTATTCTGGAAATGGCATTTGTATAGGTGATGATGTCTTAATTTCTGCCAATTGTACTCTGGCTCCTGTTAATCATGAGTATATAAATAAATCAAAAAAGATATCTAGCCAAGGCCATGCTGTTAGTAAAGGTGGAGTAACAATTGAAGATAATGTATGGATTGGCTCTAATACTGTAATACTTGACGGATCACATATTTGTAGTGGAACTGTTATTGCAGCGGGTAGCTTAGTAAGGGGAAAATGTGAAAGTAATAGGGTCTTTGGAGGTAACCCCCTTAGAGAAATAAAAAAAATTTAACTTTCTAATAATTAAGTAAACAAATTCTAATTTATTGTTATAAAAACTGGTTTTTTAGATGCATTATACTATATTTGGATCAACAGGTAGGATTGGTTCATATTTGAAAAAAAAATTAATTTCAGATGGAAATTCAGTTTTCTCCCCATCTAGAAAAGATTATTATTTAGCTCATAAAAACCTTGGTCATGTAATTTATTGTAGTGGTGTAACTAGTGATTTTAAATATAGATCATTTGATACTATCGAAAGTCATGTTTGTTTATTATCTTTTTTGCTAAAGCATAGAAACTTTGAATCATTTAATTATTTATCTTCTACTCGATTAAATTTTCCTAAAAGGTCTTACAACAATAAAATAAGTCCAAAGTTCTATGGTGGCTATGAAATAGATATCTATAATGCTTCAAAGCTAACAGGTGAGGCATTATGTATCCAGAGTCAAATTCCTAATGTAAAGATAACTAGAATTTGCCATGTAGTAAATCCAAATGATAAACAAAAAGAAAATTTTTTATCAGACATTTGTGGCCAAGCAAAAAGAGGAGAGATTTTACTAAATTCTTCATTAAAAACAAAAAAAAATTATATCCATATTGATGACTTAAGTTTTCTTTTGCAGCTGATTGGTCCATTCGGGAAAAAGAAATTTTATAATGTAGCTAGTGATAATTTAATATCTAATAATGAGATAATAAAAAAATTAATGAAAATTACAAAATGCTCAGTAATTACTAGTAATAATGCCCAAACTATTTTGGAGTCTAAAATTAATATATCGATTTTAAAAAAAGAATTTCATTATCAACCAACCCATAAAAAATTATGGCTTGAGAGAGTACTTAAACAGCTATCAAGATAGAATATT
>CACMNE010000028.1:0-15310 GCA_902614945.1 uncultured Alphaproteobacteria bacterium
GTTTCTCAATTGGTTTATTTAGTAAAATGAGATCTTCAATTAGATGAGGTTTTGATGTAATTGCCTTTTCTTCATTATTCATTGCTGCCCATGGTTTGGGAACATAATTATTTTCATATGGCGGCAATTTATAAGTGGTCCAATCTTTTTTATCATATGTTGAATAATAAATTTGTTGAGCCATATACTTTTCTAATGATACACCAATTGATTTTGCTAATTCATTTACTTTAGCTGTATATTTTTTTTCAAAAATATAATAAGGATCCTCTAATATTATTCTCTCAAATGAACCGTTTTTATTTTCCCAAATAATCTTATCTAAATACATCCATGTTGCCATTCCAATATTTAACAGCCTATTTTCCCCAATGATTTCTACCACTAAATCCCAATCGCCATCATTTAACAAATCACATTTACTAAAAAGGGGAACCATGGTGCAATTTCTTTAGTTGGAAAACCAAGTTGATCAATATTATTTTTTGAAACTTCAATTCTTTTTTTAAATTTAATTTCGTCTATTGAAAACCCTTGATAAGGAGCTTTTACTTCTTCACTAAATGCAATACTACTTAAAGTAACAATGCTAGTGGTTTCATCTTTATTTTCAACAAAAACAGCATCTTGCATTGTCCAATAATTTGGAAGATTTTTTATGGTTGTTGAACTTTTAAATTGAGCCTTATTATTTCCCCAGAAAACTTTTAAAGGTTCAGCGTGTCCATCAATTATTAAGTCAAGAGCTCCATCTTTATCTATATCCCATAACTTTAAATTATAATTTCTCCCAACATTTTTTAAAATTTTTTTTGTTTTAACCCTCATTTTAAGCCGATACAGTCTTAAGATTATAACTAGTGTAAATAAACTTCTGACACCTAAGATGACTCTTCTGAGTCATCCTAGAGTCTCTGAGGGTAGGGCACCCCAAAAAACCATAGTCTATTATTAGCAAGTACTACTACTCACACATTTTGGGTGGGGAGGGTAAATTTCTAATCTTCACACATAAGATATTTCATGTAATATTATTCAAATGAAAAGATTAATCATAACTCTATGCCTTGCTATTAGCCTTGCCTGTGCAAGCTTTGGTGGGGTTGGCGAAATAACAGCTGCTTCTATTGGAAAAGCCACCTGCAAAGATGATCCTAAAGCATGTGATAACAGTGTTTGCAACTACGCAACCAAAATAAGCGATGGAGTCAAGGTTTGGGATATGTGGGGTGCAGGCAAGGAACATATGAAAGAAGCTAAAAAAAGAGGCTTAACCTGTGGAGTTGGAGAAACTTCTTCTGTAGATCATAATTGTTATAAAGATCCAAAGCTATGTGGAAATATAATACTGTGTGATTTAGCCACCACTGGTAATCCAAAAAACTGGAACACAACCTATAATACCGATCATACAATGGAGGCTAAACTCAGAGGCTTGACTTGTGGGGTAGAACCAGTAAGCGTTATTGCTGAAAACGTACACGGATCTAAACTGCCTCCCTGTCCTGAAGATACAAGTAAAGTGTTTAACAATTGTTATGGCTATTCAGATTTTGAAGATGGAGCTTCCTATATAGGTGAATGGCAAAATGATAAGATGCATGGAATAGGTACTTTTACTTATCCGAAAGAAGAGAATGGCCAATACATTGGAAACTTTGCTGACAATGAATTTTCTGGTCAAGGAAAGCTTACTTTCTCAGATATGACTTACGAATACGAAGGTAATTTTAAAAACGATGCTTTTGAGGGTCAGGGAACATTAATTACTGAAGAGGGTAAATTTGTAGGCAATTTCAAAGATGGAGAACTTGATGGTTTAGGTAAGCATTATGATGAAAGTGGAGAACTTATATTTGAAGGGCAGTTTGCTAAAGGAGAACCTGTCCAACCTCATGTAGAGATAACACCGTCAGGTAGGGATAATGATGATGGAGAACTTATTGAAGGAAACTTGGAAGCTAAAAGTAATCCTAAATGTATACCTATGAGTGAAGCGGTCGCTTCATTAACTCCACCAGATCTGGCATTAGGTATTCTAGAATGTTACAAGGGTGATGAAGTGCAAAACGCTTTAGATATGTTCTGGGTGATGAAAGTCAGAGCTTTTTTTGATGCTCAGCGTGTAAACGACGAAAGTGCTGGAGCAGCGCAAGGAGCGCTACAAGCTGAATTATTTGCAGCAACTGGGGAAGACTTTTTAATTGAGATGCAAGATTTATTAGATAAAGACAAAGAAGTGTTTTTTAGTAGGCTATGCTCGATGATGAAAACTTTAGGAGCCCCTAATTATTATCCTGAATATATGATCCTTCATGGGATGAATGCATTTCTGGGTATTGAAGGAGATGGTTTAAAACCAAACTTTGATGCTGATAGGGAATGGGGAAAAATCTTAAGAAATGACCTTAGTTGCAAGGACAAAAACTAAAGACATATCCTTTAGGGTAGATACTACCAAATCCATAGCCTATTATTAGCAAGTACTACTGCTCATACATTTGGTTTGGGAAGAATTATAATAACCTTGGCGTACTCTTAATAAAGCCGTAGAATAAAACTTAGCAAATTATAAGGTTTTTAAAGTTCACTCATTACAGCAAAAGTTTCACCCGTTTCTTCTCTAAGCATTTTTAGACCACTATCCTCACGATTAGTATTTCTTGCTTGCATATCTTTTTCATAAGCCTCTTTTGAGGAATATATTAATACCGAGCCATGTGTGACTTCATCGATTTCAAACCACATCACATCAATTACTTCATTACTATTATTTCTATCTTTTAATCCAGATAGAATTTTGCGCATATTTACTCTGTCTATAGGCATATCATGCCTCCATGTTGTCGTTACCATATACATCTATTTTCTCCTTTTTTTAAAGATTATTTAAAGTATCTTCTGCACTCACTGTTCACATATTACAGTTGCCTGTAAAATTGTTTTGAAATTTAGACCAAACATTTCCTAAAGGTTTGGTCTAAAGTATAATTTAACGTATAGTTTCCATTCCAAAGGCACGATCAAGAGTTCCTAATTTAGATGCCTGTTCCAGCATTTTTTGAAACTCCTCAGTCATCCCTACTTCATCTATTCCTTTTCCAAGAGTTCTTAAATCAGGAGCAGAATATACTGCCATTGAACGCTGCATTTCTTCAGCTAGTATGGGTACCCACATAGTTACATTAACATTATGACCACTTATCATTTTTTGAATATCACCAGCTAATGTAGCAGCTTCACCCCATTTTGAACGTTCCATTATGTATTCTCGAACCATAAATGCTTTATTTTCTTGTTTTGGTTCACCTGCAATCAACCGTGCTACATTAGGTCCATTAATATCGCCTGCTGGAATTAATTCTCTTTCTGACATAAGTGCATTCCAACTTGGGTCACTACTCAAGTTTTGTGAAAGTTGTAGTCCTTGTTCCATGCTCATATAAAAAGTGTATAAGTGTAAAGATCCGGCAGTAAAACCACCACCAACTCTTGTTATATTTACTGATGTTGCACCGTTTCTTGCTAATATTCCGGCAGCTTGTCTTACTCGGCTCATTGCAAGTTCATATTTCCCTACATGGGGTGTAATTATTCTTCTTGATCCAAACATAATTAACTCCTTTCTCTTTAAAGTTTGAAAATTAAATTTTTGCTTAATAATATTAAATTTCAAAGTTGAAATATAAATAAATAGTTTTTGTTCAAAAAAATGATCAAAAATTATACAAATATTTTATAATTAGGTGATATATCTACCGCTACTGATTAATCAAAAATGAGAAAATAAGGAAATGAAAACAATTTATCGCTACACAAACCTAAAATATATCCTTGAGTAAAGGATGTCTCAATACCATTTCTTGGAATTTGCATTATGATTACCTTGCTTTTATTCAGGTTTTTAGCTTATGTCTAGAATATCTTAATGATCTTTTCTTCAAACCTTAAATAAGTTGAACAACCTTTAACATATTACAACACATCTAGAATACTATTCTGTTTTCCTTTGAAGGTTTTGCCTTGACAATATGTTTGAGGTCTTAGACTTAATTTTTACTGATCCAACTTTCGACTTACTTTTATATTTATTAAGTTCTTTAGTTAACTCTGGCATAGATATAAGTTCATCTTGGTCATCCCCAGATGAGTGAACAACAACCCATATACATTCATTTTTACTTTGGTTATAGGGAGTATGAGGAACATTTTCAGGAATAAATATTTGTTCACCTTTTCTAACTAAGATGTAATTTTCTAATTTCTTTCCATAAAATAGGGTACATTCTCCTTCTAATAAATAAGCAATAGTTTCTATTCCCTTATGTATATGAGGGATTGAGTGAACTCCTGGTGGCATAGGTAAAACATTCATGCAAACTTTTTCAGAACCTGCAGTATTTCTAGATACACCTGCATTATATGTTACTCCTTGGCCTCCTAAATATTTGTTTCCAGGTTTTATTAACTTAACATTTTTATTTATCATTTTTTTTCCAATAAATTCATAAATTTTAATTTTCAATTTCTTATTTTACATATTTTTTATTTTTTCAAAACCATATATCTTTCTTAAAATTCTTCATAAGAATTAAAATAAATGCTCAAATTTAGTTACATTTTTAGATTTGTGATATAAAAGACCCTACCTAAAATATAAATTGAGTTATACCAAAAGGATGCGATGGACTAAATTATCAAAGAGTGTGAGTATGTGTTATTAAGTTGTATTTTTTTTTAATTTTAATACAATGATCAAAATTTAATCATTTATGAAGATATTATGAGATATTCAGATTATATTAAAACCGTACATTTTAAACATAAAAGCATAAGTTACAATTTATTAACAAAAAAGGGTTCTGTTAACCAAAAAATTAAAGTTTCAGGGCAACAAGCTTTCAATCTTATAAAACCATATTGTTCCACACGTATACTTGAACAAATGAAAGCTGTTATTCCTTTAGCGTTATATTTGATATTATTTCAATTTTTTGTTTTACAGTATCCGGTTCAAGACTTCTTAGCACTACTTGGAGGTTTGGTAGCTGTCATTTTAGGCCTGGCAGTATTTATGGAAGGTTTAAGTACTGGACTGATGCCTTTTGGAACAATTATCGGTGATAATTTACCCAAGAAAGCCAGTATGATAGTGGTTTTAATCATTATTGGAATACTTGGAGTGGGAGTTACATTTGCTGAACCAGCAATTGGAGCCTTACAAGCTTTCGGTTCTTCAGTTGATGTCAATAAAGCACCATACCTTTATGAAATTTTAAATAATTGGACATTGCCTTTGGTTTTAATGGTAGGAGCGGGTGTTGGTATAGCAGCAATTATTGGAACAATACGATTTGTTAAAGGTTGGTCATTAAAACCACTTATATATTTAACCATAGCGCCAGTAATCGTTTTAACTATTTTTGCATGGTTTGATCCAAATTTAAGATCAATTTTGGGATTGGCCTGGGATTGTGGTGCTGTAACCACTGGTCCTGTTACTGTTCCATTAGTATTATCTTTAGGAATTGGCATAGCTAATGCTGCTGGAAAAGGAGATTCATCTTTATCAGGTTTTGGTGTTGTGACTATGGCTTCCTTGTTCCCAATTATGGCTGTTCTAATCTTAGCCTTATTTGTTTCATATACAGTTTCCCCAGAACAAATTATAGAATCTGCTAAAAACTTGCCGACTGTGGTTGCAAGTGACAAATCATTACTAGATCAAACTCCTTTTGTTGAAATTATATTGGGTGTTAGAGCAATACTTCCACTAGTTATTTTTTTAATGTTTGTTCTTTTTATAATTTTAAGAAGTAGTCTCCCAAATAGACTGATAACAGTTTATGGGTTAGTTTTATCAATAATTGGAATGTGTATTTTTAATGTTGGATTAACTTATGGATTAGGGGCAATTGGAACCCAAACTGGTGGTATTTTACCTGCAGCTTTTATGAGTATTCCAATAAGCGATGTCTCTCCAATTTATTCTGAAATTGTTGGTTTTATTATAGTGATAGTATTTGCCTTCTTACTTGGTTTTGGAGCAACACTTGCAGAACCAGCTTTAAATGCACTTGGTTTAACAGTTCAAAATTTAACAAATGGAGCTTTCAAAAAATCAATGCTTATGTACAGTGTTTCTATTGGAGTAGCGACAGGTATATCTTTAGGAATTGCAAAATTAATTTTTTCTATAGATCTTGCTACGATACTTTTACCATTATACGCTATAGGTTTAATATTGACTTTTTTTTCTTCAGAAGAATTTGTTAATGTAGGCTGGGACAGTGCAGGAGTAACTACTGGGCCTGTAACTGTACCTCTAGTACTTGCAATGGGTTTGGGGCTTGGTAATGCTGTATCCGCAATTGAAGGTTTTGGAATTTTATCATTGGCAAGTATCTGCCCAATTATAGCGGTACTTACAATGGGGATAATTATACAAATAAAAAATAAATTTTCACAAAACGAGGACTACGAAAATTCAATTGATCCAAACCTTGTTGCCGAAAAGGAGCTTTAAAATGAGTGAACGTAACATAACTTATCTTACTAATGCATGCCTTATTACTTGCATTGTTGAAATGGGATCAGCTGAAAAAGTTTTAGAAGCTGCTAAAAATAGCGGGGCACAAGGTGCGACTATCAACTATGCACGTGGAACTGGTATAAGAGAAAAATTAGGATTACTAGGAGTTACTATTGATGAACAAAAAGAAATTATAAGAGTTATAGTTTCAGAAGAGCAATCTGAAATAGTATTTGAAGCCATGTATCTAGCTGGTGATTTAGATAAACCAGGAAAGGGAATAATGTATATGTCAGAGCTAGATAAAGTAGCAACCTATATTCCAGATGCTGTTCTTGAAAATATAAAATAATGAGATAATTATGACAGTTGAAATAATAGCACTTGTTGAAAAAAATTATGGTCAAAAAATTCTTGAGGAAATGAATAGTTCGCCAGGAGTTTTGCAAATATTAAATGCAGCTGGTAGATCTGATGATCTTTTTGATAACAAACAATTTGGTACCTTTGGCGAAGCAGCAATTGTAACAATTGTTGCTGATGAGAAACAAAAAGAAAAAATATTTGATAAAGTTTATAATTTGTGTGATTTAAAAAATAA
Source organism: uncultured Alphaproteobacteria bacterium (assembly GCA_902614945.1). Lineage (GTDB taxonomy): Bacteria > Pseudomonadota > Alphaproteobacteria > Rhodobacterales > Rhodobacteraceae > CACIIZ01. The sequence goes on from CACMNE010000028.1 coordinate 7,134, forward strand.
AAATAATGGTATTGTTTTGATGACTAAATCTCATGCAAAGTTAAAAACGTCTGTAAAAAAGTAAAACTAAATTCAATATAATTTTATGTTTGTATACTTTTAAGTTTTGTTAAACTAACATTTTAATTTTGTTAAAATTTGGCGATAAAAAAAATTCCTCATTAAGAAAGCATTTTTTTATTAATAAAAAGATAAATCTCTTAGTTATAAAATAAAGTTATTTTTGAATATTTTTCTCTTTAAGTGAAACCAAGATTCCAGATAAAAGAATAAGTACCATTCCAGAAATTATATAGGTTGAAATAAAATCTGATAAAAACAAAACACCCCAAGCGGTAGCAAAAAAAAGGAATGAATATTCAAAAATAGCAACAAAACTTGTTTCTCCTGTTTGATACCCATAGGTAATAAAAATACCACCTATAACTGATATTAAAGCATGAAATAAAATTATTAATAAAGATTCAGTATCAACTGAAGTTAACCCTAAAGATATAAAAGATTTTGAGATTGGAACTAATGAAAAGAATGAATTAAATTCTAGTATAATAATTACAATAAAAGATGAAAGACCAATTCCTAAAAAGAACATGAACATAAGTGATCTAGAATCTTCGTCCATACACCACTTTCTAGTTGTTATTGATGAAAGTGCATAAAAAGCTCCTGCAAATATTGGTATCAGTGTTCCATATGTGAAATCATCAATATTTATATTCAGTACCATAAATACACCTATGCTTCCTATAAAAATTGATAAAATTTTTATGAGGTTAAATTTTTCTTTATAAAAAATATTAGAAAATATAATTACAAAAAAAGGAGAAGTAAAAAGTCCTGCAGCAACTTGTGAGATTGGAAAAAAAGCTAAACATCCAAAGTATATTAACATGGAAATTACCATTAAAACTGTTCTATAAAAAACAAGTTTAAAATTTTTAGGAAAAATTATTAACCAATTTTTATATATAGAAAATAATATAAGTAGTGGTATTGCAATTAAACTTCTAATTAGATGAAATTGCCAAAGTCCAACTTGATCAGTTAGAAAACGGATATAATTATCACCAATGGCTAGTATCAGCATCCCAAATGCAATGAAAAGTCCTCCCTTTATATTCATTTAATTTTCTTTTTTTATTTTGGAGTAAAATTATAATTTATGTTAAATTTATTTTATTAAAAAGTAATTAATCTTTTTGTTTGTACTTAATGATTAGCTTAAGTTTCACATATCAGCTTTATACATGCCTTCATTTTTATTAGCGCCAGCCATTAACACTTTTGATTGATATTTTAAAACATAATTATAAAAATTTAAGTCTTTTTTATTAAATAAACCTCTGGGACCAGCAAAATTAAACCAACCACCTATATCATCAAAACCTCTTACTAGCATAGCAAAATCATGGCCATTTTCTTTATTTCTAACATCAGGCGTAACATATCTTATAGCTAAACCAATACGCCTATCTTTTGAATTATTCTTACCCGAAGCATGTAAACATTTCCCATGATGCAAGGACATTTCACCAGGTTTCAGGGGTGCATAAATCGCATCTTCCTCGTTAATCCCTCCAATTTCTTGACCTCTAGATAATAGATTATCTTTATCGAATGTATCTTTATGCTTAAGAATTTTTTTATTGTGACTTTCAGGTATAAATCTCATGCAACCTGATTCAATATTTACATTACTTAGAGCTATCCATGCAGTAACCTCCTTATCAGTTTCTCCCATACCCCAATATGTGAGGTCTTGATGCCAGGACACAATCTTAGATGAACCAGGTTCCTTTATAAAGAGTTCTACTGACCATACTAGTATATTGGAACCTAGTAAAAGCTCTATATAGTCAAGAATTTTGGAAGTTCTAGATAAATTAGCTAATAAGGGAATTACAAAATGTCCATTTACCCTGAAAAATTGGTCGAGTTTTTTTTTGGAAATACCATTTTTGAATTTTTTTTCTAAAGCTTCAATCTCTGACCTTATACTTTTTGTTTCACTTTTAGAAAAAATGGGTATTCCATAGCAGAAACCTTCTTTTTTATATTTATTTATAAAAGATTTGTTAATCAAACTCATGATATTTCTAAAATTTAAAAGTTAAGATTTATAGTTATATAATAATTTATGCTTTTGAAAATAATTATAGCAATAAAAAAATTAAAAAATTCTGTTACGTAAAGTAAATCTTAACAATTATTATTTATGCATCAAGCTCAATTTATAGGAATTTATTTAGGAGGTAAAAATGTATGCAACTACTACAGATTGGTCTTTTGAAGAGTGGACTAAAGAACACCAAAAATTATTAGAAGAAAAATATTTACCAATGTTTAAAAGTGTTGGAGCTTTAAATTTTTATTATATCAAAACAAGTGATACGACAGGTAGAACTGTAACAATTTGGCCAAATAAAGATACTGCAGATAAAGTATTGGAAAAAATGAGAGCTAGTGCTGGTGATGATACCGGTGGTAAAGTAACAGCAACATCACAAGGAGAAGTGATGGGATCTATATGACTTTAAAAGTAAAAAATTAATTAGAATACTTACTCTGGCGAATGTACTTGCAGAAAACTAAGACTCTAAATATTAGATATTCTTCTTTTTGCGCTGTATATCATTTTAGCTTGTCTTAAACTTATACTACCGCAGTTTTTGGCGTACAATCTACTATTTTGGTAGGTATTTTTTTTAGAATCTGGTAAATTAATTGGTGCAACTGGTCCTTCTATAAGCGGAGCAATACACAGAATTTATCTTTGTAATTATTGTTCTGATCAATTTTATATTCACTATAATTTTGTAGAAAATAATGGAATTATAATATTAAAGAATTACAACTCTTAGTTATCCAAATACTTTACCCCTATAAAGCACACATATTTAAAAAAAGTGATTATTTCATCTTACTGATTTCTTATTTATATATTTTATTTTTTTTAATTAAATATTCTCTCCAAAAAGTATAACAACCTGACAAAATTATAATTGTAGCTCCTAATAAAGTATAAATATCTGGTCTTTCTCCTAAAATAAAAACAGCTAAGATTAGAGCAAAAAGTAGCCTAGTATAACGAAAGGGAGATATAACAGAAACGTCACCTTTTCTAGTTGCCAGGACGAGCATAAAATACGAAAAGCTTGCTATAACTGCACTTAATAATATTAAATATAACTGCAAAGATGATAATACTACAAAAGAGTTACTGATTGGTATTAATAGCACCCCTCCTATGGTTGTTGCCAAAAAGGCATATATTGAGATTGATAAAGATGATATATCACTTTTAACATTTCTTGTGATAAGATCTCTTAATCCTAAGAAAAATATACCTATAAAAGCCAGTATTGAATAACTTTGAAAACTACTCATGCCTGGTTTAAGTATTAAAATTACTCCACAAAAACCCACTATAATTGCTGACCAACGACGCCACCCTACTTTTTCTTTAAAAAAAATTGCAGAACCAGCGGTTACTAGCAAAGGTATAGCTTGCAAAAAGGAAGAAACAGTTGATAAAGAAATTAAAGATATTGCGTATACTATAAAAATTGCTCCTAACATATCTGATATAGTGCGAAAAAATATTAAAGGATTTTGAATGTCTTTAGACCTTATAATTGTAATTTTTTGTATTTTACCAATAATAATCAATAGACAAACGGAAACTATCCCTACAGATATTAGAATTTGGGAAACTGGCATATCTTTTGATAAAATTTTTATTATAAGGTCTTCTAATGCAAAACTAGCCATCGCAACTGTCATAAAAAAAATACCACGAAGATTTTCCAAATTCTCTCCTTATTTTAGTTAAGAATTGTCTTTAATAAATTATAAATAATTAATAATGATTTAAGATAATTGATAAATTAATAAGAAACTTAATATGCCTAATCCAAGATATGTACAAAGCATACCTGAAATTCTAAGAAAGGGATTAAATTCAAAAAAAGAAAAACAAATAGCATGCGCTATTCTGCCATATAAAAATATAAAACATGTAGTTAATAGATATAAAAAAGGTGTCCCATTCTTAATTTCTAATATTAAAAGTAGTATTAAAAAGATCGGTACATATTCTGAAAAATTACCATGTGATCGAACATTACGATTTAACTTTTTTTCATTGATTTTTTCATTCATTTTAAAAATAAGTTTCAAAACTGGACTACCCCTAAAATATCCAACTCTAAATGAAAGAAAAAGATATATAAATGTAAACAGCGAAGCAAAAATAGTGGTTAAATATAAATCATTCATAATTTTAATTTTATTCAATTTTTTAATGCTAATTTTAATTAAAATTTCCCCTAGCAGGATATTTTTTTTCAATAATAAAGTTTAAAGAATTTACTACATCTTTGATTTGTGGCCGAGCAAACGGCATAGACTGTATGTATGCAGAAAAAATTGTTTTATCCGGTTTAACTAAAAATAGGCCTGGTTCAGGAAAATAATCTAATTCTTCAACACCAATTGATGTTTTCCCTCTTCCTTTAGATATATATAAATCCCATTCTTTCGCTTTTTCGATATCAAGGTTATAAGCAAACCTTAATTCTGTTGATCCAACTTTCTGCAACATTTGTGTTGCACGGGTTTTGTCATCTGCGGAACTAATTATGTAATCTACTCCAAGATCATTTAATGTTGGAAGAAAAGTATTAAGCTCTTTGAGATAATTAATGCAAAGTGGACAATGTAATCCTCGTATAAATACAACCATAGTGAAATTTTTGGGATCTTCATTGAATAAATTAAATTCACCATGGTATACAGTTGGTAATACCAAATTTGGTGCTTTTCTTGTTGGTTTTATCATCTAAGTACCAAAATAATGTTAACTAAAAAAATTATATTTATTATTGGACTATCATGTTTCTTCTAAGTCTTCTAGGTGTTTATTTAATGCTTTAACTGATAATTGAAGTTCAAAAATGAAGAGTGCTATTGATATTGAAAAAATTAATAAAGCTGAAATAAAAAAAGAAATAAATATATTAACTATATTTGGATTGGGTACGTCAGTAATTAATTGTAGTCCAAAAAATATGGCTAACAGATTTACAAAAAAGCTTACCGCTCCTAATGTTTGAAAGGTTCTATTTAAATAAAGTCTTCTTTTTAAAATTTGGATTTGTTCAAGATATCTTTGAACATATATTTCTCCTTTTGATTTGCGATTTGCTACTAGATCATCATGAATTCTTCTGATTAGTGCAGATAATGAACTATATCTGTTAGCATAATTTATCATCATCAGTGGAATTGCAGGAAATAAAGCAGCAGGCAGAAATAGTATCCCATAGTCCATGGTAATTAACTCTCTTTATTTGATATAATTTTACTAATAAAATTTACATTAGTAATTTATAGTTGGTTTCATTTGGATTTGGCATGTTAATTGTTAATATATTATTGTTTTTTAGTTTTTGAAGTATGAAGACACTTAAATGGTTTAGGTAAAAAAATGTCAGATGACCTACTTTCCAAGATGTTAAAAGAAAACGATTGGATATTAGCAGATGGTGGAACAGGTACAGAATTATTTAAAATGGGCCTAACATCAGGTGACGCACCAGAGCTATGGAATATAGAATATCCAGAAAAAGTAAAGCAACTTTATAAAAGTTTTTTAGACGAGGGTAGTGATTTAATTTTAACTAATTCATTTGGCTCAAATTCAGCCAGATTAAAACTACATGGCCAAGAAAAAAATTCTTACATGCTTTCAAAAAAATCAGCTGAAATTGGTAAAAAAATAATAAGTAACTATAATAGGCCTATTGTACTTGCAGGATCTATAGGCCCTACAGGTGAAATGATTGAACCAATAGGCTCAATGACATATAATGAAGCAACTAATATTTTTAAAGAGCAGTCTGAAGGCCTTAAAGATGGCGGAGCAGATATCCTTTGGATTGAAACAATGTCGCATTTTGATGAATTCAAAGCAGCTGTGGATGCTGCAAAAAGTCTTAATATGGAATGGTGTGGGACAATGAGTTTTGATACTTCTGGCAGGACTATGATGGGTATAACCCCTTTAGAGTTTAAAAATTTAATATTAAAACTAGATCATAAACCTATAGCTTTTGGAGCTAATTGTGGGGTAGGTTCTTCAGATCTGCTTAGGACAATTAAAAGCTTCATAAATAAAGAAATTAAGATAATTGCTAAAGGTAATGCGGGTATACCTAAATTTAAGGGAGGTAAAATTGTTTATGATGGTACGCCTGAAATTATGGCTAAATACGCATGCTATGCAAGAGATTTAGGTGCTAGTATAATAGGAGGTTGTTGTGGAACTACTCCATTACATATAAGAGAAATGAAAAAATCCTTATCTGAAAATCTAACTTTAAGAGAAATAAGTTTGGATATGATTGAGGACTGTTTTGGTAAATTTTCATCTAAATCTGATAGTTCTAGAGTAAAGGTTACTTCCAAAAATAAAAGAAGAAGACGTGTTCACTAATTAATAAAAATTAATTATGATATAATTTATTATTTGAAATTTAAAAAAAGATTATAATTCTTGGATATGTTCCTATTTAGTTTAATCAAAAATTTAAAAACTACATTTATATTATTTTTTCTTATGATTTCTTCTTTAAGTGCTGAAGATATAAAAGAAAATATTACCTTAAATGAAATTAGAAATTATGATTTGAACATAGGCCTTGGAATTATAAGTACACCTAACTATGAAGGATCAGAAAATTCTATAAATAGAACTATCCCATTTATAAATTTTAAGTACAATAAATTATCATTTAACCCTGTAAGCGGTGTTAAGATTAATTTTTTTAATAATGAAAACTGGTTGTTAAATTATGGCGTTGGTTTAAATCTTGGAAGAGATCCTAAGCAAAATATTAATTTATCTGGATTGAATAAAATTAATTGGACTTTGGAACCTAAAGTTGAAGCAAAATATAAGAGTAAGTACTATTCTATTTCTTCAGAACTTGCGTATGATATTTTTCAAAAAGGTCATAAAGGTTATTATTTAAAAACATCATTAGGGAGTGGATTTCCTATTATTGGATTGAACACATTTATTATTCCTTCGATTTCATTCACATATGCTGACAGCACATACTTGAATAACTATTTTGGGATTGACAATAACGAAAGTAGTTCTTCTGGATATTCAATATATAGTTTAAGTGATGGCATAAAAGATATTTCAGCAAATGTAATAGGGATTTATAAAATAAATGATAAGTTTAGTTTAACTGCAAATCTCATTTATAAAAAATTAATAGGGCAGGTTGCCAAAAGTCCCATAGTATTTAAAGACAATAACATTACCACTATTTTAACTCTGAATTATAATTATTAAACTGAATTAAAACATTCCATTAAATAATTATTATAATTTATGATTAATATATTCGATTCAAATCCTTCATCTATGAACCTGGTATCCAAGTTGTTCCTGCTAAAGGGACACGTGCCATTGCTGCAGACTCTACTGTCAAAGCACAAAGATCTTCAGGTTCAAGGTTTCTTAAATGACTTTTACCACAAGCTCTTGCTAAAGTTTGCGCTTCAAGTGTAATTACTTTCAAATAATTTGAAAGGCGTTTTCCAGCTTCTCTAGGATTAAGTCTTTTTGACAATTTAGGATCTTGGGTAGTAATACCGGCAGGATCATTGCCTTCATGCCAGTCATCAAACGCACCCGCAGTTGTCCCTAGTTTTTCATAATCTCTTTGCCATTTAGGATCATTATCTCCTAGTGCTATAAGTGCTGCAGTACCAATTGAAACTGCATCAGCACCTAATGCTAAAGCTTTTGCAACATCTGCTCCATTTCTTATCCCACCAGAAACAATTAATTGGACTTTCCTATGAAGTTTTTGCTCTTGAAGAGCATCAACAGAAGAACGAATGCAGGCTAGGGTGGGTATCCCGACATGTTCAATAAATATATCTTGTGTAGCAGCAGTTCCGCCTTGCATGCCATCAATCACAATGGCATCTGCCCCTGCTTTTATTGCTAGTGAAGTATCATAAAAAGGTCTGGTAGCTCCAATTTTCACAAAAATAGGAATTTTCCATTGTGTTATTTCTCTTAACTCAATAATTTTAATTTCTAAATCGTCAGGACCTGTCCAATCTGGATGTCTACATGCTGATCTTTGATCAAT
>CACMNE010000029.1:0-14928 GCA_902614945.1 uncultured Alphaproteobacteria bacterium
TTGCCACACATAATTTCTATAAGATTATAACTTTGCCGTATAGAAGAGAAAAGGCAATATATTTTATATTGTTATGACTGTAGTGTGGCAGATATTGCCTTAAAAACTTTTTGATCAGAGCAAAAGTGTTCAAAAATAAAACGCTTCTTTGTATAGAAGCTTTTTAGATAAACTGTAATTTAATTAGTTAAGGATGTAAGAGCCAAATAGGTAGCGCTTACAGGAGGGAAAGATCAATTAAAAGATCAAATACTTTATTGGAAAACTTGATGATCTGTCTTACACATGTAGTGAAAATGGCAAGTTAGAGTTTAGACGAGATTATTAGAATAGTTTGTTCTTATGGTATTTGGGAAGAGTATTACGAAGAGAGTAATCTAATAAGGACACTGACATATAAGGATGGAGAAGTAGGTTAGGGTTGACAGCTAATTTTACGAAGAGTACCCGTTCGCGATCTACTTTTATTTGCTTTTTAATGATTTTAATTCAGGGTAACGGTCGAATAATATATCAGCAGGACGTTCGCCTGACCGAAGTGGATCAATGAGCATAACTTGGCTTGGCATAATATTAGTAATGTTGCAATCTGTTCCAAAGAGTTGGAAATAATTGATAATATTTGAGTACCAAGTCATCTTAGCCTCTTTTGGAGACGTAACTTCAAATGCCATTCGATCCCTACCGAAGTATTCTATAACTTCACTCAGTACATCTTTTGCTAACTCCGCTTGAAGTTCAATTTCTTCATGATCAATCAGTACTGTAAATGCACCATGTTCAAGAAAAGGTTCTGCTGAGCTAATAATTTGTTTAGCGTTGGATGCTATTGCTCTTTCTACCTTTCTCCATGCGCTTTCAGGATGATGTTCATATATCAAATCCATTCCACAATCGATGGCATGTTGTCGCCAGGCTTTTAATTGCCAACTAGGAACGTCATCAAACGTATTCATGAACTCCATAACTAAGAATCCTAAATTAGCCGCGGCCTCTATAGCCTCATCAACAAGCCCTTTTCTATAAGCTCTTAGAAAAAAACCATGATCTAAATAGGGCTGAATTGAATAGCGTTTATAAAGTGCAAGTTTGCGTTTAAGCCAAGCCTCGGGATGCCCTAGAATTTGAGGGGTTGTTATCTTGACATAGTCAATCTTCTCTCCTGCTACTTCAAGAAAGTCCTCTAGCTCAATCAAACCCATTCGTTCGTGATACCATGGAGCTTCGTCAAAACCTACGTCTTTAATCCAAATTTGATTTTTGGATCTAGGTTTGGGCTCAGGATAACTTAGATCGAATATTTTTCTTATCGACATACGTGTCTTTCTAATAGTTTTTGTTACTTACCATAGCGATAGATTAATAAATATAAAGTTTACAAACTTCTTTTAATACCTAGAAATAATTCTGGTACTTTCTTTAAACTATGGGTTACACAAAACAATAATAAAATGATAACGTTATCAAAATCAAGTCCTAATGCTATCGTATTATTTTTTTTCCCTAACCGGCCCTGAAGAGCCACGTTCAATAAGTTTACAAGGCAGTATTATTTTTTTTGTCTGCCATTCAAGTGGAGTTTCGATCTTTTCTATTAATGACTTGGCCGCAAGACTTCCAATTTGTGATCGGTTCTTTTCTACCGTTGTGAGCGTTGGATAGCTTATTTCCCCAGATAGAATACCATCCATACCAATGATAGAGAGTTCATCTGGGACTTTTATGCCCTTTTCATTTGCAACATGTAAGGCTGCTAAAGCAAGAATATCATTTGATGCAAAAATGGCTGTTGCAGGTGTATCCTTGTTTATGAACTTTCTTATAGCAGCTCTAGCCTGAGAAAATGATTCCAGAGAGCTTACACTCATATCGCATTTTATACACAGGTCTTCAGAGAAAAAAATATTCCGGTTAGAGCAAAAATCTTTCATTGTTTGCAAGCGCCACGATGAACCGGCACTCATCATGGACCCACCTGTAAAGAGTGCTATGTTGCGGTGCCCAAGCTCAAAAAGCCTTTCAAGTGCTAAAATCATGCCACCCTTGCTATCGTTTGCAATTGTGTCGTAGCCTGAGAATTCGTTTGAATTTGTAAGTAAGACAATCGGCAACTGTCCTAAAATTTTTAAATTTGCCCTTGGATGAGAGGGTGATATTATAGCTCCGTCTAGACGTGATTGAATTATATATTTAAAGTTATCTTGTTCAATTTTTGGGTTCCATTCATTGTTAAGTTGAACAATGCTGTAACCATATTCTCTGATCTTGTTTTGAACCCCCTTTATCAATTCTGGGAAGAAAGGATTAGTTAAATCTGCTATAGATATAGCTATGTTTTTTGTCTTTTGACGTCGAAAGTTTGCAGCTAAAGCATTTCGCTCGTAACCAATCTTCCTCGCGGCAGACAGTACTCTTTTTCGAGTCTTTTCTTTTACTTGAATTTCTTTTTGCCCATTTAAAACCCTAGCAACAGTGGCTTGGGATAGACCACACTCTCTGGCAACATCTACAATTGTTGCTTTACTGTTCATTTAAACGATCCTCCATTGTCAAAAAATATGAGTTGAAAATTGTTTAGGTCAACCCAGAAGCTGAATATATCTATTAAAGGTATTATAAATAAAAATTAAGTAAAAAAAATATTGACATAAAATGATAACGTTATCATATTATTCGTACTGTCACTAAATTAAAACTACAAATTTAAATAGTTATTATTGGGAGGTTAAACTATGCGTAAATTTTTTATATTATTACTCGTATCCTTTTTCTCACTTACATCAATTGTCAGTGCTGAAGTGGATTTTTCGGGTAAAACAATTACTTGGGTTGTTCCATTTAAAGAAGGTGGAGGAACAAGTAGATTCGCCAGGTTTATTCAACCTTTCCTGACCAAGTATTTGCCAGGTAATCCGGACATACAAGTCATGCACATACCAGGTGGAGGAGCTATAAAAGGCTCTAACTATTTTCAAGAAAATGCTAAAGCAGATGGCACATTCATTTTTGGCTGCTCAACCTCGGTTATAGTCAACGTTGCTACAGGCAACCCACTGGTCAAATATAACTTGAGCGAATACAGACCAGTCCTTCTACTTCCGCAGAATACTCACTGGTTTACTAGATCTGATTTGGCGACTGAGCCTCATGATATGTCAAAACTTATAGAGCGAGACTTAGTTCTCTATGCTTTAAAAACACCTGCTTCGGCAGATCTTTTTCACATCTGGGTTTTTGACAAACTTGGACTTAAGGGTGCAAAACCGATTCCAGGATTATCGTCGTCCGGAGGTTATCAGGCGTTTTTAAGAGGAGAAATTCACATAAGTTCACATGGCGCTGCTAATTATGTCAAAAAAGTAAAGCCTGAAATTGAGCAAGGAAAAGTGGTTGATTTAATGACACTTGGAATCATTGGGACGGATGGCTCTGTTTCTAGAAATCCACTTGCTCCAGATGCCCCTACTTTTCCAGAGATGTATGAAAAAATAAATGGAAAAAAGCTTGAAGGTGATGATCTAGAGGCATTTTATTCAATTGGTGCCGCCTGGTCTCAAGCTTCTAAGTCAATGCTTTTACCAGAAAATACACCAGATGAAATAGTCGAGGTATTTAGAGAGGCTGCTAGAAAAATGGTAAATGATCCAGAATTCAAGGAAAAAGCTACAAAAGCTCTTGGACCTTTTCCGTTAATTATTGGTGAAGAGGCTGGAGAAATTGTTAAAAAGGCTGCAATATTTTCAGATACTACTAAAGATCAGCTGAATGCGGTTCTAAAGAAAAATCGCTTCACTTATCGTGTGCAATAGAATATTGGAACAAAAGAGGCTGCTGGCTAATAGCTAGCAGCCGGATTCATGGACCAATTATTTGCAGCACTCTTTCAGCTTTTTGAGCTAAATCACTTAGCATTTCTATTCACTGGTACATTGCTTGGGCTGGTGGTTGGAATTTTGCCGGGCATGGGGGGTACATCAGGTCTTGCTCTGGTCCTTCCTTTTGTTTTTACTATGGAACCATCGTACGCATTGGCTATGATGATTGGAGTGCTTGCACCAACTACAACTTCAGATACTTTTCCTGCCGTATTAATGGGAGTGCCTGGTACATCGGGTTCTCAGGCAACTGTGATGGACGGGTTTCCACTTTCTAAAAGAGGCATGGCAGCAAGAGCTTTGAGTGCTGCGTTCTCTGCCTCATTACTAGGCGGTATTTTCGGAGCTTTTATTTTATCTATTTCTATATATTATGCCATACCAATTATAATGGCATTTGGTTTTGGTGAGCAGTTCCTATTAGTAGTTTTGGCGCTTTTGATGGTTGGTGCACTGACTGGTGATAACTTTATTAAAGGGCTTACATCTTGTTTTCTTGGCTTAATAATTGGAACTATTGGCACAGCTCCAATTACTGGAGATCCACGGTATACCTTTGATACTTTGTACCTAATCGAGGGTGTGCCTTTGGTAATAGTTGGGTTAGGTCTGTTTGCACTACCCGAAATTGTAGGGTTGCTTAATAGCCAAGGATCAATAGCAAAAACTTTAAAAAATGAAAAAGGTTGGGCTACAGGCTTAAAAGATGTCATTAAAAATTGGTTTTTAGTTTTAAGATGTTCAACTTTAGGTTGTCTTATTGGAGCTTTGCCAGGATTAGGTGGCACCGTTGTCGACTGGATAGCCTATAGCCATCTAAAACAAACTACCAAAGATACTTCTCAGTTTGGTAAAGGTGATATTCGAGGAGTTATAGCGCCAGAAGCGGCAAATAATGCAAAGGAAGGTGGTGCATTAATTCCAACTTTGATTTTTGGGATACCTGGATCCGGAAACAAAGTTTTATTGCTTGGTGGTTTCGTATTAATTGGGATAGAGCCTGGATTAGATATGGTAACAACTAATTTGGATCTTACCTATCTAATGATTTGGTCTTTGGCTCTTGCAAACATCCTAGGTGCTGGTATCTGTGTGGCTTTCGCCTCTCATATTTCAAAATTCACGCTGGTTCCTTACTATATACTGGCACCAGTAATGGTATGCTTAATATTTTTTGCAACTTTTAATATTAACAGAGATTGGTATGACTTTATTGGTTTACTGGGCTTTGGGTTAATTGGCATAACATTCAAAAATTTTGGTTGGTCTAGACCAGCTCTCTTAATAGGCTTCTTTTTGTCTACAAAAGTAGAATTACTAAGCTACCAAACGCATGCTGTTTATGGGCTCAGCTTCTTGTATCGCCCAGTCTCTATAGTGCTAATGGTTTTATGCTTTTTAACAATATTGCTGCTTTTGAGACAAAGATTTGAGAGCAATTACAGCGCTGAGTTAGCTGCAAATAAATTTGGACAAATCTTTTATGTATTGGTACTTATGTGTCTACCATTATCGATGATTTGGGTCATAAGTAATTTAGATTATCGGGCAAATTTATTTCCTATTAGCCTAAGCATAATAGCAGTAATACTCTTGAGTTTCATCTTATTTGTGAAAATAGCAGATTTAAAAAAACTAGAGTTATTACAACACCCAATAATGAACTTTGCGCGCTCGAATATTTTTGAGATAACTGCTGGTTTTAATAAACAGTTTCACTATTATGTGAGTTTTCTTGGATTTCTATTCTTGAATTTTATCTTTGGTTTTCCAATAGCATCAGCGCTGTTTATAAATTTATTTATTTTATTTCACGATAGGAAGGCATACCACGTATCACTTAGTATTTCAGCAATACTATTGGTGATTTTATGGATGCTCTCCTCTCTTCTAACTTTACAATTTCCAAATGGTGCTATTGGATTTTTAATCGAACTACCTTGGTGGCTTGGTGGTCTTTATTAAAGGAGTAATAAATAGTGAATAATCAGGATACTTATATTGGAAAACGTTCTGCATTAGTAGAACGTGAATATAAACCAAGAAAGAGGGGGCTTAATTACATACGTGCACCAAAAGTTCTAGGGCAGTATTATATTGATTATGTTATGTGCTATGGACATCTTACTGATATTATTAAGATTGGTACACACCAATTAACACATATTCCTGAAGAAGAAGTTAAAAGGGTTATAAAGCTAAGTCATGAAAATAATATTATCGTAGCTGTTGGAAATCCTATTATGGATGAAGCATTACGGGCCGGAACAAAGTCTACAAAGGAAATTATAGAGTATCTTTCAAAAATAGAAGTAGATGTCTTAGAAATATCCGTTATTGCTCGAAGTATTGATGATGATGATCTTGCAGACTTAATTCATTTTGTAAACGATAAAGGAATAAAGCCATTAGTTGAATGTGGTCTTTCTTTTGCTCATTCACCAGTTTACGACAAACGCACTTTTGCTAAGAGAAAAAAAGTTCAAGCCAAGCGGGCATTAGACAATGGTGCTTGGAAAATACTGATTGAAGCTGAAGGAATTTTTGAGAATGTAACTTCTGGGGAAGAGCGTTATGATTTTGTTGATGATTTTGCCTCGGATATTCCCGTTAATAATCTAATATTTGAAGGTGACGATCAAGATGCTCTTAGCTTTTATATTGATGCATATGGCCCTAAGGCAAATATTTTTGTTGATTACCAACGCATAATGCAGTTAGAGGCATCGCGTCGAGGCTATGGACCCAATACTTCAACTTGGTCTAAAGCGGCAGTATTTCATAAATAATAAACAAAAAATTGATATTAAAACTTTCTCATTTTTTTGTTTTTAAGTTGTTGTTAATATAGAGTTGACTTTTTAACTTATTTAAAGGTTTCAATATAATAAACTATTTAAATCTTTAAATTATAAATTTAAATAAAGGATTTTACTATGAAAGAGACTTGGAGATGGTTTGGGCCTGATGATCCAGTTAGTCTTCAAGATATTGCACAAGCGGGTGCTACAGGAATTGTAACAGCTCTTCATCACCTTCCAGCAGGTTCTATTTGGTCAGAAAGGGAAATTTCTCTAAGGAATAGAGAAATTTTATTTTCAAAGAGCTATATAAATGTTGATTTAAAGTGGAGCGTAGTTGAAAGTTTACCAGTAAGTGAAGACATTAAACGTCAATCAGGAGATTGGCGTACTCATATTAAAAATTATTGTATTAGTTTAGAAAATTTAGCAGCTGCTGGTATTTCTACCATATGTTATAACTTCATGCCAATTCTTGATTGGACACGTACTGAACTTGAATGGAAATTACCAAATGGTGCAACTTGTATGCGTTTTGATTTAATCGATTTTATTGCATTTGATGTGTTTATTCTCAAGAGAAATGGAGCTTGTAATGATTATTCTGAAGATCTCAATTTAGAAGCTAAAAAAAGATTTGAAGGCATGAGTAAAGAAACGAAAGAAGATTTAACTTCAAATATAGTATCTGGTTTACCTGGATCTGCATCAAAATTTTTACTAAAAGATATAAAATTACATTTAAAAAAATATGAAAATATTACAGAAAGAATCTTAAGAACAAATTTTGTTTCATTTTTAAGAGAAGTTGCTCCTGTTGCTCACGAATTAGGACTTAGATTATGTTGCCATCCAGATGACCCACCTTTTCCTTTATTGGGGTTGCCTCGAATTATGTCTACCGAAAAAGATTATAAAATTATAATGGATGAAATCCCTCTTAAATCAAATGGGATTACGCTTTGCTCTGGTTCTCTTGGTGTGAGAGCAGAAAATAACTTGATAAAGATGATGTCACGATTAGGTGATAGAGTTCATTTTTTACATTTGAGAAATGTGAAAAGGGAGTCTGACATGGTTCCTAATTCTTTTTATGAGGAGGAACATCTTAAGGGTAATACAGACATGGTTTCTTTAATAAGAGCTATTTTAGAGGAAGAGAAACGTCGACGAAAAAATAAACGTGAGGACTGGTCTATTCCATTTCGTCCAGATCATGGACATAATATACTTGATGATCTTAAAAAAAAATCCAAACCTGGCTATCCTGCTATAGGCCGGTTAAAAGGATTAGCTGAACTTAGAGGTATATTAACTGCTTTATCTAACAGTTTGTAAGAAATCATGACTAAACGTATTACTCATTTAAGAGATTTATCTGCTAATAATCGTCCAAAATATGACCCAAACACTTGTGGGACTGGAATAGTACATTTAGGTGTTGGGTCTTTCCATAAAGCTCATCAAGCATATTATACAGACAAAGTTTTAGAAAAATCTGGTGGAGATTGGAGAATAATTGGAGTGTCGCTTCGTTCTAATAATGCTCAAAACGAATTAAGGCCACAAAAAGGACTTTATACACTTCTTATGAAAGGACAATCCGGTACAACTTCACGAGTAATAGGTTCTATTTATGATGTTCTTAGTGTTTCAAAAAATTCTGAACCTGCTATTCATGCTATGGTGAGCAAGAATATAAAGATTGTTTCTCTTACGGTTACAGAAAAAGCTTATGGTCTAGATCTTACAAATTTTAGATGTAATACTAATCATCCAGACATTGCTTTTGATTTAAAAAATTTTCACTCACCACGAGGAGTTTTAGGTATATTAACAAAGGCTCTCGAGTTTTGTAAATATAGAGGATTATCGCCTTTTTCTATACTCTGCTGTGATAACTTGCCAAATAATGGTAAATTGCTTAGATCAGCCATTTTAGATTTTTCACAATATATTGATAAGAAACTTTGCAGGTGGATTGAAGATAAAGTATCTTTCCCTTCTACAATGGTTGATAGGATTACGCCTTCTCCTACTCAAAAAACATATCAGGAAGCTAAAAAAATTATTCATTTAAAAGATCATGCCGCTGTTGAAACTGAAGATTTTAGTCAATGGATTATTGAAGATAATTTTCCATTGGGTCGTCCAAATTGGGATTCTGCGGGTGCAATTTTTACTAATGATGTAGGTCCATTTGAAAAGATGAAACTTCGTATGCTAAACGGCACACATTCAATGCTTGCTTATACTGGGTTTCATTGCGGTCATAAGTATGTAAGAGATGTAATGAATGACAAAATCTTATATAGTCTTGTTGAACGTCATCTTCTAACGGCGGCTCAAACTCTTAAACCTATTAAAGGGATTGATTATTTAAATTATGGGAAATCTTTAATTTCAAGATTTTTAAATCCTGAAATTGCTCACGAAACATTTCAAATTGCTATGGATGGTACGGAAAAAATGCAGCAACGTATTTTTTACCCTCTCAAAGATGCTATAAGCTTAAATTTAGATATACGTCCATTTGCCTTTGCAACGGCTGCATGGTTACGTCATGTGTCAAAATCTTATCATGATTGTACACCTTATGAGCTTCGCGACCCTTTAGCGCAAAAATTAAATGCATTTCCAAAAGATAAGACTGCATATTCTATCATTTCGTATTTATCAAGAATAGGATTATTAACTGATGGCTTAGAAGATGCTGAAATATTTTGGGGTCAGGTCTCTAGCATTTTAAATAATATGATGTCAAAGCCTATGAAACAGGTTGTTAAAGAAGAACTGGTATGAAGATATTCATTTCAATTGGTGAGTGTATGTTAGAGTTATCAGCTATGCAAAAAGATCTATGGCAAATGAGTGTAGCTGGCGATACATTAAACACAGCATGGTATGCAAGAGCATGTTTGTCTAATAATTGGCATGTTTCATTTGCAACAAAAATTGGTAATGATGGGATGTCATCCAAAGTTATTGACTTTTTAAATGAAAATAATATTGGTACTGATAGAATTTATCATGACAGTTCTCGTACTATTGGGCTTTATGCCATTCATTTAAATAAAGGTGAACGTAATTTTACGTATTGGCGGGAAAATTCTGCTGCTAGATTACTAGCTAATGATCAAAAAATTTTAAAATCAATGTTGAAAGATTCCAATTTAGTTCATTTTTCTGGAATTACACTTGCCATTCTCCCTCCCGAGGGACGTGAAAAATTACTTCAAATTTTAGGGGAATTACGAAAAAAAGGTACTATTATTTCATTCGATCCCAACATTCGATTTAAACTTTGGGATTCTTTAGATTTAGCTAAATATACAATCTCAAAAGGTGCATGTCTTAGTGACATTATATTACCTAGTTTTGAAGAAGAGTCTAAATGTTTTGGAGATAATAAACCTATAGACACAATTAACAGATATAAAGAACTTGGTACAAACATTATAGTTGTTAAGGATGCAGGCTCTTCAATTTATGGAAAAGATAAATTTAGTCAATTAACTTGTGTTGAAATTAAAAAAAAACAACTTGTAGATAGTACTGGGGCAGGGGATAGTTTTAACGGAGTATTTCTAGCTTCATATATTGCTGGATTTGATTTAGAAAATTCTATCAAAAAAGCTCATAATATTTCATCTCATGTAATTGAACAAAAAGGTGCTTTGGTACCTATTAAGGAAGTAAAAAAAATTTTTAAAAGCAACTTTTATACATAAGATTTTCACCGCACGTCTCGACATCACTAGCTTATCAGCACTTTGCTTATCTAAACTGCATGAAGTAATCACCCGTGGCATAGTAACTAGCGTTAATCCTAAGTCAGCGTCAAAGTTTACAGGTTTTTAAATTTTAACGCAACCAGTCATAGGCCGTTTTTGGCGCATCTGGTGAAGTGGCTAGCCAATGACGCGCTTCCATCCACATTTGGGTCCACTTCTCTGGATCGCGAAGCTCACTTGCAGGATTTTTGCGGCTTCGAGCGATGAAACTAGGAAAAATTTCCCGACCAGAGGGCTGATGGCTTGGATTGTAACGCAAATCTAGGCTGAATCGGATCTCATTGCTAACATTTGGCAAGCTACTGTGCGGACAATTCCTATGGATTAACAAAATATCACCACGCTTTGCGGGCACCACAACAGGTTCTCTATTAGAAACCACTTCTTGAGGAATCTCTAAACCGTCGACTGGACCAAAGCCATGTTTTATCAAATCGTGATCTTGTCCACTCTCAATAAATTGCAAGCAGCCATTTAGCTCGTCAGCATCATTGATAGGCACCCAAACAGTGATTAACTCAGTGCCGCAATCTGGCGGCAGTACCGCTGCATCCTGATGCCAGGGAGTCTTACCAACTAGACCACTTCTCCTCATGCCTTTCGCAATAATGTTTTGCGGTGGCTTTATACGAACATACTGAACAGGATTAGAAGCTATCTCAGCACCTATGATTGATTCGACAATATCGAGTAATTTAGCATTCCGAATAAGGTTAAAAATCGCTGGTCCTGTCCAGAAAGGTGTGTCTTTTGAAACATTGAGCAAAGGTAAGCACATATTAAAGTATTGGGCAAATGTTTCTCCAGTTGCTTTAAATACTTCTGTCATTCTCGAGCGAAAATCCAAGTCTTCAAAGCTTTCAGTAAGTTTGCCTTCCGCAATCAAACCACGAACCAGATCATCAAGCAATATTGTATATTCCGAAATTATAGGATCCAAAATTTCAATTGGATCAAGTACCTGTTCTACCAACAAAAAACCTTGATTTTGAAATGTTTTTATTTGTTTTTCATTTAACATAATACCAAAGTCTGTAATTAATCACATATCACTTTCTAGAATTAAAATTTTTTAAAGATTAATCAAGTGAAAAAATAAATAGCATAGTTTTATTAATACTTTATTCGCCATAGTAAACCTGTTAAACAGTTATAAAGAAGCACTAAATGTTAATTTATTGTCAGCTTATAAAAATTCTTAAGCTATGAGTTCATCGCAGCTCTAATATCCTCGTCTGCCATTTCACGACCCAAATAAGCTTCTACAACGGCTGGATCATTTTTCACAAATGTAGGACTGCCTTCAGATATTTTTTGTCCATGATCAAGGACACTAATAGTATCGCAAGTCGCCATCACTACTTTAAGGATATGCTCTACCACAACGATCGTGAGATTGTAGCGTTCCTTGAGCGTCAAAATTGTTGCCATCAGATTATCAACATTGACTGGAGACAAGCCGGCACCAGGTTCATCCAACAATAACATTTTTGGCTTCATTGCTATTGCCCGCCCAAGAGCTAGTAAACGTCGCTGTCCACCCGAAAGTTCTGCCGCAGGAATCTCTGCATGTTCAGCAAGCCCAATGAATTCGAGCAAGTCCATCATCTCTTCCTTGACCAACTTGTCTTGACGTCGAACTTCAGCACCCATAATCAACGGAGCAAGTGGACCATATTTAGTGTGAGGATGATACCCAACGAGTACGTTTTCTAAAACACTCAACTCACCATATAATCGAAGCAGTTGGAACGTTCTGGCCAGACCTTGCGAGGCAATATAATGTGCGGGTTTGTTAGTTATATCAATATTATTGAAAGAAATATGGCTACCAATATCTGGCTGGTAAACCCCAGTCAATAAATTAAAAAAAGTAGATTTTCCAGAACCATTTGGCCCTATAAGGCCATGTACCGAATTTTCATGAACCCTCAAAGATACGTTATCAATGGCTTGCAAACCACCGAAACTTTTGCTTAAATTAAGTGTTTCTAGTAGAGCCACTCAGACGCTCCTCACTTCTGCGAATAAACCTACGGTTTCTTTGGAAGTCTTCGATCCATCCCCCTATCCCTCTTGGCATAAACATAACTAGTAATACCATAGAAAGCCCAAAAACCAATGGCTGGATTACAATGGGGCGGTCCATAAAGTAAAATACCAAGTCTTTTGTCTGGTCATAAGCAATAGCAACCACTATTGCGCCGATTACTCCTCCCCAAACATTACCAATTCCTCCAAGCACTACCATCAAAAGTAAAGTCACCATCTCGATAACGGTAAAATTATTATGATGCAGATAGCCAGGCGGCATGTGTGCAAATAGTGCACCTGCTAGTCCAGCATAAACGGCACTAAACACAAAAGCTAAAAGCTTATATTTGATAACATTAATTCCATTAACTGCTGCTGCTGTTGTATCTTCCCGTATTGCCTGAAAAGCTCTACCAGTTGCTGATCGTAGAATAGAAAAAGAAAAGTAAATCCCGAATAAAGCCGCTGTCATTACAATGTAGTAATAGCTGGTAAAACTATCTAACGTAAAAGAACCTACGCTGGGAGCAGGGATCATCATTAAACCTGTGCTTGAACCAAGTGCGGGGGTTACGGCAATGAAAATACGTACTGACTCGCCCAATCCTAAGGTGGCGAGCGCCAAATAAGCTCCCTGTAGTCGTACAGATGGCAAGCCAATGATTAAACCCGCAAAGGCCGTAACCAGTACAGCAGTTGGGATGGCCAACCAAACCGGCCAACCAAAGCCAAGAGCTCCACCAAACCCGCCAGGTTCTAATGACAGCACTGCCGAAGTCACTGCTCCAATGGCGTAAAGACCAATATGGCCAACCGTGACCTGCCCACAAAAACCCTTTACTATATTAAGACCTACAGCCAGCAGAATAAACAGGCAGATGCGATTGACCAAATCAATAAGATACTCGTTAAATAGACCTGCTAAAACAAAGGGTAACGGTAGCAATAATACATATGCTAATAGCCACGGTAGTAATCTGTGACGTTTTGCCAAATATTCAAATATATCAGTTAGTTTTGACAAAATTATCATTCAAAAAACTATCCGTCTTTAATCAGTAAAAGTTATATTTTCAACTGGGACGGAGCTAAAGTCCGCCCCAGCATAAAAGGTCAAAAGACCTATTCAAGGCCAAAATCCTCTTCCATAGTTACACGGGCTAGAACCTCAGTTTCAAAATTCTCACCACCTTTTGTATATCCGATTAGGACAGCTGTTCGGTTTCCATCACGGCATTGAGGTGTTGCTGCAGCACAGAAACTAATTGGTCCAGAAGCCAGTCCCTCATAGCCCTTTACGTTAGCAATTGCATCCCGGATGGCAGTACGATCGTCTGCAAGAGAACCCGTAAGAGCTGTATTTTTCAAAGCAATTTCCATGATCCGCACTAGGTCATATGCTTGTGAAAAATCATGGTCTGGTGCATGGATATCATAGCGCTGCTTTACCATTTCGTTAAACAGCTTTGCAATTGGTCGCTGATCTGCTGCCGCATAGGCAGCCGCGAAAAATACTCCTTTTACAGCATCGCCTGCAATTTTTGGAACTGGCGCGTTTGAGGCTGAAGACGAGCCAATACGCCTTACATCTTCTCCAATACCAGCTTCATAAGATTGTACTAATGCCCGCGCCATTGTTTCGGCGAGTGCAGCAACTAAAATTCCATCAACATTCATGGATTTGATTTTTTGCATGTGCGCGCGAAAGTCAACTTCCTTTTCTTGAACGTCAGCTCGATATGCTGGCTCAACACCAAACCGGGCTTTCATTTGTTTTTCCATGTTAGCGCAATCACCCACTGAAGCGGCGTCAGCGGCACAGATGTAGGCAATCTTCGTTCCAATATTTTCACCAACGTATTTTGCATTAACACCACCATAGTATCTCCCAGATACTGGTACGCGAAATACCCACTCACTGCCTTTTTGCGTAATTTTTGAATTGGTGGAGTGTGGCACGAGTTGTGGAACACCAGCCTTTGCTGTAACATCAACTATTGGCAAAGTAACTGAAGAGCAGCTTGAACCAATGAGCAAGTGTACTTTTTCTTGAAAAACTAGTTTATTAGCATTAGCGACGCCTTTATCAGATTTGCATTCATCATTCATCAAAGTAGCCTTAATCATATGGCCATTGATTCCGCCCGCTTCGTTAATTCCTTTGATTTCATCCATCATCATTTGGCCATATGCCTGACCATTTTCACTCACCATCCGCATGGTGATGCCTACGCGTATATCATCGGCATAAGTTATTGCTGCTCCAAAACCAACACTTGCTATCAGAGCACCAGTTAACAATTTATTTTTTAGTTTCATTTCTTTCTCCTTTTTAAATTTAGGTTTTAAAAACCATCACAGCGACCGCTAAATTGGTAGCTATGCCTTAACTTTTGCCTCGACTCCAAACAATCCTGATGGCTT
>CACMNE010000030.1:0-14901 GCA_902614945.1 uncultured Alphaproteobacteria bacterium
AAAATAAGAGAGTATGATTTACCAAATGTCTTAGATTTCTCTCTTAAATCAACTATGACATCAAAAATCTTACCTTTTATACATCTAATAAATTTATTTTCTTGGCTTGGTGATGATTGAAAATGCAAACCTCTAACTGTCCCAGCCATCCTTGAATATGAAGAATTAATTTGTACAATTTTAGTATCATTGAATACTTTTGATAAAGATTTTTGGCAAAAAAACCTTACAAAAGATCCTCTTTTATCTTTTTTAGGAAGGGATTCTATTTCTACAGCGCCCTCTAAAGGAGTCTTTTTAAGTAACATCTAGTGCCCAACTTATTTTATTTTTTTGTGCATCTTGAATAAAGTTTTCAATTTGATCGTCAGTTTTTACTATTTTTTTCTCATAGTAATTTTTATACCAATCAATTGTATTATTAATTGTTAGATCAATTCCCCAAACTGGTTTCCACTTTAATTTATAATATGCCTTAGAACTATCTAACATAAGATATTTAGATTCATAAATTTTTGGTTTTTCAAATTTAACTTCAATGTCATTCCATCTTTTTTTTACAATATTGACTAATTCTCTTACTGTTATATTCGAATTATATGATGGACCAAAGTTCCAAGGCTCTGCAAATTCTTTGCGATTTTGAAATAATAACTGTCCCAATAGTAAGTAGCCTGATAAAGGTTCCAAAACATGTTGCCACGGCCTTATACTTTCTGGATTTCTTAAAATTAATTTTTCTTTTTCTGATGCTGCTATTGCAATATCTTTGAAAATCCTATTCGAGGTCCAGTCACCTCCTCCCAAAACATTTCCCGCTCTGGCTGACGCTATTAGTAATCCAGTATTTTCTTCTTTAAAAAAAGAATTTTTGTAACTTTCAGTAATAAGTTCTGTACATGCTTTTGATGCACTGTAGGGATCATAACCTCCTAATTCATCAGTTTCCCTATACCCATAAATACACTCTTTATTTTTATAACACTTATCAGTAGTTATTATGATTACTGCTTTTACAGTGTCTACATATCTAGCGGCTTCAAGTATATTAGCTGTACCTATTATATTAGTACTGAAGGTTTCTAAAGGTTCTTTATAACTTTTAATTACTAAAGGTTGAGCAGCTAAATGAAAAATGATCTCTGGCTCACTTTTAGCAATGAAATCTTTGACAGAATTGAGGTCCTGTATATTATTTATATGAGAATTTACTTTAGGATTTGATAAGTCAAAGTGATTTGGTTCTGTACTTGGATTAAGTGAGTAACCAAAAACTTCTGCTCCTAAATGGTTCAACCATTTACACAGCCAGCTTCCTTTGAAGCCTGTGTGACCAGTTACCAAGACACGTTTATTTCTATAAACTCCACCGAACAATATTTATCCTTTAAATTGTTATGTTTTATTTATATTGTTTTTGATTATGACGATGCAACAAAAGTGCCAAGAATAAAGAACATTACCATACTATGAATGTAAATTTTGTATCATTAAAAAATAAACCATTGGTTTATTTGAATTATTACACAATTGTTTATTTTGTAAGTTTATATAGAGTGTTATTGTGTATAATAGTTGGTTAGAAAAAGCAGCATCAAGATATGAAATCTGTAATTATAAAACTTTAAATTGGATTCTTTCAAGATCACTACAAATTGAAGGCTTCTTAAAGAATAAATTAAATTAATTTTTAATTGTTCAAATAGATCTCCTAATTTAAGTCACTTTTATAAATTTTTTTGATATTCTGCATAGGTACCAATGCACCTTTAAATCCAATAACATAAGATGAAATGTTATGAGCTTTTCTAATAGATTCTTTTAAACTATAACCTTCAATATAAGCAGATAGAAAAACACCATTAAAACTATCTCCTGCCCCTGTACTATCCACAAGTGGCTTTTTTTGAGTTTCAACACAAACAACTGAGTTATCTCCTTGTTTTCCATAAATGGAAGACCCCGCATCTTTAACAACTATAAGAGAAGCACCTAATTCGCTATATCTATTAATAGTTTCCACTGGTGTATTATCACCAAAACAATTAGATTCTTCTTCAAAACTAGGTAATATTAAGTCACAAAAACTTGCAGCCTTTGTAATTATACTATTAGCCAAATTTAATGAATCCCAAAGTTTAGGTCTTATATTTGGATCAAATGAAATAAAAGCACCCTTTGATCGTAATTTCTGCAAAATAAAAAATAAATTTTCACGTCCTTCTGGAGGTAAGATAGCTAGAGTTATCCCTGAAAAATGAATTATATCTGCACCTCTCAACATATTTTTTAAAATTTTGTGATCATCAGCTATTGACCTAGCAGCAGAATTTTCACGCCAATATGCAAAATTTCGTTCCCCTTTATTTAGTTGGATGGCATAAAGGCCAATAGTACGTGAAGGATGATAATAAACTCTGTCAGTACCAATATCATTTTGATTTAAAAAATTTATGATTTTTGATGACATAACGTCCTTACCTATTTTTGTTGCGAATAGAACACTCCAATTTTTTGACAAACATGCTCTTGCATACCAAGAAGTATTTAAAGTATCACCTGCAATACCCATTTTCCAAAAATCATCTCTTACTGAAGATAATTCTAGCATACACTCACCAATTGCTATGAGTGATTTCATTTGACTTCCTGTTCAACTATGCTTTTCATTAGCTTACACATCATATCATTTAAAATATCAGAGACTTGAACCCAAAACATTTTATCATCTTTTAAATCATCAATTAATACATATACTCTTATAGCTCTGGTTTTCTAATTCATTAATTTCACTGACTAGCAATTTGTTTTGCTTTCTCAACAAGTACTTCAGCCTGTTTAATAGATGCATAATCTATAAGACGCCCATCAAGAGAGACAGCCCCTTTTCCGCTTGCTTCAGCATCAGCCATGGCCTCTAAAATTCGATTTGCTTTTAGAATTTCAGCATCTGACGGGCTCATAACCTCATTAGCTAATTCAATTTGACTTGGATGAATTGCCCACTTCCCTTCACATCCTAAAACGGCAGCCCTTTTTGCAGCAGCTCTAAATCCATCAGGATCTTTAAAGTCTCCAAAAGGTCCATCTATTGGTCTTAAGCCATTTGCTCGTGCTGCTACAACCATACGCGCAATCGCATAATGCCACATATCACCCCAATGACTTTGACGCGGTTCACCTTCTACTCTATCCGTTAATACTGAATAATCCGGATGGACACCACCTATGCTAGTAGTGCGAGCTCGGGTAGATGCGGCATAGTCTGCAACTCCAAAATGCAGGCTCTCGTTGCGTTTGGAAGCAGCTGCTATCTCAGAAACGTTTTGCATTCCCAATGCCGTCTCTATTATAAGTTCAAAACCAATACGTTTTTTGTAACTCATTGCATCTTCAACCTGGGTTACAATCATATCAACGGCGTAGACATCGGCAGCTGCACCTACCTTAGGGATCATTATTAAATCCAACCTCTCCCCGGCTTGTTCAACGATATCAACTACATCTTTATACATGTAGTGAGTATCCAGACCATTGATTCTAATAGAAATTGTTTTGTTTCCCCAGTCTATTTCATTAAGCGCTTTAATAATATTTTTACGTGCTTGCTCTTTTTCGTCCGGAGCTACTGCATCTTCTAAATCTAAAAAAATAATGTCAACATCTGAATCTGCAGCCTTCTGAAACATATTGAATTGAGAACCAGGTACCGCTAATTCAGATCTATTTAGTCGGGGTGGCGCCTGTTCAATTGGGAAAAAAGACATTTTATAGTTCCTCCTACTTTTGGGTTATCTAATCGAGGTCATTGCGGTAAAAAAGTTCACTGTCAATAAAAAAATATAAATTCAAGTGTAAAATATAATATTTCACACACTCAATTTAAATTTACCCAAGTTTTACATCTCTCTGTTTTATAAGATCACCTATAAGTTTAAGGATTTCGGTGGTTATTTGTGGATAAGTTTGTATGATAAGAAAATGTATATTTAAATTACTTTACTTTACGTTATCCAAAAGCTAGTTAGAGGTGGTTTCTTTTTTAAATGATCTTGATACATTTTTAGTTCAGGCGTAAGGAGTAGTAATGTCCAATAAAAAAAATTATCCAAACCTAGATACCCAAAAAAAAATAGCCATCTGCCCAGCATCAGGTAATATATATGCAAGAGTATTCAATGCATTTTCAATTACTGGCTTAATCAACCAAATACATTGAAATAATGATATAAAAGTATTGGAAAGTTTAGTTGGAGATAAACAGATGGATATCCATGAATATCAGGCGAAAGAAATATTAGCAAAGTTTGGAGTAGGCGTGCCACCAGGAGCTCTTGCATACAGTCCAGAACAAGCAGCATATCGAGCTCGAGAGATTGGAGGTAATACCTGGGTCGTTAAAGCTCA
Source organism: uncultured Alphaproteobacteria bacterium (assembly GCA_902614945.1). Lineage (GTDB taxonomy): Bacteria > Pseudomonadota > Alphaproteobacteria > Rhodobacterales > Rhodobacteraceae > CACIIZ01. The sequence goes on from CACMNE010000030.1 coordinate 4,408, forward strand.
GGTACATGCAGGTGGTCGTGGGAAAGCTGGAGGTGTTAAAGTTTGTAATAGCGATACCGAGATTGTGGAAATATGCGAAAACCTATTTGGAAGTAAATTAGTTACTCACCAAACGGACTCAAATGGCAAGGGCGTTTACCGAGTTTACGTTGAAGGTGGTGTACCTATTGATAGGGAAATATACCTAGGGTTTGTTTTAGATAGATCCTCCCAAAGAGTCATGATAGTAGCATCTGCTGAAGGAGGCATGGAGATCGAAGATATCTCTGAAAATAAACCGGAAAGTATTATACGCTCTACAGTTGAACCAGCAGTTGGTTTGCAAGATTTTCAGTGTCGGCAAATTGCTTTTAAACTGGGTATTAATCCAGCTTTAACACAAAGCATGGTAAGGACTTTGCAAGGTTGCTACCGTGCATTCAGGGAACATGATGCAACCATGGTCGAAATAAACCCTCTGGTAATCACAAGGGATAACCGTATTCTAGCATTAGATGCAAAAATGACATTTGACGACAATGCGCTTTTTAGACATCCTCATATCTCGGAATTACGCGATAAAAGCCAAGAAGACCCAAGGGAAAGTCGTGCTGCTGACAGGGGGCTAAGTTATGTAGGATTAGAAGGTAACATTGGATGCATTGTAAATGGGGCAGGTTTAGCTATGGCTACAATGGATACCATCAAGTTGGCTGGTGGAGAGCCAGCTAACTTTCTTGATATTGGAGGCGGAGCTACACCCGAACGGGTGGCTAAAGCTTTCCGTTTGGTAATGTCAGATGACAACGTACAAGCGGTATTAGTTAATATATTTGCTGGTATAAACCGTTGTGACTGGGTTGCAGAGGGTGTTATTCAAGCATTGCATGAAGTTCAAGTCAATGTTCCAGTTATCGTCCGCTTGGCAGGTACAAATGTTCAAGAAGGACAAAAGATCCTAGCTAACTCTGGTCTTTCAATTATCAGAGCAAAAACATTGATGGAAGCAGCAGAGCGCTCAGTCCAAGCTTGGCGTAGTTTCTCTAAAAGAGAAACTATATAGAGGGTAACAATATGAGTATATTAATTGATAGAAATACCCCAGTAATTGTTCAAGGTATAACTGGTAAAATGGCCCGCTTTCATACTGAAGACATGATGAAGTATGGTACTAATGTTGTTGGTGGAGTTGTTCCTGGAAAAGGTGGTATGAAGGTAGAAGGTTTGCCAGTATTCGATACTGTGGCTGATGCCGTTGAAAATACTGGTGCAGAAGCAAGCCTAGTGTTTGTTCCTCCACCTTTTGCTGCTGATAGCATAATGGAGGCTGCAGATGCAGGAATAAAGTATAGTGTATGTATAACTGATGGTATTCCTGCGCAAGATATGATTCGAGTGAAGCGTTATATGTATAGGTATCCATTAGAAAAACGCATGGTTTTGACTGGTCCAAATTGCGCAGGAACAATTAGTCCAGGCAAAGCTTTACTTGGAATTATGCCCGGACATATTTACCTTCAAGGAAATATTGGCATCGTTAGTCGCTCAGGGACTCTTGGATACGAAGCTGCTGCTCAGTTGAAAGCACATGGTATTGGTGTTTCTACTTCAGTTGGTATTGGCGGTGATCCTATAAACGGTTCATCCTTTAAAGATATTCTGCAACGCTTTAAAGATGATGATGAAACTGATGTTATTTGTATGATTGGTGAGATAGGTGGCCCACAAGAAGCAGAGGCTGCAGCGTACTTAAAGGAACATATTAAGAAACCTGTTGTTGCCTATGTAGCTGGGATGACTGCACCAAAAGGTAGAACTATGGGGCACGCCGGTGCAATTATTTCAGCATTTGGTGAAAGTGCGAGTGAAAAAGTAGAAATTTTATCAGCAGCGGGTGTGACCGTTGCTCCTAATCCTGCAGTAATTGGTGATACTATTGCTAAGGTTATGAAGCAAAAAGCTTTGATCTAAATAGAACTCTTTAATAGGTTACAAAATCTTAACTATGCAAAAATAATGATGTAGATAGTAATGTAATTAGTCACAAATTCTGAAACTATCAAGAAAATCTCTCTTAGGGGTAACACCTAATCCAGGTCCAGTTGGTAAAGATACAGTACCATTATTAGCTTTAACTTGATTTTTAATTTCTAAGGACTCTGTTAAAAGATCATCAATAAATCTATTATGAGTTGTATCATATTCTAACATTGGCTCCCATGGGAAAAGCCCTCCTGGCAAAGGTGGCATCGCAGCTAATAAGTGTAAGTTTGTAGCTACAGCAATAGCAGATCCCCATACGTGGTTTACTACAGGTGTAAAATGTGCATGACATAATGCAAGAACTCTTAGATACTCAGAAATACCACCAAGTGCACATACCTCGGGTTGGGCGATATCCAAACCTCTACTTTCTAAAAGATTTCTCCACCCCCAACGATTGAATTCAGCTTCTCCTCCAGAAATGTTGACTTTAAGACTAGCTCGCAATTCTCGATAACCATCAAGATCTTCTGGTGCTACAGGCTCTTCAAACCAATAGGGGTCAAATTCTTCCATTGCGCGTCCTACGTAAAAAGCATCATGAGTTGTATACGCATGATTAGCGTCAACCATAAATCTATAATTATCTCCAACTCCACGTCGAACCGACTCTATAAGTCGTAAATCATCTTTAGGGCCAAGTCCTACTTTCATCTTTACAGCCTTAAAACCCTTCTCTTTGATTTTGGTAGCTTCATCCATAAATCTAGAAACAAGACTATCAACATTTTCAGGTCGAAGCATCATACCATATCCATAAACTTCAACTTTTTCACGATGTGCTCCACCAATCATTTTATAAATTGGAAGCCCAGCGGCCTTTCCTGCTATGTCCCATAATGCAATATCAACACCTGATAAAGCCTGAAGCGGCATACCTTTTTGACCATGATCTCTCATTAAATTATATACCTTATGCCAAATTACATCACGATCTAGTGCTTGCATCCCTAAAACCATAGGCTGAATTACTTTTTCAACTATTCCTTTATTAGCAAGAGCAATATTCCCTGCTCCAAAACATTCACCCCATCCTGTGATACCCTCATCAGTTTCAACTTCAACAATATGTGAGGTTCGCTTATTGTAATACTGTTGTGAATAACCTAATGACTCAGGCAGATCATAACCCAGAACATGACTAGTAATTCGAGTAATTTTCATGAGTTTAACCTTTCAAACTTATAGGTTTTTTTTGCACTAGTAATTCGTTTTTGTACAAGATAATCCATTAGAGCTAGTGATGAACAATCATGCCCTATTCCTGATTGACCAATCCCACCATGAGGTAAATCAATATCATATTTAACTCCATTTATCTGAATTTCTCCATACCTTAATTTTGAAGCATAATATTCAGCACGAGTTTGGTCAGAAGTAAAAACATATGCTGTAAGACCACCTTCATCACAATCATTGGCCATTTTTAGAAGCATAGTTTCTTCAGAAAATGTGATCAAACTAATAATAGGACCAAAAGTTTCCTGAAGGTAGACTTGCATTGTTTCTTTTACATCACTTAAAACTGTTGGCGCTATATAATATCCTTGTTTTAAATATGAAGGCCTATCACCACCTACTAAAAGTTTAGCACCGTTTGTGACTGCATCATCTATAAGCATTTTGATATTTTCAAATGCTCTTTTATCAATCACTGGACCAGTTGTAATTTCCTTATTCTTATCAAAACCGACTTTTGCAGCTTTTGCTCGGGAAACAACCTTATCAGTGAAATCCTTTTTTACTAAATCCGAAACAAATATTCTATTTGGTGCTACGCAAATTTGACCTGCATTAGAAAATTTAACACCTGTTACTATATCAGCTGCTAGATCCAAATCTGCATCTTCAAATATCAAAACAGGGGCATTTCCTCCTAATTCCATAGAATAGCGTTTTATTGAAGATGCTCCAGTACGCATAATGTGCTGACCTGTTTGAGTGGATCCAATTAAGGTTATAACTTGTGGAATATTTGATGAAGTTAACTTATCAGCTACTTCATGACTTTCAGTACATAAGATTTGAACTACTCCATCTGGGAGTTTAATTTTTTTACAAAGCATTCCTACAGCATATGCCGATATTGGCGTCATTTCTGAAGGTCTTATAATTATTGGACATCCTGCAGCCATAGCTGGACCAATTTTGAAAGCTAAATTCAGAAGTGGAAAATTCCATGCTAAGAATGCCAAAACGACACCTGCAGCTTCATATACCATCCGATGATTATGTGTACCTGCACGATCTACTAGACTATAGTTTTGTATACGTGAAATCTCTTCTGAATAAAAATCAAGTGAAGCGACTAATCGGTCCCAATCTTCATAAGTTTGAGCCCAAGGTTTTCCCATTTCATAATGAATACATTCTCTTAAAAAGTCTTCGTTTTTTACAACTTCGTCACATAATTTCTTCATCCATCTCTGGCGATCTGCTATTGAAGTTGTAGACCAGCTTGGAAAAGCATTTTTAGCCGATTGAAGAGCTTTTTCAATATCACGTAATCCAGCAGTTGAGACTGTAACAACCTCTTTTTCAGTAGCAGGGTTAAAAACTTGCTTATATCCATTACCAGATGTTAGTTTACCATTTATATACATTTTTGTTGGAAATTTCATATAGCTCTCAATCGAATAATGTTCCAATATTTTTTTTAATTTGGTCACCAATATATAATGCTAGTGCCTGTATTGTGGATGTAGGATTAACGGCACCAGCAGTTACAAAAATTGAGCCATCAACTATGAACAAGTTCTTAACATCATGACTACGCCCCCAACCATTCACCACAGATTTTTTTGGATCATGGCCCATTCGACAAGTACCCATTTGGTGCCAACCTGCACGCCACCACACATTATCATCATTCTTGCTTAATATTTTTTTTGCACCTGCAGCAATTAATACTTCTCTAGCACGCTCCTCCCCATGCTTTATCATAGCTTTGGTATTTTCACTAACTCTATAAGTTATTTTTGGCGCTGGAATACCGTCACTATCCTTAAGTTCGTTATCTAAAGTGACACAATTATGTTCTTCTGGTAAATCCTCAGTTACTATTGTTAGACCCGCAAGATATGGATACATATTATCCATAATTTCTCGATGCTCATCACCCCAAGGAATAGGATTGTCAATCCCATAGCCTCCAAGAGCAAAAGTCATTGGAGTTGTTGAGCGTCCTGAATGAAGTCCATAGCCACGAATAAATCCCCGAGAACTGTCACTTTCATAAAATTCCTGAGATAAAATAGAACAAGCCATAGGTCCTTCATGCCCTTTCATAGGCTCATCAAAAACACCTGCAACTCCAGTTAAAGGATGAAACATTAGATTTTTACCCACCAAACCTGAGTTATTGGCTAATCCATCAGGAAATAAATCAGATTTAGAATTTAAAAGTAATCGTGGAGTACCAACACCATTACATGCCATTATAATTATTTCAGCTTTTTGTTGATTGAGCCTTCCATCAGCTCCATAATAAAGTACACCATTTGCCAAACCAGAAACTTTATCAACTTGGATTTCGGAGACTCTTGCATTTGTGCGCAACTCAACACCTGCATTTTCTAATATAGGCCAATAAGTAAAATTGGCACCACCTTTTGCCCCTGCAGCACAACCAAGATCACAAGTACCTGCATTCACACATTTCTGTCGACCATTATCATCCTTGCTAAGAATGGCAACATCAGAAGGCCACCAATGCCATCCTAATTTATTAAAACCTTTTGCTAAAGTTTGACCTAAAATTCCAATGGGGATTGGAGGATTAGGTACAGTATATTTTGGATAGGCTGGATTACCACTAAGACCAGATACTCCAACATTTCTATCATTTATCTCATAAAAAGGTTCAAGGTCATAATAATCCACTGGCCAATCTTCAGCAACACCGTCAAGTGTTTTTGTTCTAAAATCACTTGGACGCATTCTAGGCCAGTGAGCAAGAAAATTCATTGTAGAGCCACCTACCCCATTCCAATTAACAGGTGTTATACAACTATCTTTTGAATTTATTGGATAATCCTGTTTAAGCCTTCGTACATTGGGATCACAAGAAAATTCAGCATATCGAGATAGTTCATAATCATCACGACGTGATGGAAAATCTTTATCTGACAAATGATTTCCCTGTTCTAGACATAAAATTCTCATCTTGGTTTCAATTAAAGACCAAGCTATAGCCGCCCCAGAAGCTCCTGCTCCAATTATTAATACATCAACTGGTTCATTACTCATAATTAGCCTCCAGTTGGATCCCTATATATTGGACCACGGGCTCTAACTGTATCAGTTATCTGTGCTAAATAATCATTACTTTCTGATACAACTAAATAGCCAGATGGATGAACAGGTTTTTTACTAAGACCAAATTTTTGTCTTATATCTGGACGACTATAATATCCTTTATAAGTTTCTGTTAGCAATGAAACAAAAGCGTTGGGGTTTTCTTTTTCTAATTTGCGGACAAGACAGGGAGAAATCTTATCTGCTTTAGTGAGTGCCCAATCTAATATAAAGACAACATCATCTTTCAAATTATTATTTTTATTAGCAGCATCAAAAATAAAAGAGGCAATTCCAAGTTCTCCTGCACTTGGAATATTTCTTTTTGAGTTTTTAGGAATAAGTTGATCAAGTATTATATTAAGAATATTCTTTTGATTTTCTGACCACATTTTAACGACCACCTACAGAGTTACGTGATAATGCATCTATTGCTACTGCTAAAAGTAAAATAGCTCCAGACACCATAAGTTTATCAGCTGCAGACGCACCTGAAAGATCAAGACCATTTCCTAGTGATCCAATTACTAATGCTCCTAAAATTGCATTCCAGACAGAGCCTCGTCCACCAAAAAGAGAAGTACCACCTATAACAGCAGCACCAATAGCCTCAAGAAGAAGTGAACCACCTGCAAAAGCAGTATATGAAACAGATCCGTATCTAGAAGCACCAAAGATACCTCCTATTGCAGCCATCAAACCCACAATAGCAAATGCTGAAACTCTAATCCTTTTGATTTTCATACCAACTCTTCTTGCACTTTCAGCATTACCTCCAACTGCAAAGATGGATCTCCCATAAGGCGTGGATCTTGTGATCCAATCTAAAAAAGCCGTAAAAGCAATTAATAAAACTAATAGTAAAGGTAGAGACCTGTAAGCATTTAATGTAAGAACAGCAGAAATCACAATTAAACCAAAGGCTAAAATTTGAAACCAAACAGTCCAATTATTATCTAGTTCTAAGCCTTTTGATTTTCTTTGGAATTGTTTACGAAGTGTTGTAAATAAAAATAAAGCAAATACAAATAAAGCAAGAATTAAACCCCAAATATCTGGTATCAAAATTCTTGCTATACTTCGAACAAAAGGGTCTCCAACATTCAAATTGCCTGTAGGAAGTATTTTTTGCATCAAACCCTGATATCCAAGTAGGCCTGCTAATGTTACCACAAAAGAAGGTATTCCTACATAAGCTACAAGCAATCCCTGAGCAGCTCCCATTATTATTCCTACAAATATTACAATTAAACAAGCAATAAAACCAGGTACTCCAGCGAGTACAAGAACTCCCAAAAGAGCGGCACAAACTCCTGCAGTGGCAGCTGCAGAAAGATCTATTTCTCCTAAAAGAAGAACAACAGTGATACCTACAGCAAGCGCAGCTATAACTGCTGACTGCATAAACAGATTATATATATTTCTGGGACTTAAGAAAATTGCACGAAAATTTTCTGCTTCGCCTGAAATTAAGTCATGAATTGGTAAAATTAAACCAAAGTATCCCCAAATCGCTGTAAGAGCAAAAAGTACAGGTAAAAAAGCACCAAACTGAGTTTCGCGTAGTAAGCTTAACCGATCAAGGAATTTAATTTTTTTTTCAGATTGCATTCTAAACACTTCCTACAGAATTTTTATCTAATCCACGTGTCATAGCTACAACAACTTCATCAGGTGTAGTGTTAGATGTAATAAATGTAGAAACATTCTGACCATGACGAAGAACTGTAATTCTATCGGAGACTTCAAAAATGTCCTGCATATTGTGTGAAATATAAACAACTGCATGATTTGTATCCCTCAATCGCTTTACAACTTCTAACACTTGTTTAGTTTGTGCAACTCCTAATGCAGCTGTAGGTTCATCCAACATTACAACTGAACTCTCAGTACCTACTGCACGTGCTATCGCTATAGCTTGACGCTGTCCACCAGATAATCCACTTACTTTTGAACGTACAGAATGAAGAGTACGTACTTGTAACCGTTTAATCGCTTTATTAGCCTTACTCTCCATTTCTAAATTATCAATTGGACGTAAAAAGTATGGTAAAAATCTCCAGCCATTTTTTACTGGTTCTTTTCCAAGTGAAAGATTTGCAGCTACGTCAAGATTTTCACACAATGCAAGATCTTGATAAACAATTTGTATACCAAGAGCACTTGCATCATTTGGTGATTTGATACTAACTCTCTTTCCGTCTAGAAAGAAATCTCCAGCATCAGCTGAATATGCTCCCGCTAAAACTTTCATTAAGGTTGATTTACCAGCACCGTTGTCACCAACGAGAGCCATAACTTCTCCACGAGCAACTTCAAAATCAGCATCTTTTAATGCTTGCAGTCCGCCAAATCTTTTATCAATTCCACGAACAATGAGGTGAGCTGGTGGGACTTTATGCCCCACCAAATCATTTTTAGATTCCATTTATTTATCTATCACTTACAAAATGTTGTTTCTGCAGCCTCACCTTGGCAAATCATATCTTTTGTTATTGATTTGTCATTGGCAATTACATAGGCTACACCGTCAACACCTACTGCTGAGTAGGAACCAACTGGTACATATGCTACTTCAGCACCAACTCCATTTTTGACCTTTTGCGGGGCTAGATCAGAAAAGTCCTCACCATTAACCAAACGAACTGTAACTGCAGCGGCAGCTGCTGCCATGTCTTCGAGAGGACGCCAACCACACTGAGTTTGTTTACCCAATAATATTAATTGCTGTGCTTGAACAGTACAATCTAAACCCGACACTGGAACTGTTCCAGCCATTCCTTGTTCTTCCATAGATGCTATAGCAGCTCCAGCATTACCATCATTTGAAGATACAACTCCTTGAACATTATTATTCAATTGGGTAAGTGCTTGATCCATTGAACGACGCGCAATTGCAGGGTCCCATCCTTGTGTCCAATTTTCGTAACCCATAATTCTTTCACCACTTTCATATAATGGTGTTAAAGCCCTGAGTTGTCCATTATGGATAACTGCAGCGTTAGGATCAGTAGGTGATCCTTTTAGCATAACCAAAGTATCCCCTGATTTAGTATTATTAATAATATGCATTGCTTGATCATATCCCATGCCTTCTAAATCAGCTTGCACCCAAAATGTAGTATTCATTGAATTAATCATACGATCATATGCTATAGTTGGAATACCCTCTTCTGCGGCATTATCTGCTATAATTGCTGAGCTTTCACCATCGATTGGAATTACAACTAAAACCTTTGCACCTTGTGTAAGAGCTTGTTCAGCTTGACGCTGCTGAGTAGAAGTATCATTGTTTGCATTGAATACTTCAACTTTAACATCAGGTGCCAACTCACCCATAGTGCGAACAAAAGCAGCCGCATCTTGAGTTTCCCATCTTGGATTTACGTTTTCTGGCAACAGAAGCGCTACCATTGCTCCAGCAGAAACTGTACCAGCCATTGTCATAGTTGAAATAGCTAGGGTACCAGCTAGAAGACTTTTTTTAATTTTTGTAAACATCATCTCCTCCTTTTTTTTGATGTTGTTTGGCGTAAAAAACACCTTTTGTTGGTGGATTTTCCTATAATGTTTAGGAAATTTTACACGAGATGTTAATTTAAAAATCGTGTTTGACCACTGGCTCTACCACCAATTTGAGCAGTTGTGGAATTATTTAACTTACATTTTTTTAATCTCCGATTTTAATTCAGGAAGTAATTTTGAAAGACGTTTATATGTATCAGCCATATGCTTACTCATAGCGAATTCCGCACGTTCTCTATCATGAATTTCTATTGCTTTAAGAATTTCAAAATGAAGAGGTAAGGAACGCTCTCGGTTATCTATAGGATCATTATTGGTAATTTTAATCGAACTCAATAAGGCAGAAAAGATTACTCCCTCCATGGCTGTAAGTAATTCGTTATTTGCTCCCCTTAGAACAGCTCGATGAAATTTAGCATCAGCAACTACATATTCTTGAATGGTATCAGCTTGTTCCATATCATTGTGGGCTTTACGAATTTCTTTTATTTGCTCTTCAGTCGCAGCACCTGCCGCCCAAAAAGCTGCATTTGGCTCAACCATAAGTCTTACATCGATAAGTTTGCGAAGAAAATCTGGATTTGGTTCAACACCCTGATGCCATGCAAGAACGTCGTCGTCTAATAGATTCCAGCTGGCTCTTTGGCGGAC
>CACMNE010000031.1:0-14599 GCA_902614945.1 uncultured Alphaproteobacteria bacterium
AATTAAAAATGGAAAGATGTCTAGATTATAAAGGCACGATATCTAAAAACTTTACTATCGAAAGACAAACTGAGGGTGTGGATTTATTTGCAAATGTAGTTGGCTATATAAAAAAACTGTTAAATGAAGATAATATTGTTGCAATTGCAACCTATTCAAAAGGTTCTTTAGAGAGATTAGAAAAACTTTTTAATGATTATGGATTAAATGATATTGGAAAATTTCAGTCTTGCAATTTCAATAACAATAAAAGTCATTTTGAATTTATTCCAGAAAAAAGAAATTTATGTTTAGGGATATTACCAATAGAACATGGATTTAAAGTAGCAGGTTTAGTGGTTATTTCTGAACAAGACATATTAGGTAGTAGATTATATCGACAAAGAAAATATAATAAAAAAATTAAAAATCCGTTACAAAATTTCTCTGAAATTAATATTGGTGATTTAGTAGTCCATGTTGATCATGGAATAGGAAAATATACTGGTTTTAAATCTATTTTTGCTGATAAGATACCCCATGATTGTTTAATTATTGAATATGCAGGAGGAGATAAATTATTTTTACCAATTGAAAATCTAAATGTTCTTTCTAAATATGGACAAGAATTCGGTGAATTGGATAAATTAGGATCTTTAGCTTGGCAAAACAAAAGATCAAAAGCAAAAAATAGAATAAAAGAAATGGCCCATGCACTTATTGCTGTTGCTGCCAAAAGATATTTAAATAAAGGTACTATACATAAAAAAGAGATATTTTCATGGAACAAATTTTGTTCAGGTTTTCAATTTGAAGAAACAGAAGATCAAAATTTAGCAATTTTAGAAATATTAAAAGATCTTTCTTCTGGAATACCTATGGACCGTCTTATTTGTGGAGACGTAGGTTTTGGTAAAACTGAGATTGCTCTTAGGGCTTCATTGATTGTTTCAAATGATGGATATCAAGTAGCAATATTAGCGCCTACTACACTGTTAGCTAGACAACACTATGAGACTTTTAAAAATCGTTTTAAAGAATTTCCAATTTTTATAGAAAAGCTTACACGTTTTGAAAATTTTAAAATGCGGAAAGAAATTGTTGATCAGCTTAAGAATGGGAAAATAGACATAATTATTGGCACACATGCATTGCTATCTTCAGAAATTCAATTTAAAAACCTAGGTTTACTTATTATTGACGAAGAACAACACTTTGGAGTTTCTCATAAAGAAGCTATAAAAAAAATTAAAGCTAATATTCACGTTTTAACTTTGACAGCAACGCCTATTCCAAGAACACTTCAATTTGCTTTAACAGGGGTAAGAGATCTTTCCATTATTAATACTCCACCTAATGATCGTTTATTGGTTAGAACTTTTGTAATGGAATTTGATGGGGTGATTATTCGGGAAGCTTTATTAAGAGAAAAAAGTAGAGGAGGACAAAGCTTTTTTGTTGTTCCAAGAGTTTCAGATATGGCTTTTATTTCTGATTTTTTGAAAAATGAAGTTCCTGAAATAAATTTTAAAATCGCACATGGACAATTATCTGGTTCTAATTTAGATAATGTAATAGCTGATTTCATTTCAAATAAAACAGATTTGCTTCTTTCAACTTCCATAGTTGAAAGTGGGTTAGATTTCCCCAATGCAAATACATTAATTGTTCATCGTGCAAATATGTTTGGATTATCTCAGCTATATCAGATAAGAGGAAGAGTTGGACGTTCAAAAATAAGAGCATATTGTTATTTGACCTATGAACAGAAAAGTAAGATGACTAAGCAAGGAGAAAAGAGATTAAAGATTCTAGCTAATATTAATTCATTGGGACAAGGTTTTTCATTGGCCAGTCAAGATCTCGATATTCGGGGAGCTGGTAATTTACTTGGAGAAGAGCAGTCAGGAGAAATTAGAGAAGTGGGTTATGAGTTATACCAAAGTATGTTAAAAAAAGAAATTGATAACATCAAACATCAGCAGATGGAAATTAATCAAGAAATTAATGACTTTATTCCTCAAATTGATCTAAATGTTCCGATGCTTATTCCAGAAAATTATGTTAAAGATCTTGTAAGTAGATTAAGTTTATATAGAGAATTAGCTCTTTTAAAAACAGATGCAGAATTAAATGAATTTTCAGAAAGAATAATTGATAGATTTGGTTCATTTCCTAGTGAAGTAGATATACTTATAAAAGTATCATCAATAAAAAATCTTTGTGTTTCAACAGGTATAAATTTGTTAAAAGTTGGTCAAAATAGAATATTAGTTGGGTTTCATAAAAACAAATTTTCTAATCCAACCAAACTTATGGAATTTATACAAAAAAATAGTACTTTTATAAAAGTCAAAGAAGATAAAATAGTTATAACTAAGTCTTTTGAAAATAATAATAAAAAGTTAGATTTTATAAAAATGTTAGTTAACAATTTTAATTCATTAAAAAAAACGCCCTCATGAGAGGGCGTTAGTTATTGAGGCAGGTTTCATACAGGCAAGAAACCTATCGAGCAGTACATCGATGTTATCTAACTTAATCTTCGGCGTAAAGGAAATAATTTATAAAAAAATATAGATACTATAAATTATTTTTAAAACACAACATCTATGTCTATAAATTATAAGTATACTTTATTTAGTAAACTTTTTTTTATCAAAAATTTTGCTTTAACAAAAAAATGTAGTTTAATTATAAATCTAATGATTCGAATTAATCTTATTTTCTATATCATTTTTTCATTATAATCAGGAACAACTAAACCAGCTGATATTACTAGTTTTGCTGCATTTTCAACTGACATTTTTAGAATAATAACATCTTTTTTAGGTATAAATAACAAAAATCCAGAAGTTGGATTTGGTGTAGTTGGCACAAAAACAGTTAATATCTCATCTTTATTAATTTTTTCTTTTATTTCACCTCTAGTAATTGTAGAAACAAAAGCAACTACCCATATTCCTTTTCTAGGATATTCAACTAAGCAGGCACTTTTAAAAGTTTGGTCTGATTTTGTGAATACTGTTTCTGCAATTTGTTTAAGAGCATTGTATATTGATCTAAATACTGGTGTCCTATCAACTAAGCTTTGCCAAAATTTAATAAGCTGTCTTCCAAAAAAACCCTTTGTTACCATTCCCACTATTGTAGTAAATATTAAGAATGTCATAACTCCAAGTCCAGGAATATCTTTTCCAAGATAAGTAGATGGATTGTATTTGTTAGGCAACCAAGGAACAACTTTGTCGTCAATGAAATTAATAACGCCCCACAATAAATAAATTGTTAATATGATAGGAGTGATTAAAACGAGACCTGTTAAAAAATTTGATCGAAGTCTTTGAAATAGGTTTTGATTTTTTTTAATTTTCATATTTTCACATATAATATTTTATAATTAAAAAACATTATAGCATTTTTTATATTTTTTTTTAGTTTTTATTTTTTAAAACATGCTTGAAATTTTATTGAAATTAGTATAAGTCGACAAAAAAATTCACAGATAAGACTAAGATTATATAAATCAAACCGGTTGCTAAATTACGTCTTATCAAGGTTTTAAACCGGAAAGGAAATATAATGGCGTTGCCTCAATACACTTTAAAAGATTTGTTAGAATCTGGTGTTCATTTTGGACATCAAACACACCGTTGGAATCCATTAATGCAACAATACATATACGGTGTCAGAAATGGTATTCATATAATTGATTTAACACAAACTTTTCAATTATTAGATGTTGCCTTGAATTATGTGCAAGATACAGTTTCTAAAGGAGGTTCTATACTATTTGTTGGTACAAAAAGACAAGCACAAAAACCCATTTCTGAATCTGCTGAAAGAAGTGCTCAGTATTATATGAATCATAGATGGTTGGGGGGAACTTTAACAAACTGGAAAACAGTTTCTAATTCTATATCTAGATTAAAAAAACTAGATGAGCAATTATCAGATGGTGCAACTGGTCTCACAAAGAAGGAAAGACTTAACTTAGAAAGAGAGCAAATAAAGCTTAATTCATCTCTAGGTGGAATTAGAGAGATGGGTGGCACTCCAGATTTATTATTTGTTATTGATACAAACAAAGAAGCTTTAGCAATCCAAGAAGCAAAAAAATTAGGAATTCCAGTTATTGCCGTTATAGATACAAACTCCGATCCTTCTGCAATTGATTTTCCTATACCTGGAAATGATGATGCCGCAAGATCAATTAGTTTATATTGTGATCTCATTGCTAAGGCCGCACTTGAAGGTATGACTAATCAATTGGCTACCGCAGGAGTTGATATTGGAGAGTCCATAGAACCTCCAAAAGAAGAATTATCGACAAATTTAAATGCTAAAAATTCTCATACTGAAGATAAAAACAAAGAAAAAGACGAAAAAGATGGTTCAATAGTATCAGAGATAAATGATAATAAAAATAATAATGATCTTCTGCAAAATGTTGTTGAAAATTTATCTACAAATAATGAAAATGATGTAAAAGTAGAAAAAGTTTCTAATTTAGAAAATGATAAACTAACTCAGGGTGTTTCTTCCGTTGATAGTAAAGCAAAAGTTTCTAAGACAAAAAATAAAGAAAAAGTTAACAAACCTTCTAAGGTTTTAAAATCTACAAATGTTAAAAATAAAGGTGAATTTGAAGAAAAAGAAACAGCAAAAGATAAAAAGAATTCTAAAGAAAGTATGGAATAATTTTTAATAAAATTTAATTATATTTTTTATTTTAAAAGTAGGGATATGATTTTTACTACTTGTAATATTAGATATTAATAATACGGAAAGTCATTAGGAGTTTAAATATGACAATTACCGCTAAGATGGTCAAAGAGTTAAGAGATATAACTGGTGTTGGCATGATGGATGCTAAAAAAGCTTTAACAGAAACTAATGGTGATTTTGAAAGTGCATCTGATTGGTTAAGGCAAAAAGGCTTAGCCAAAGCTCAAAAAAAATCAGGTAGAATAGCTGCTGAAGGCCTTATAGGTATTAAACTTTCAAGTGATTCAGCTATTTTAATAGAAGCTAATTGTGAAACTGACTTTGTCGCAAGAAATGAAGAATTTCAAGAAATGATTACTCATATTTTGGATAATGCGGCTGGGAAAACTACTTTAAATGAAATTTTAAGTTCTACCATAAATGATAGAACTGTTGATGAATTTTTAATAGAAAAAGTTTCATCTATTGGTGAAAAAATTTCTTTACGTCGTATGCAAATTCTTAATGGGAAGTATATTGGCTTTTATATTCATAATTCTACTTCTGATTATCTTGGAAAAATAGGAGTTGCTGTTTCTTTATCCTCAAATAATGAAACTTTGGCAAAGCAGATTGCAATGCATGTAGCAGCTTCAAATCCTCTAGCCCTATCTGAAGAACATCTTTCAGATGAATTGATTAAGAAAGAACAGAAATTATTTACTGAACAAGCGAGAGAGAGTGGTAAACCTGAAAATGTCATTGAAAATATGGTTAAAGGAAAATTAAAAAAATTTATCAGTGAGGTAACTCTTTTAAACCAAAATTTTGTAATTGATCCTGATATGACAATTAAAGAAATTTTAGAAAAAAATAATAATAGCATTTTAGATTATGTAAGATTTGAAGTAGGTGAGGGGATAGAAAAAGCTTCTGAAGACTTTGCAGAAGAGGTTATGAAATCAATTTCTAGTTGATGGTTAAAATTTACTTTGGAGAAATATAATTATTAAATCTAGTTTAAAATATTCAAGAGTTTTAATAAAAATTTCAGGTGAAACTTTGATGGGAGGGGGTCAATTTGGATTAGATCCACCAACCGTAGATTTGGTTGCTAAAGACATAATTAGTATTCATGAGCTTGATGTAGAGATTTGTTTAGTAATTGGTGGCGGAAATATATTTAGAGGGCTACAAGGAAGTGCTAAAGGAATGGAAAGAACGACAGCTGATTATATGGGAATGCTAGCAACAATAATGAATGCACTTGCAATGCAATCTGCTCTTGAAAGTTATGGAATACATACAAGAGTTATGTCTGCAATCTCTGTAGACCAAATTTGTGAACCTTATATTAGAAGAAGAGCGGTAAGACATCTTGAAAAAAAAAGAGTTTGTATATTCGCAGCTGGAACAGGTAATCCATATTTTACTACTGACACTGCCGCTACATTAAGAGCTACTGAGATGAATTGTGAGGCTATATTTAAGGGTACAAATGTTGATGGTATTTATAATAAAGATCCTAATATTAGTAAAGATGCAATTAAATATGATGAAGTTACTTATGATCAAATCCTTCAACAAAATTTAAAGGTAATGGATGCATCTGCTGTTGCATTGGCAAGAGATAACAAAATACCAATAGTTGTATTTTCATTAAAAAATTTTGGTAATATGAAAGATGTTATTCAAGGAAATGGTAGGTTTACAATAGTTTCACCCTCTATTTGAAAGTGGAGATTTAAATGATTGAAGAATTTAATATAGAGAATATCCAAAAGCGTATGAGGGGAGCTTTAGAATCGGTTAAGACTGATTTCCAATCTTTAAGAACTGGTAGAGCATCTTCTTCTATTTTGGATAACATAATTGTAGAGGTTTATGGATCAAAGGTGCCTATAAGTCAGTGTGCCACTATCAATGTACCAGAACCTAGACTAATAACAATTAACGTGTGGGATAAAGATAATGTCAGCACAGTTGAAAAATCAATTCAAAACTCTGGTTTAGGTATTAATCCTGTTACTGAAGGAACTTTATTAAGGCTCCCATTACCAGAACTAAATGAGGAAAGAAGGAAAGAAATATCAAAATTGGCTGCGCAATTTGCCGAACAAGCTAGAATATCAGTAAGAAACGTCAGAAAAGATGGTATGGATAAAATAAAAAAATTAAAGTCTGATGGTATGTCTGAAGATGATGAGAAATTTTGGTATGAGGAGGTTCAAAATTTAACTAATGACTTTATAAAACAAATTGATGAATTACTTAAAATCAAACAGGACGATATTTTGAAAGTATAATAGTTTGTCAAATTTTATTATAAGACTAATATCATCTGTTATTCTTATAGCCTTAATTTTTTTAGCATTTAATATTGGTAAATTTACAATTTTAATTTTCTGTGGGCTTGTGGTTTTTCTATTATTTTTAGAAGTTAATAAGTCTACATTTAACTCAAAAAATAAAGTAATTTTTTTATTTTCTCCTTTTTTTGGTTTTATATCTACTTTTTTTATAGAACAAAAGGTTATATTTCTATCTATTTGCTTAATTATTTTATTATTTAATATATCGTTTTCAGTACAAAGGTTTTTACGAATATCTGCTAAATTTTACATTTTATTTTCTTTATATCTTTTTCTCAACATTATTTGCAATATTTCAGGAACATTAAACTTAAAACAGCCTTTATATCTTTTATCTTTAATAATTGCTTCAGATGTTGGTGGATATTTAATAGGTAAATCAGTAGGTCAATTTAAAATTTTTCCAAAAACGTCACCAAATAAAACTTTTGAAGGAGCTTTAGGAGGAGTTTTTGCATGTCTACTTGTTTGGGGCTTATTTTTTCACGGTTTTACCGAAAGTGTAATAATAGAAATTATAACTGTTGTTTTTATAAGTTTATGTGCTCAATTTGGAGATTTTCTTATAAGTTATGCTAAAAGGAGTTTAGCTATTAAAGATAGTAGTAATTTTATACCTGGTCATGGAGGAGTTTTTGATAGAATGGACTCTATAATTGGTGGTATTTTTGGTTATAGTTTAATAATATATTTAGGATATGGGTTATAATTAGTTATGTGTATCTTGCTATGAAAATTATAATTTTTGGATCAACAGGGTCAATTGGTCAGAGCACCCTAAGTTTAATTAGAATTTTAAAAAATACTCAAAAATTTGAAATACTGGCTTTGACGGGCAATAATAATATTAACCAACTTTGCAAGGATGCAATTGAATTTAAGGTCAAAAGAGTAGTTACTGCAAATAAAAATTTTATTTCCCAACTTAAGGAAAAATTATCGTCATATGATATTGAAATTTATGCTGGAGAAGAAGCAATTTTAGATACAGCAAGAATGGGAGCAGATTGGATTATTTCAGCAATAGTGGGTTTTGCAGGTGTGCCACCAACAATAGAAGCAGTAAAATATTGTAAAATAGTAGCAGTAGCAAATAAAGAATCTTTAGTTTGTGCAGGTAAATTATTAATAGATACTGCTAATACTTATAAATCAAAACTATTACCAGTCGATAGCGAACATAATGCTATTTTTCAATGTATAAATTCTGAAAATCCTAAAACTATTAAGAAAGTAATATTGACAGCTAGTGGGGGTCCCTTTCGAAATTTCACACTATCTGAAATGGCTAATGTTACAGTTGCTCAAGCTATGAATCACCCTACTTGGGATATGGGAAAAAGAATATCAATTGATAGTGCCTCAATGTTTAATAAAGCTTTAGAACTTATTGAAGCTAAATATTTTTTTGATTTGAAATCTAATCAATTAGAGGTAATTATTCATCCAGAATCAATTATACACTCCATGGTCACATTTATTGACAATTCTACTTTAGCGCAATTATGCCCAAATGATATGAGAAATGCTATAGCTCATACATTAAATTATCCAGAAAGAAAAAAAAATCCGATACAAGATTTGGATTTAACTTCACTTAAACATTTATCTTTTGAAGATGTTGACGAAAAAAAATTTCCGTCTATTAATTTGGCAAGAATAATTTTAAAGACAAAAGGAAGTTTAGGTGTGGTTTTTAATGCTGCAAAGGAGATTGCATTAGACCGTTTTATTAGTAATGATATTAAATTTTTAGATATGAGTAATTTAGTTGAAAAGGTGTTACAGTTGCCCGAAATGAATGAGTATGAGTCTACTTTATTAGATTCAATTGATGAAATAATTATTCTAAATAATAGAGTAAGACAATTATCTGAACAAATAAGAATTTAGGGAAATAATAAAATTGTTCGAATTTATCACTACATCTTTTTCTAATATAACTTATGTTTTCTTTGCATTTTCATTAGTAATTTTTATTCATGAGTTTGGCCATTTTTATATTGGAAAAAAGTGTGGAATAGGGGTGAACGAATTTAGTGTTGGCTTTGGACCAAAGTTATTTTGGTATAAAGATAGTTCTGGTGTTTTATGGAAATTTTGTCTACTTCCTTTTGGTGGTTTTGTAAAATTTGAGGGAGATCTAGATCCTAGCTCATTAACTCAAAAAAAAGACAATTCAATTAATGATTTGAATCATTTTAACAATGCAACAATATTATCTAGAGCTTTAACTGTCTCAGCTGGTCCATTTGCTAATTTTTTGTTATCAATATTCCTTTTTTCTTCTATCATTATGATAAATGGATTTGCTAATGATAAACCAATTATTGGTAAAATAAACAATACTCCTTTACAAGATATTAAACTCAAGAAAGGTGATTTAATATTAGAAATTAACGACAGTCCGATTGAGAAATTTTCAGATATAATCGTTAAATATAATGAATTAGATTATAAAAAAGATACTAATTTTTTGGTTAAAAGAAATGATGATGTTTTAAGATTTATTATTCCTAATTTATTTTTGCCATTAATAAAAAGTATAGAACCTTTGTCTCCTGCGTCTAGAGCTGGTTTATTACCAGGTGATTTTATATTATCTGTTAATGGAATTAGTATTTTTACTTTTGAAGAATTAAAAAAATTTGTAAATAAATCAAATGGTAATCCTTTAGAGTTGGAAATATTTAGAAATGGTACTACCACACAAAAAATTTTATCACCAGAAAATAGACCTATTGAAAATTCTGATGGAAGTTTTAAAGAAACAATGAGAATTGGGATTATCGGTGGTTTTGCTTTAGAACCAGAAAGAATAACGCCTAATATATTTGAAGCAATTCAATTTGGTTTTTCAGCAACTTACAGGGTTATAAGTGGATCATTAAGAGGGTTGGTTGAAATTATAAATGGTTCTATAAGTGCAAAGCATATATCAGGACCGATTGGTATTGCTCACGCAATCTCAGACGTATCAAAAAATGGTTTTATTTCTTTTGTTAGCCTTGTGGGTTTAATATCCACTGGTATTGCAATTATTAACTTGTTCCCTTTGCCTATATTAGATGGAGGCCACTTAGTATTGTTACTTTATGAAAAAATATTTTCTAAAAAACCGTCTGTTTTTTTTATGCAAATTTTTACTTTTATTGGAGTTTTTTTACTATTAAGTTTAATGGTATTTGCAACTTACAATGATTTATTGCGTATTATTTTGTAATTTTTTGTTGTATGTTTAGATATGTTTAATGTTGAGGATAAGAAATGATGTTTTATAGATTATTTAAAATGGTAATAACTTATTTTTATACTATAATTGTAACATTTACACTATTTTCAACTTTTGCACTATCTCAATATAAGATTAATGAAATAATAGTATCTGGTAATGAAGAAATTTCTTCGGAAACTATTGTTGCGATTTCGGGTTTGTCAAAGTCTAATAATCTTTCTGCAAATTCGATAAATGAAGGGTTTCGTAGATTAAGTGATTCAGGTCTCTTCCAAAATGTTGTGTTAAACCCCGTGGGGAGTAGATTAATTATTTCTGTAATAGAAAATCCAATAATTAATAAAGTTGATTTTGAAGGTAATAAAATTTTTAAGGATAGTTTTTTACTTTCAGTCATTTCTAGTAAAAGTAGAACTCCTTTTAGTAAAGGTGTTATTGATGAAGATGTTAGACAAATTTTACAAATATATAGAGAAAAGGGTAGATTTAAAGCAATAATAAAACCTCAAAAAGTAATTCTTGAAGAGGGTGGAATTGGTCTTGTTTTTTCAATAAATGAAGGTCCTAGAACTGAAATCAAGTCTATTAATTTTATTGGTAATAAAAAATTTAGTGATGTTAGGTTAAGATCAGTAATAGAGTCATCTCAAAAAAATTTATTTTCTTTTATTTCTACTAATGACGATTATTCTGAGTTGCGCCAAGAGAAAGATAGAAAACTCCTAGAAGAATTTTATAGTGACAAAGGTTTTGCAAATGCAAAAATCAAAAGCTCTGTTGGTACGTTATCAGATGATTGGAAAAACTTTAATATCACATACACTATATTCGAAGGGAATAAGACACTAATTTCAAAAGTAAAATTTGAAAATCAGATTTCTAGTTTAGATTTATCTAAAATAAATAATTTGGTTAAAATAAAATCTGGTGATCTTTATATTGGTTCAAAAATAGAAAATATAAGGAAATCTATTGAAAAAAGGGTAAACGACTTAGGTTTTCCTTTTGCAAAAGTTTCTTCAAAAAAAATTAATATTAAAGAAAGAGATAATGTAGAACTTGTTTTCCATATCTTCAATGGACCTAGTTTATATATTGAAAGAATCGATATAAAAGGAAATAATCAAACTTTAGATAAAGTTATAAGAAGAGAATTTTCTATTTCTGAAGGTGATGCATTTAATCCTACTTTATTAAGAAAGACTGAAGAAAAATTAAGGGCCTTAGGTTTTTTTAAAAATTTGTCTGTGGCTGTTTTGCCAGGAAGTTCTCCAAATAAAGCTGTAGTTTCAGTAGATGTAGAGGAAGCACCAACTGGTTCTTTAAATTTTGGTGCCGGGTACTCAACAGATACAGAACTTTCAGGAACTGTATCGCTTTCCGAAAGAAACTTTCTGGGTAAGGGTCAAAGATTACTGTTCGAAGTTTTAGCATCTGAAAGTAATAAAAGTGTTAAGTTTGGTTTTACTGAACCTTCTTTGTTTAATAGAGATCTATCTGTAAGTATTGATTTGACTTATTTAGACTTAGAACCAAGGCAATCATCTTTCTCTTCTAATGAAAGTTCATTAAGAACAGGTTTTGGATTTAAGCTTGGTAATGATAGTCGGCTAATTACTTCCTTTAAGATATTAGAGGAAAAAATTTCAGTTCCTGAATCTTCATCATCTTTGATCTTAAAAGAAGATAAAGGAAAAATATCTAAAACTGAAATATCTCTAAATTATTTAATAGATGGTAGAGACTCAATAGTAAAACCAAAAAATGGTTATCTATTCAAATCAGATCTTACAGTTTCAGGTTTAGGAGCTAGTAATTCGTTTATAAAAGGGTCAGCAAGAGGGAAGATTTATAATTCATATTTTGATGACCTAATTACAATAACTGCTGAACTAGAAGGTGGATTTATGCAAATGCAAAATGGATTTTCAAGAACCACAGATCGTTTTTCTTTAGGAGGAAGAAGTTTAAGAGGATTTCAATACGGTCAGATTGGTCCTAGAGAAGGCAATGAACCATTAGGTGGTGAAAATTATGCAGTTAGTAGAGTTGAAGCGAATTTTCCTTTAGGATTGCCAAAAGAATTAGGTTTTTACGGCGGTTTATTTGCTGAAGCTGGATCATTATGGGGGTTACAATATGATACTACAAAAGTTTCTCTTGATACTAATAATTTAAAAAGTATTGATAGTAAAATTAGAAGCTCAATTGGTTTTACTCTATATTGGTCTACTCCAATTGGTCCATTGCAATTTAACTGGGCAAAACCTCAGCAATATGAATCAGGTATAGATAAAACAGAAAATTTTAGTTTTAATATAGCTTCACAGTTTTAGGAAATTTAATGCTTATATCAAAAAGATTATTTTGTTTTAAAGCCACATTATTTTCTTTCTTGTTTATTTTCTCAACTTCTTCTTTATCCGATACTAATAATATACAATTAGAAAATAATAGAGAATATTTTAAGCGTAGCGTTTTAGTTATATCTCATGAAAAAATATTTGGTGATACAAAACTAGGTAAAGCCATTTTTGAAAAATTTAAAAATGAGGAAGAAATATTATCAGTTGAAGCAGAAAAAATTGAAAAAATATTTATAGATGAAGAAAAAGAACTTACTTCAATTAGACCAAACTTAGATTCTGATGAATTTTTGAAATTAGCAAATGATTTTGATAAGAGGGTAGAACTTGAAAGATTAAATCAAAGACAAAAAGAATCAATTATTAAGGAAAATTTAAATATTTGGAAAAAAAAATTTTTTAATACCTATATGATACCTATAATCCAGGATTTTATGAAATTTTATGAGGCATCAATAGTTATTGATATTGATAGTAAAGCTTTTAGATTAGTTATTTTTGACTCTAGAATAAACATCACGGATTCCGTAATAGACCGTATGAATAATTTATACATTAATATTGATGAAATAACTCAGGAAATTATTTCCTGAATGTTAAGAGTGTTGAAAAATGATAGATAATGAAAATAAGGCTGACTTAGACGAAATTAAAAGGTTGATACCTCATCGTTATCCATTTTTATTAATTGATAAAGTAGAGAATATTATAAGTGGTAAGTCTGCAACTGGTATAAAA
Source organism: uncultured Alphaproteobacteria bacterium (assembly GCA_902614945.1). Classification (GTDB taxonomy): domain Bacteria; phylum Pseudomonadota; class Alphaproteobacteria; order Rhodobacterales; family Rhodobacteraceae; genus CACIIZ01. Next base: position 13,398 of record CACMNE010000031.1, read on the forward strand.
AATGTTACAATTAATGAACCTCATTTTGAAGGACATTTTCCTTCAAAACCTATAATGCCGGGAGTTTTAATTATTGAGTCTATGGCCCAGACTGCTGCCATATTAGTTTCCAAAACTCTTAAAATAGTTGATCATGGATTTCTTGTTTATTTTATGTCCATAGAGAATGCAAAATTTAGAAAACTAGTTCAACCTGGTGATGTACTTCAACTTGATGTGTTAGTAAGAAGAAATCGTAGAAATACCTGGAAATTTTCTGGAAATGCATTTGTAGAAAAAAAATTAGTTGCAGAAGCTAATTTTACTGCAATGATGGTTGATAAATAATATTGTAAAAAAATGCCTATTCATAATTCTAGTACTATTCATCCAAATGCAGTAATTGATGAAAAAGCAATTATTGGTAAAAATTGTAAGATTGGTCCATTTTGTCATGTGTCCTCAGAAGTTGTTTTAGAAGATAATATTGAGTTATTCAGTCATGTATCAATTGTAGGTAAAACTTTTATAGGAAATAATACAAAAATTTGGCCATTTGCTTCTATTGGTCATCAACCTCAAGATTTGAAATATAATGGTGAACCAAATGAATTAATTATAGGTTCTGACAATAAAATAAGAGAAAGTGTTTCTATAAATCCTGGTACAAAAGGAGGAGGTGGATTAACTAAAATTGGTAATGAATGTTTATTTATGTTAGGTAGTCATATTGGTCATGATTGTAAATTAGGTAATAAAATTATTTTGGCCAATAATGCTGCTTTAGCTGGACATGTAGTTTTAGAAGATAGAGTTTATATTGGGGGTCTCTCTGGTGTTCACCAGTTTGTAAGGATTGGTGAAGGAGCTTTTATTGGAGCATTATCAATGGTAACAAAAGATGTAATTCCTTTTGGCATGGTTTATGGTGAAAGAGCAAAGTTGATGGGTTTTAATTTAGTAGGATTAAGAAGGTTAGGTGTTGGTAATAAGCATATTAAAGAATTAAATGGTGTATATAAGTCCATTTTTTGTCAAAGCAGCACTCTTCAAAAAAGAATCTTAGATATTAATACTATGAATAATCCATTAATTCAGAAGGTATTAGATTTTATAAAAGCAGAAAAAGATAGAGCAATATTAAATCCATATAGTAATTAATGAGAATAAAAGATATTGTAAAATTTAAAGGAAAAAAAAATAGAATAGCCCTTATTTCTGGC
>CACMNE010000032.1:0-13330 GCA_902614945.1 uncultured Alphaproteobacteria bacterium
TCTATAATAAGTAATATAGGTCTTAATGGTAAAGGAGCACTTGAAATCCAAAAAAGACTTAAAAACTTTAAACCATTTCTAACAAAACCCAAAATTGTAACAGAAATGAAGACCAAAAGCGCCAAAATACCAGTAACCGCAATATGGCTGGTAAATGTAAAACTGTAAGGAAGTAATCCTAAAACATTACCAAATAAAATTAAAAGAAATAAGGTGAAAATATAAGGAAAATATTTTAAACCTTCCTGACCTGCTATATCTAAAACCATTTTATGTACAAAAACATAAATAACTTCTGCAATGGATTGAATTCTTCCAGGAACTATTTCACCTTTTCTTATTCCAAATACAAATAATAAAATTATACCAATAAGGCCAATAAGCATCCATAGTGATTGATTAGTAAAAGTATACCAATTTAGATCACCCTCTGAAAACAAAGGGGTAATTATAAATTGATCCATTGGTCTTATTTCAAATGCACTGGTTTCGTTAGCCACAGGACCTCATACAAATAATGATAATTCAATTACTAGATTAATAAGAAAAATTAACCAATAATACAAGCCATTTTATTCTTCAATTTTTCGATCAATTTCTTTTGCTGTTTTAATCATTGTTCTAACCCCTGCAGCAAAACCAAAGAAAATTAATATAATTAAAAAAATTGGGGATGTGTTAAGAAAAGAATCTAAACTAAAACCAAGTATTACACCAATTATTATACCAATTACTAATTCTAAAACCATTCTCCATCCAATGTGAGCAGCCTTAAATGCCTGACTATCAGTATTAGATCCAACTTTATTCTTTCTTATATCTTTTAATTTCTCATCTAGATCTTTAAGTTTTGGATTTTTAATATTGGATGAGGACATATATAGATCCTAACTTATTTATATTAATATTTATAATTTATATGAACCATAATCTAACTATCTATCTTATTTACAGCTTTTAAGTTGTTTTTCAAATCTTATAGCTGTGTTTGAAGTTCTTTGTGCTACATTCATAATTGCTTGACTTGACTTATATCTCCCACTCTTAAATCCTGCATGTCCTTGATGATATGCTAAGTATTGTCGGTAAACATCTGATTTTGGTATTTTAAGTTTTTTATTTGTCTGTGATACATACCAACCAATAAAATCACTAGAATCCGAAAAATCTGTTCTGCTAGCCCCTCTGTTTCCCGTATCTTTCTTATACCAATCCCATGTTCCATTTAAAGCCTGTGCATAGCCATAAGCTGATGAGATTCGGCCTGTAGGAATAATCCCCAGAAAAAATTTCCTAGGCGTTTTTGCTCTTGCTCTAAAATTTGATTCGGTTTTAATAAAAGCCAATTGAAGCGAAGGTGAAACACCCCACTTTTTTGCAGTAGCATTAACCGCTCTTTTCCATGACAATTTATGCATTAATAATTCACACGCATTATCTTGTGATGTAGGGATTCGATTGAAAACACCGCAAGATTGAATAAACAAAAAGGCTGAAATAATTGTAATTATAATTCTAATTTTCATTTTTTAACTGCTCGCCTGACAAATAATAATACTTTTAATTAAATTGGTCTAATAAAAAAACAAAAAATTCACTTGTAGACTTTTTTTTAAAACATAGATAATCTAACGAAGAGAGTTGATATGGAAGAAAAAAAAGCGAAATTTGCAATAGGTGCAATAGTAAAACATAAAATACACCCTTTTAGGGGAGTTATTTTTGATGTAGATCCAACTTTTTCTAATACGGAAGAATGGTGGAATTCGATACCAAAAAGTTATAGACCTAAAAAAGACCAACCATTCTACCACTTACTAGCTGAAAATGATACTAGCTACTATGTGGCTTATGTTTCTGAACAAAACTTAATTGCTGATGATAGTGGTGATCCTGTTGAACACCCTGAAGTATCAGAATTGTTCGAAAACTTATCAGATGGAAAATATACCCTTACTGATAGACTGCATTAAAACTTATCGAATTTAATAACCCAATGCGCAACCATCCTTCCTTGGATCAGAACCCCCAACTAAAGTATCCATTATTTTATTATGAAAAATTGCCTGAGCACCTCCAATTGGTTGATGTGGTCTTATAATGTTGTGACCTTTATTCTCCAGCTCTTTTGCAATTCCATCTGAATAGCCTACTTCTAATTTTAAAAAGCCATCTTCTGGAAAACTTCTAGGCGAATCTATTGCCTCTTGTATATCCATTCCAAAATCAATTATATTTGAAATTAAACGGGCATGTCCATTTGCCTGGTATTGACCACCCATTACACCAAAAGGCATAATAAATTCACCCTTTTTTCTTAAAAAAGCAGGAATAATAGTATGTAAAGGACGTTTACCTCCTTTTATTTCATTTGGGTGTCCTGGATCTATTGAAAAACCAGCTCCCCTATTATGAAATAAAATTCCATAATTTTCCGATGCAAAACCTGACCCAAAACTATTAAAAATTGAGAATATAAGTGATATCATGTTTCTATCTTTATCTACTACAGTAAGATAAACTGTATCTTTATGAGAAGAATAGTTTTGAGTATTGTGATTAGGTAATACCTGATCAGAAGAAATTTTACTAACTAAACTATTAACGACTGAATCTGAAAAAAAATGATCATAATTCAAATCAAAAAATTTAGGATCAGCAATCATTGAATCTCTATTGCGATAAGCTAATTTTGCGACCTCTGCTTCAAGGTGTACTCTTTCGGAACAATTAGGTTCTAAATTTGATATATTAATTTTTTCAAGCATTTTTGTCATCAATATCGCTGTTATTCCTTGCCCATTGGGTGGCATTTCAAATAACTCATATCCCTTAAAATTAAACTTGATAGGATCTATGTACTCTACAGAGACAGCTTGAAGATCATCATAACTATGGTCTCCTCCAAGTTTAGAAAGAGATGTGATAAAATCATCCGCAACTTCTCCATCATAAAAACCTTTTGCACCCTTCTGTGCGATTTTTTTTAATACTTCAGCTTGACCTGGAGATTTAAAAACTGATCCCACCGAATATGGTTTTCCTTTATCCAAGTAAATTTCTTTAGCAATACCTTTTAAGTTTTTGAATGAATAATTCCAGTCAAATGAAACTCTCGGAGAAACGACTATCCCATTTGTAGCGTAATCAATGGCTGGCTTGATTAATTGATTTAAATCAAAGGTACCATATTTTTCATTTAAACTCTCTAAGGCAGCAATTGCTCCAGGCATTGTTATTGACTCTACTGAGTCTTCGGGAATTTTAGATAACCCCCTTTCCCTCAATGACTCACTTGAAATTTTTATTGGTGCTTTTCCAGATCCATTTAAGCCAATGAAGCTATCCGAATTACTAAGTTTTATCATTGCAAACACATCTCCAAATAATCCTGTAGATTGAGGCTCACAAATTGGTAATACAAATGACATAGCAATTGCTGCATCTATAGCATTACCACCGCTTTTTAGTATTTCTAGCCCTACTGAACACGCAATCGGATGAGAAGTAGCAACCATACCTTGTTTAGAAAAAGTAGGAGAACGACCAGGTAGTTGGAAATTACGCATATAAATTCTCAAGTTATTAAGATTTAACTATCCTAAGTATTTTTGGACCAAATAGATTTAATATACGATCAAGATCGTTTCCTCTCTTTAAAATACGACCATCCATCGCAATAATAGAATAAATACCTTGTTTTTTTGCTAATTTTGGATTTTTTTCAATTAAAATAAAAGGAAACTCTGATGCATTCCTATATATCGAAAAAATTGATACATCTTTGAGCATAGATATACCATAATCACGCCATTCTCCTAAAGCTACCATTCTTCCATAAACCCTAAGAATTAAATTCAATTCCCTTCGATTAAATGCAATTGAATAATTACTATTTGATGAAAAATTTGTATTACTTTCGTTTATAAAAGGTTTCATTAATTTAATATTACAAAAAAAATATTGTTCTTCCAACAACTATATTTCCTTTTTTAATTAATTATGAAAATTTAAATCTTAAGAAAGGGTTGCCTTTTTTAAATTTCAATTATAAAGATCAACAATTCTTATTCTTTAGGGGGATAGATGCATATTGGTATCATTATGGATGGGAACGGACGCTGGGCAGCTAATAAGGGCTTACCTAGGTCATTTGGGCATAGAAAAGGAGCTAAGCAAGTTTCAGAAATCATAAAATCTTGCCCCAAATTAGGAGTGAAAACACTAACACTTTATGCTTTTTCTACTGAAAATTGGAACAGAGCAGCTCATGAAGTTTCGAGTTTAATGCGCTTATTTAGAGGATATCTCCAAACTAAATACTTAGAAATAATTAGTAATAATATAAAAGTAACGTTTTTGGGTGACACTAATCCTCTTCCAAATGATATTTTAATGCAAATGAAGAAACTTGAGAAAGATACAGCTTTAAACGATGGTTTCTGTTTAAATATTGCACTTAATTATGGTGGTAGGGATGAAATCGTTAGATCAACAAAAAAAATCGTCAGGGATGTTCTTAGTAATAAAATTAAAATGAGTGGAATTAATGAAGAGTTATTTGAAAGTTATCTTGATACTGCAAATCAAAAAAATCCTGATTTAATTATAAGAACTGCAGGAGAAAAAAGATTATCAAATTTTTTATTATGGCAAACAACTTATTCTGAATTATTTTTTAGTGATAAAATGTGGCCAGAATTTTCACCTGATTGCCTTGCTGAAGCAATTAACATATTCAATTTAAGAGTAAGGAAATTTGGTAAAGAACATGCTGAAATTAAAAAACCATTAAGATTTTAAGCAATATTATATTCCGTCCAATTATTTATTGATAAATCTGTACCAGATAGCAATGCAATACCTGTCACAGTCATTGTGCTATCTGATCTATCTAATTCATAAATATACTGTTCACTACCTAAATTTAGGTCCTTTGCACCTATTATTATGGCAGAAGATTCATCATTAATGACAAGGTTTTTTAAATTTCCTATTGTTAATTCAGCAATTAATCCATTAGTAGAATCAACTGATTTATTACTTACTAGGCATATAGTCTTGGAAATATTAACGTTTTCAGTTGGATTGATTAAAATCGAAGTACTAAAGTCACTACTACTGTAATTTGAAAAGCTCAACTTATCACCAGTGAAACTACCTTGTTTAAAAGAAATAATATTGTCTAAACCATTAAGTTTTAAATTATCTTCAAATACAATCACATCCTGGTAAGATCCTTGCTCCGTTAGATCAATTGTATCGTTACCCATTCCACCATATATTGTATCTTTTCCAGCACCTCCATATAATACATCTTCATCTCCTCTACCTACTAATGTATTATTTTGATCATTACCAATTAACCAATCCTTACCATTTCCCCCTTCAGCATTTTCAATGACTGCATTACCCACACTTAATTGGAATGGCGCAGTTATAAGGGAGGATTTTGTACCAACATAAGAATGTGATTGAGGCCTTAAATCAATATAACAATGTACGACATGTTCCTTCGCACTTATAGTGTCAATGCCTCCTCCATCAAGTATGATATAACCCTTATTAGCTTGAAAACTATAGTTATCTGAAGTGGGCTTATAGTCTGGATTAATTTTATATAAATTTACTAGTGAAGCCAAATCTAACATTCTGTATTCACCATCAAAATAGGCTTCGTTAAAATCATAAGACATAACTGTCCACTGATTATGTTCTTCCTGAGGAGAAAGAAGTGTTCCGTCTCCTGCATGACTTGTAAAGGGATGTCTTAATCCAAGGGCATGTCCTATTTCATGAACCAAAACTTCATAATCAAAATTTGTTTTTCCATTATTTTTAATAGGGTTTACATAATCAGTACTTAAAAAAACATCGGAAAATAAGAAATTATCTGTTGGATAAACAACATCCAATGGATCATATGCATAGCCAGTAGTCTCATCCTGTTGATTTGACATAATTGCTATTACACTATTAGCGCTAGGATCACTCACTTCTGTAAATGTAATATCTAATAAATTATTAAGGTCAAAAAAAATATCCTTTGCAGAAGATTGAACTTTCTCATTCGCTCCCTGCCAACCCTTTCTCTCAGAAATACTTAAGTAACTTGGAGCAATCTGTGGAAATGAATATTTGAATCCATTTGTCCACTGAACAACATTCAAATAGCCATTTTCTTCTACCTGATCCATAATTAATGCAGTTAACCAATAAGGATTTCCAGTCTGTCCAGAGTTATCTAATCCATAACTAATTTGAGGACTAATGAAATCAAGTCCATCAGTTGGGACATCTGTTTTTATTAGCTCCTGTGATGATTGTTGTACACCTCCACCTCCACAACCTTTTAAAAATAATATGGATGGTACTAATGACTTTTTAAATAACTTTTTTTGTCTTTTAAAATCAACAAAGTCTTTAAAAATTTGATATGATTTAACCATTGTATTTTTAAACTTAAAACAGATTTATTTGTTGTATTAATTAAGATATAGGATAATCAATCAAATATTCAAATTTAAAAAAAGGGCCACTAAATGGCCCTTTAATTCTATAGTAAAAAGAATAGAAACTTATTCAGCTACAACAATAGGTTCTGGTGGATCTTCGGCCCATATTAAATTTTCAGTTGTCCCATAAAGATCCAACCCTGTTTCATTAAATTCATCTTGAGTTGCTGATACAGCTAACTCTAGAGAAGCAACAATTTTAGCTTCTGATGTGTTCGAAATTTCAATTGATCCGGAAAGTTCGAGTTCTGGAGCAGTATATGTGTAGTCACCATCTTCTACTGTAATACCCAACATATCATTATCACCACTTAGGTTAACGCTCATAGTGCCAGGCTCACTACCTTCTTCTATCATTGTTGTTACTGCTTCGGCAGAAAGTGCTGCTCCATCAGCATTTTCTATAGTAGATAAATCAATTGTGTCAGCCACTGATAAATCAATGATATGAGTACTTACTGATCTTTCTGTAAATGACGCCGCATCCACTGGTGCATCTTCACTATAAGTAATGCTATCTTTATTGGTTCCAAATGCAAAAGTATCAGCACCAGACCCTCCTATCATTACCACAGATCCATCACCGGCTTTATTAGCAGCATCTATGATTGTATCTGCACCAGATCCCCCTGAGAGAACATCACTTGAATTGAAATCTCCAATATTGTAGAGCATATCTAGTTTCTGCTTTAATTCAGCATCAATATTTGTAGTGTCAGCTACTATTCCAGTCACATCTTCACCAGCACCCACTAAAGCAGCCAATTGTTCCGCTGTAATAGCTTCATCAATAGTAGCCGTAGATATAGAAAATTCATTTGAACCAGTTGCAACTACGGTATCACTTCCTCTTTGTCCATAAACCTTATCGCTTCCAGCCATTCCATCAATGAAATCAGCACCGCCACCGCCATAAATTAAATCATTTCCGCCGTAGCCAAGAAGCGAATCGTTGCCTCCCATACCATAGATTTCATTATTTCCATTATTACCAATAATTTGATTATCCAAATCATTTCCCATAATAATTAGATCTCTAGAACCTCCAAAAGATACATCATTAACATCTTCTGCAAGAGCAAATTTGAAGACTTTCATTTGAGGTGGAGGTGTTACTCCCAATTCTTCCATAACTTCCTCTTGATCTGGAAGTAGATCAAGCATTTCCTGTGTCCAAACTTGACCTGCTGATAAAGAATCAGCACTTGGTAAAAATCCTACATCAACTAAAAGTGAAATTTGCTGTGGTGATACCAGTGCACCTAATTCAGGATCAGGAATTGCCTCTAATTCCTCTTCTAATTCTTCTAGTATTACTTCTTCTAATTCCTCTTCATTTGGAAGTGCATCAATCATATCCTGTGTCCAAACTGCATTTTCTGGCAGTTCGTCAGGACTATCTATAAACTCCGCTTCAACCAAAAGTGCAATTTGCTCTGGCGTTAACGCTGCACCTAATACAGGATCAGGAATTGCATCTAATTCCTCTTCTAAATCATCAAGAAGACCTCCTTCTGGAACAGGTGAACCCTCTCTTTGTCCCCAAAAGTCTATCAATAAATTGTCAACTGTAACTGTTATTTCTCCATCTTCATTATGATTTTCAGCCACACGAATTTCAGTTACATTTCCTCCAGCAGTTGCAGCCGCTGTCATTGCTGCTGAAATAGATGAAAAAGTATTCTCATCTCCAGCTTCTAAATATTTATCAAAATCTTGACCTAAGAAGTCTTTCCCTTGAAACCAGTAATTGGCGCCAGTAAACACATAATATTCTAATGGGTCACCCTCGATTGTGGATGTAACAGAGGCTTGCTCAAGAAAAACTCCATCCTCGTCACCTACAGAATACCCCACCTTAATATCAAAGGTTTCATTGGCCTCATCCATGTCGCCATCATTTTTAACTTGGATGTCAATTACTGCAGAGGTTTCTCCTGCACCCACAGTTACAGTCCCGTGTGTAGTTATGAAATCTGCATGACTAGCTTCACCTTCACCACCATTGGCGTGAATTTGCCAATGTAAGACTTGATCATCTCCACCCTCTGGACTATAGGCTTCGCCTAAATCAATGACAGCTGCATGTGTCTTAAAAAGATCCGCTGCATTATTCTTTTCAGCAAGGGGTGCATCAGGTAAATCAGGATCATCATCAGGATTTCCATCAATGGTAACCGTCATTCCAGGATCTTCTGCAAAAAAGATATTTTCAGCTTGAACGGTAATATTACCTTCACCGTCTGTATCGTTTGTAATCGTCCATATAACAGGTTCCACAGTGGGAGGTCCTGCGACAGGTTCTTCAGCAGCTGAGTTTAATGTAACCTCATCACCATCTGCATTTGTAAATGTTACTTTAAAAGAAATTTCCGTCCCAACTTCAGCATCGGTTACCATAAACGTTTGTTCGGCAAAGTCGCTAGAAGCAGCTCTACCATCCAATAAATCCATATCTTCACCATCAACAGCCCAATGAATCCCAACAAAATTATCTTCAGTGACTTCAGGAGGAAATACTGCAATTATAGCATTTGATGCTTCAGATGAATTACCTTCTGTATATGGAGCTACTTGTTCCTCCTCCTCATCATCTGAGCTTCCTAGATAAATTGCGTCACCACCCGTAACATATTCAAGAAGACCTGCTTCTTGAGCTTCAGGTACATTTTCAGAGGTTACTATCTTACCAAGCTGTGTCTCCACAACACCAACATCAACTGCTGTTTTAGTTGCAACAGCGAATGTATAGTCATTAAATTTACCCTGAATTACAGCTGAATCCTTTCCAGCACCACCAATGAAAGTATCACCAAAACTCATGCCGGTTGCATAATCATCACCATCTCCACCAAATGCTGCATAATCATCGTCATCACCAACACTGTGAGTAGTACCAGAAGAGGTAAAAGTAAAACCTATATCAATAGGAATGTCTGGGTCACCCTCAGTTTCAGCTTCAGTAACACCTTTTCCATTGATAAAAGTTGCAGTAACAGTCTCTTGATAATCACCTGTATCAAAACTGAAACTTTCACTTTCTTTTGATCCAACAGCTACTGAATGAACTAGACTATCGAAGCCGCCAGTTCCGTCATCTTTAATACTTTGAAGAACAGATCCACCTGGTGATCCGCCATATCCAGGACCATCACCATCGTCTCCAGGTTCCTCGTCATCAGCAAGCAATGAACTCACACTTAAATTATTACCTCCTAAATTAGGAGAAAAACCGTTAATATCTGAATCGGATGGGTAAACACCAATATGAAGGGCACTTTTTTCAGTAAAAGTAACTTCATTAACATTAATTGTTCCCAAGAACGGTTGATCTCCTTGTGTCACCGTTATGGATTGGAATTCAAATGGAATACCATCAGAATTAACATTGTGAACTACAGCTCCAATTTGATAATTTGTATCAAAATCAGTAGGTGCAGTACCAGTCCAATTATCATTTACAAAAATATCTATAGTATTATCATCCTCAAGGTAAGGTGTATGTGTCCTTACGGAAAACATGGGAGGCTCTGGATCAACTATACTATTGGTATTAGCATAACTTTGAGTTTCATCTTCAGCACTTACAACAGATGCTGCTAAATAGTCAGCATCAGGATCTTGGGCAATAACCTCTGAAAACTGATAAATACCATCATTGTTAGTATCACTAATAACAGGACCAATAATTTGACTTGATACAGAAGATTGTAATGAATTAACTACAAGAGTAAAGTCCGTAGCAGCAGAAACCTCTTCACTGGTCATTAAAGTACCATTTTTAGTAACATTAAACTTTAGACCCGTAGCAGCATCAGGAGCTGTACCAACATATTGACCATTCACTTGATAATGATCATGGCTATCTTCTATAGAATCTGGATCCAATAACAAACCATCTTCTTCCAATGAAGCATATTCAGATTCCTCAATCTGAGCAGCTAATGATGCTCCAGAAATATCTCCACTATCCAATAATATTGCGTCTGAAAGAGCTTCTGCAGTTGGCGGTAAAAAATTACCTTCTTCATCAATCTCAACTTTCACGGCCATAAAAGTGCCTAAACCTAAACTTTCACCTTCTAATAAATTACCTTCGGGATCCATTATATTTCTTGGCATGATTAAGTAAGATCCAACGTCAAAATTCTGAGTGTCACCAGAGGAGAGTTCAAGGCCTACCACCTCAGTAAAGGTCATAATATTTAAAGGTACAAAAGTGGCTTCAACTTGAGTAATTATGTCTCCGTCCGGATCAAGAGAAGAAAGATAACTTTCAGTCAAATCAGCCCAAATAGCCGGATTAGCTATTTCAACTGGATTACTATCAACCATAGAAATTTGGTACAAATGGAATGTACCGCTCATTGTGTACAATAAAGAATAAGTGCCTGGTTGAATTTCTGCAGATCCGCCAGGACCCGCAATAGTAAGCGGATCTGAAATATTGATTACATTACTAGCCATTTATTTTTCCCCTTTTATAAATTATCTAAATCTTAATATATCTTATAATGAACATTAAAATTAAATAACTGTGACCCGAATCACTCGAGTTTAAAAAATTTGTTTTAACATTAACATTATTACCTAATAAAATATAGGTCTTTAATAGTTGAATTTTTAAACCTCTTCTTAATTAGCTTCGAGATTTAAAAACTAATAATTAAAGAAATTTAAGAACTTATTATATTAACCTCCTTCTCCATTCCCCTCCAATGTTTCAATAAAAAAATTAGTCCCAGTTAATAAGGAGTTATCTGATAGTTTTATACTTTCTTCTTCCAAGGTAGAACCGCTAATGATGACGGATCCTGAATAGGTATCTTCTCCATGCGACCAATTCAATAAATCTATTTTTACACCTTCAATATTACCTTCGGAAAATGAAATTGAGGCAGCAATTATGTCTGAATATGTAAGATCAGATCCAGAATTTTTAAAATCTCTAAAATCTATTTTATCTTCTAAAGCATTAAAGTCCTTAATTAAAAAAGTTCCTGATAAAGAGGAAATCTTAAAGGTATCCTGACCACCATCACCACTAGCCTCCGTATTATTTCCAGCTGCAATAATAACATCATTACCATATCCACCGTAAATTAAATCATATTCATTTAACTGACCACCAAAACCATTCAGCGTGTCATTACCAGGACCACCATTTATTTTATCAGTTTTTGACGAGGATCCAGTAATAACCTCACTCATCATACTGCCAGAAATTTCCCCTGTTATTTGATCAAAATTGAACCAGGTTCCATCATCTGTAAATCTTATGATCTCACTTTGTATAAACGTATAACCAGAAGGGTCTGTTGCCTTTTGAACAACAAGTATTTTCTCATTGTTTAAATTTCCATGAGGCATAATGAGCTCAATACTGTTGTAGAGATTAGTTCCAGGATTTTCTACCATTAAGATATAATCTTCTTCTTTACCTGCAAAAACAGCTGTATCTTTTCCTGAACCACCCACAAAAATATCACCCTCGTTTATGGAAGATATACCCGTTCCTCCCCCAAATAAATCATCTCCACCAGCTCCAAAAATAATATCATCATCTTCTGAACCAATAAACTTTTCGGAATCTGAGGTAGACTGAAATGTTGGATCTAAAGAAGAAAGATCTCTAGAAATTCTATTCTCCGTCAGTTCATCTCTGGCCGCAACCAAACCAAAAGTCTGAAGTTCAATCGTTGTAGCATCTCCAACTGACTTATTGGCTAAAGCTAAATCTTTTAAAATATCAGGCGAAGGTTCACCTTCAGAAGGTGGTGAATTATCTATTCCAAATAACATTTCTAAATCACTTTGAGAGCCTAAATCAATTGCTGTATCTCCTGTTTTGAATGACATTACTTTATTAACTAGAATATCTAATACCTGATCAGAGTTATGAAGATCATTAAGCAAATAAGGAGCAGCAATCATTAGGTTTGCAATCTGACTTGATAAGGCTTGTGTGCTTACATCATTATTCGCAATAGGGTCATAATGATAAATATCAGACAACGTAGTTAATTTAGAAAATGCATTAATTAAAAGATTAGAGGCTTCTACCGTCGTAAAAACTGGAGAAGAAGGTGAAGAAGTTTTTGCCGCATCTATGCTATCAAAAGTATTGGTCTCAGCCACTAAAGTATCGGTTTCCTTGGTAAATATCGCAACCCTTAAACCATCAAATGCACTGAGATCACCCTCAAATAGTGCAGAAATCCTAGCGCTAAGTTCTGTTTCAGTTATTGAGTTTTGACTAAGTATAAACTCACCAACATCATTTGATTCACTGCTAAATATTATTTTTAAGTCATAAGAAGCTATATCTAATTGGGATCCATTCAGTTGAGCTAAAAACGATTCATTTTCAGAATTAAAATCAAGTTTTAATTGATTTTGGGATTGTCCCTGTTTAACCATTTTAAATACTAAGCTTGTAAGTGGGTTTATAATAGTTGCTCCAGACTCACTATAAAGAAAAACGTCATTTGTAACTCCTGAGCTTGTTTTTGACTGAAAGGGTAGACCCGTAGATGTGTCTACACCCCCAACCGCTACGAGTGGTTTACCCACATCACCATGCAAACCAGAAAAAGATCCATCATTTTGCGTATTTACAAAGACTTCAGTTTCAGGGTCAAAAATACCATTTTCATTTAAGTCATGAAATACTTTCGCACCTGTTATATAGCCGTCAGCCACAAATCCTGTTGACCTAACAATAGTAGAGTTATTAACAACAGAAACTGAACCAGGATCATCAAATGTTTTTCCAACTAAGTCTTTAAATTTTGCTAAATTTGAACCAGAAAAAT
>CACMNE010000033.1:0-13296 GCA_902614945.1 uncultured Alphaproteobacteria bacterium
ACAAATTTTAAATTTATTGTTTTTAGTTTTATGCTATTATGTTAACTAATAAATATTTATAAAGGTTCTTATGATTGAAAGACTATCCTCAACTCAGAGTACAAACGAATTAGTAAATGAATTACTCGAAATTCATGGAAACTTGGTCTTCCATCAATCAGGTGGATGTTGTGACGGATCAGCTCCAATGTGCTTTCCAAGGGATGAATTCAGAGTTGGATCAAGAGATATTTACCTTGGTTCAATCCAATCTCAACCATTTTTTATCGCTGAAGATCAATTTTCTTACTGGGAACATACACATCTTATAATTGATGTAGTTCCTGGTAGGGGTGGTATGTTTAGCTTAGAGGGTCCAACTGGAAAAAGATTTTTAACAAGGTCACGAGTATTCACAGATCAAGAATATAATCAATTAAAAAATTATCCTGCAAAACATGCAAAAGAAATTACTGAGTATGAAGGGTTGAAAACTACTAGTTAATTTCTGATAAAAAAATACTTTAGTTGCAATTTAAAGATAAAAATATGGATGCATTACTAATAAGCTATACCACTGTAGATTTTCGAACTAAAACTGAAATGGAACTCGCACTACGACGATGGGATGCTAACAAAGAAAAATGGCTTAAAAAATTCAAAGCTGCAGGAATGGTTTCTAATATAAATACTCAAATTTGGAATAAAGAAGGTGTTTTCAGAATAGGTAGAATCTTTATGTATAAAGATGAAAAGTCGTTTGTAGCTTGTCAAAAAATATTTAGAGAATTTGAAAATGAAAATTCAGATATCAATAGAAAAATTTCTTCTAGTAGAGGCATTGTACTTGATGAAAATATATTAATTTAAATGTATTACGCTACGTAATACTTGATATTCTAAAAAAATGTAGGAATCTTCTTAATATTTTAATAATAGGGGGAATAAATGGATAAAGAGGCAATGAACAAACAAACAAGAGTTATTATGTTTAATTCTCTAGGTAGAGACTTTATGCTTATAAATATAATAGCAACATTCTCTAATTTAGTAACTTTAACATTAATCTCAACAAAAAATATTGCTATTCTACCACTTTCTGTTGGTATAATATCAACATTAATTTTTGCTCTAATA
This sequence comes from uncultured Alphaproteobacteria bacterium, assembly GCA_902614945.1. Taxonomy (GTDB): domain Bacteria; phylum Pseudomonadota; class Alphaproteobacteria; order Rhodobacterales; family Rhodobacteraceae; genus CACIIZ01. Next base: position 1,117 of record CACMNE010000033.1, read on the forward strand.
GCTGGTTTAAATCAAATTGATACTTTTAAGGCGTGGGTTATGGATATGGACAAGCAAGAAGCAGAGACTACTATGGGAAAACAAGGTCAAAACTCTCCATTTTCAATGTGGAAAACAGTTTATACTTTAACATATACTATTTTTGCAATTGCTCAATTATACGAGATTTGGGTATAGTTTTATTTTAAAATGGACCTCTTTTTTCTGAGGTCCAGTTTTTTAAATTTAATAAGTTGACTAAAACACGCCAAATTCACCAAATCTATTGCCCATTATGTGAAAGAATTATAACTCAAAATTCACCACAAAGTTTACATCATTTAGTTCCCAAATCTAAAGGTGGAAAAAGAGGAGAAACAGTATTACTACATCATATCTGTCATAAACAAATTCATTTGATGTTTAAAGAAAAAGAATTAGCTAAAAGTCTTAATAAAATAGAAACTTTAAAAAAGCATCCAAAACTGAAAAAATTTATAAATTGGATAAAAAAAAGACCTCCAGAATTTTTGTCAAAAACATATAAATTGAATAAAAACAAATATTAAGGTCTTAAAATTCAAGTATAATACTTTAAATTTTTACTTAGCTGTGAAATAAATAAATCAAATCAAAAAAAACTTCTTTATATTTGATGAGTTTAGTCTCCAGTTATTTGAATCATTTAAAATAGGTTTAAATGTAAACATTCATTTTAGATATATTGATTTTTAATTTTATCCAGTTCTAGTTTAGACAGCCTTTTAAATCCAAAAAACTTTAACATGAATGGTATCTGATTAATAAGAATTTCATAACCTGAAATAATTTTTGAATTATTTTTTTTTGCTAATTCAAGTAATTTAGTTTTTTTATTTGATAATACAAAATCTACAACCACTTTAGAATTCTTTATAATATTTTGATGAACTGGACATTCATTATTTATTCCAGCTGGTGATGCATTTATTAAATAATCAAAATTATTTTTATTATATTTCCATATTTTAAAATTAAACTTTGGACTTTTATTTCTTATTGCTTTACATAATCGTTCAGATTTTTCATTATTAATATCATGTATTCTAACTTTTTTAACCCCCTCAGTTAAAAAATAATATGACAAAGTGGTCCCTATTCCACCTGCACCAACTAAAAGAATATTTTTATTTTTAATATCTAAATCTAAAGCTTTAATAGAATTTTCAAATCCTATTATATCAGTCATATCACCTATTAATTTTTTTTTTTATCAATCTTTAAAATATTACAGGTGTTAGTTAATTTTACTATTTTTTTTTTCTTTTGAAGAAAAGAAACTATTTCTTCTTTATGAGGCATGGTTATCAAAGCTCCAAAAAAGTTATCAAGTTTTTTTAAGCCTTTGATTAATTTATTTAGATCCTTTTTTTTGCATCCCATGGGAACGACTATTAAATCTTTTTTTAATAATTTAAAACAAGGGTTTAGAATTTTTGGTGCTGTAAAGGAATGCGTAGGAAAGCCTATGTGAGCAATAAATTTAGTTTTTCCAGATATAAGATGATTAGAAATAACCATTATTTATAAGAATAACTATTTAAACCAAGGATTTGGGTTTTGAGGTATATTATTGTCGATACCTCTAACAATTTCAGAATTTTTATCATACATAGGTAAATCACAAATATATCCATTTAGCTTATTATTTTTATAATCATATACTTCAACTGGTGATTCACCAGCTTTATAATCATTTATCAGCCTAACTATAGATACACCACATTCTTGATATGGAGACCAACTAGATGAGGTAACCTCACCAATGCATTGTTTATTAATAATAATTTTACTACCTAGACAAGCAATACCATTTTTAACACGCATTCCCATTACCTTATAATTTTTAGTTTTTTTACGTATAGATTCTTTTCCAATAAAATCACCTTTTTGCATATTTACAAATTTATCTAATCCAACATCTAATGGTGTAGTTGATTTATCAAAATCTCTACCAGCTGATAACAAACCTGCTTCAATTCTTCTAGCTCTGAAGACTGGTGTACCAGTTAATTTTAAGTCAAATTCTTTTCCAGCATTTAAGATTTTATCACCAATTTTTTTATAATTATTATCAGATTGAAGATAAATTTCCCATCCTAATTCGTTAGAAAACCCCGTTCTACTGATTATGACTTCCTCTCCATCTATTGAAACTTTTTTAAAGTCGAAATAGTTAAAAGATCCAGACAATTTATTATCGATTACCGAATTTAGAAGATCTAATGATTTTGGTCCCTGAATTTGGCTAACCCAAACATTAGGATCGACAATATTAACATCAAAATCTTTAGCGTGCGCAAGATACCAATTGAATAAATCACCATCCGCCTGAGCCATCCATAACTTATCTTTAAAATGTAACATAACTCCATCTGTAATCATTCCTCCGTCATGGTAGCAAGCAAACTGATAGGAGCATCTTCCTTGTTTAATTTTATTGATATCTCTAGTAAATATATAATTTGCAAATTTGAAAGCGTCTTTACCGGATAATTCAATAGGAAACTCTCCAGTATTTCTTAATATTACACCTGTTCTTACTGCCCAATATTGTTCATCAGGTGTTATATAATTTAGAGATGCTGGAGTCATCCTATTATTATAAAGTTCATACTCAGGATCAAAAGGTAACTCCATATATGACCAAGGATGAGATTTCATATTACCAGGACGAGAAAGTTCTAAAGGACGATCTCCCTCCTGATCAAAAGCCTTAATTGTATACCTCTTTGAATATTCCATATAATAAACCTTTAAGAAAATAATAAATTATAAAAATAAATTCTATAATTTGGCAATATCAATAAAATAGATTTTTGTAAAATTTTAATGAAAAATTAAATTTTAAAAATTATTGTTTTAGCGTTTAATTACATTATATGTAATCAATCTGCTTTATCTTACAATTATTGATTGGAACTTTTATGAATGAAAGTATTTCACAACAGTTTAAATTTATTGGATTAACTGCAATAAATTTTTCTATTATTTTCGGTATTTTTCTAATTACCTGGGGTATTCTTATTACATACATAAGTAATAGTAATTCTTTAACTTCAATGATACCTTCGTTTTTAGGTATACCAATTTTTACACTATCCATTTTATCAAAGATTTTTCCAAATTATCAAAAATTGTTAATGCATATTGTAATCTTATTTGGTTTATTGACTGCTCTTGGAGGTGCTGATTTTCTTCGTGGTTTAATAGCAGGAAATTTTATGAATAATATTTGGGCAGACATATCAAAAGTTGTAATGTTTATTACAGGATTACTTTTTTGTTATGTTTGTATTCAACACTTTAGATTTATCAGGAAAATGAAAGCAAATATTAATTAGAAACTTTTTTATGGTATTAATTATGTCTAAAATAAAAATTGATGAAATAAAAATTGACCGTTTAGCAAACTTAGCCGTAAATACAGGCTTATCTCTCAAACCTGGCCAAGATTTATTAATAACTTCACCAGTTGAAGCCTTACCTTTAGTAAGAAAAATTGTAGTTTATGCATACAAAGCTGGTGCGAATTTAGTCACACCTTTATTTTCTGATCCAGAAATTACATTAGCTAGATATGAACATGCTCCTGACAGTTCATTTGATAAAGCTGCATCATGGTTATATAAAGGCATGGGTGAGGCATTTGATAATAACACTGCTAGATTAGCAATTGTTGGTGATGATCCTATGTTATTAGAACATCAGGATCCTGTAAAAATTGGACGCACGAACAAAGCATTATCAAATGCGTCTAAACCAGCAAGAGAAAGAATAACTACATTTACTATTAATTGGAATATTATAGCCTGGCCTAGTAAGGCTTGGGCGTCACGTGTTTTCCCAGATTTGCCAATTGAAGAAGCTCAAAATTCTTTAGCGGAAGCTATTTTTGCTGCATCTAGGGTAAATAATGAAAATCCCCATGAAATGTGGAAACTACACAATGATAATTTAAAACAAAAATCTTCTTGGCTTAATTCAATGGAATTTGATTTTTTACACTATAAAGGTCCTGAAACAGACCTAAAAGTAGGCTTAGCAAAAAATCATGAATGGATGGGAGGAGCATCTAAATCTCAAAATGGTATAATTTGTAATCCTAATATCCCATCTGAGGAAGTATTTACTACACCTCATTGCTTAAAAGTAGATGGCCATGTTAGCTCAACCAAACCCCTTTCCCATCAAGGTAGTCTTATTGAAGGAATAAGAGTTGAGTTTAAAGATGGTAAAATTATTGATGCTAAAGCTGATAAAGGTGAAAAAGTATTTAACAAAGTGTTAGATACAGATGAAGGTGCTAGGCGTTTAGGAGAAGTTGCTTTAGTGCCAGATAGTTCTCCAATTTCACAATCAAATATCCTATTTTATAACACCTTATTTGACGAAAATGCAGCATGCCATATAGCTTTAGGTCAATGCTATTCCAAATGTTTTAAAAATTTTGAAAGTCTTACAAATGAAGACATTAAAAGTTTTGGAGGTAATTCAAGTATGATTCATATTGACTGGATGATTGGATCTAAGGATATAAATATTGATGGAATTAAAGAAAATAAAATTATACCAGTGTTTAGAAATGGTGAATGGGTGAATTAATTTTATTTACCTTTAAATTCAGGTAGTCTCTTTTCTAAAAAAGCATTAATACCCTCTTTCTTATCCTCAGTCTGGACAAGTGCTCCCTGTGCATATTTCTCAAACATCAGTGCGCTCGCTAAGCTTCCCTCCATACCAAAATTAACAATTGCTTTTATAGTACGGGGAACAAATGGTGCAAATTGACTTAATTTTTTCGACATCTTTATAACTTCAGGTATTAAATCTTCTTCTGAAACAACACGTGTTACTAATCCTATTTTTAAAGCTTTTTCAGCATTTATATTATCTCCCATTAGTAACATTTCCATTCCCCATGCTCTACCTATAATTCTTGGCAATCTAGCAGTTGCACCTCCACCTGGAATAATTCCAAGCTTTCCTTCTGGAGTAGCAAAAACAGCATTTTTGGTTGCAATTCTCAAATCACAACCAAGAGCAACTTCCAATCCACCTCCCATACAAACACCATTAATAGCCGCAATAATTGGTTTAGGGGTTTTTTCCATTTTATCAGCTAAACCCTGTATAATAGGTTCTAATGCTTTTTTTAAATTTCTATCTTTTACTTCTGATAAATCTGAACCAGAAGCAAACGCTTTTTTACCTTCGCCAGTAAATGCAATAACTTTTACATTATTATCATTAGCTGATTGATCTAGTGCCTGTTCTAATTCAGACAAAGTTGCTAAGGAAATTGCGTTATATTTTTGTGGCCTATTAATGGTTATTAAACATAAATTTTCAATTTTTTTAACTTTAATATTTTCAAAAGACATTAAAAAATCCTCTCAAAACAAATAACTTATAAAAATGTTCTTGTAGATTATGAAATATTGGTTGATAGAATTTATAAATATGCATATTATATCAAATTATATCGGGAGACATTGCAAACAGCAAGGCCGAAGGAGCAACCGCCTCGGAAACTCTCAGGCAAAAGGACCGATATAGGATTAAAACTCTGGAGAGAAATCTTTATGGTTCGCCGAAGGGATAATAATCTCAGGCAAATGAACAGAGGGGGCTCGAGGTATTTATTACCTTTTATTAATTTAATTTATTGAGCCTTATTGTGAAAGATTTAAAAAAGACAAATTTATTTGATTTTCATGAAAAAAAAGGAGCAAAATTTGTTCCGTTTGCAGGTTATTCAATGCCTGTACAATATAAAAGTGGTGTAATTTCTGAACACTTGCATACAAGAAGTAAAGCTGGTTTTTTTGATGTAAGTCATATGGGACAAATAAAAATTTGGCCAAAAAATAATGAGAAAGAAAAACTCATTCAAGCATTAGAAAAATTAATGCCTTGTGATTTGCATAATTTAAAAGAAAATCGTCAAACATATTCGATTTTAACAAATAGTAATGGTGGCGTAATTGACGATTTAATGATTGCAAATAAAGTTTCTTATTTTCAACTTGTTGTAAATGCAAGTCAAAAAATAACTGATTATCAACATCTAAAAAATAATATTTCTCAAGATTTCGATATTGAATTAGAAGAAAATAAATCTCTTTTGGCAATTCAAGGACCTCAATCTGAGTATATTCTATCAGACATTAATTCAAATATTAAAAATATGAAATTTATGGACTCTATTGATATTTCTCTTGCAGGTATTGACTGCTCAATTTCACGATCAGGTTATACAGGAGAAGATGGCTTCGAAATATCCGTTCATAATAAAAATGTATTGCAATTAGCCGAAATTTTGTTCAAAAAAAGTGAGCTTTTGCCAATTGGTTTAGGTGCAAGGGATAGTCTTCGTTTAGAGGCAGGTTTATGTTTATACGGAAATGATTTAACTTCTGACATCACTCCTATAGAAGCTAATCTTAATTGGGTAATACATAAGCGTAGAAGAGAACAAGATTCTTCAAATATTAAATTTCTAGGAAATACAAAAATATTAAATCAATTAGAAAAAGGACCTTCTTATTTAAGAATTGGTTTACTTCCCATAGAAAAAGCTCCGATGAGGCGTGAGAGTATTATATATCTTGATGAAGGAGGAGAAACAGAAATTGGAATTGTAACATCTGGCGGTTATAGTCCGACCTTAAATAAACCTATATCTATGGGTAGAATTAAAAGTGAATATTTAGAAGGTCTTGAAAAAGTTTTCGTAAGAATAAGGGATAAAATATTACCTGCAACAATTACAAAATTACCATTTATCAAAACAAAATATAAAATTTAGAGGCTAAAATGAAATATACTGAAGAACATGAATGGCTTAAGCCAGAAAAAGACATAGTTATAGTTGGAATAACGGAGCACGCAGCTGAACAATTAGGTGATCTTGTTTTTGTTGAACTTCCAAATAAAGATTTAGAGGTAAAAAAGGATCAAGAAATTGTAGTAATTGAAAGTGTAAAAGCAGCATCTGATATTTTGGCCCCTCTTGATGGTGTAATAACCGAAATAAATGATAAAATTGTTGATGACCCAAGTATTGTGAATTCTGACCCACTTGGGGAAGGTTGGTTTTTTAAAATGAAATTAAATAACCCAAGTGAACTAGATAAACTTTTAGATAAAGACGAATACGATAAATTAACTAGTTAAAAAAATTTAGGAGAAAAAATTGCCTTTTAAACCTGTAAATTACTTACCTTATGACTTTGCAAATAGGAGACATATTGGTCCATCTAAATCTGAAATTAATGACATGCTAAAAGTAATTGGTTGTGAATCAATAAATGATTTAATAAAGCAAACTGTACCAGAGGATATATTACAAAAGGAAAGTCTGAATTGGGGAAAACCTAAATCTGAAAGAGAGGCTTTATATCATTTAAGAGTTACAGCAGCAAAAAATAAAGTTTTAACTTCTTTAATTGGTCAAGGTTATCATGGAACTGTTACACCTCCTGCAATTCAACGAAATATTTTAGAAAATCCAGCTTGGTATACGGCATATACACCTTATCAACCCGAAATTGCTCAAGGCAGACTAGAAGCCTTATTAAACTTTCAGACAATGATTTCAGATTTAACTGGATTACCAGTTGCAAACGCATCATTGTTAGATGAGTCTACTGCTGCGGCTGAAGCTATGATTATGGCCAAAAGAGTTTCTAAATCTAACTCAAATAAATTTTTTGTAGATAAGTTTACTCATCCACAAAATATTGCCGTTATGAAAACACGTGCGGAACCACTTAATATAGATATAGTGATTGGTCATCCAGACAAAATTTTAGATGAAAATGAGTATTTTGGTGCAATATTTCAATATCCTGGTACTTTTGGAGATATTAGAGACTTTTCAAATCATATTTCTTCACTTCATAGAAATAGTGCAATTGCAATAATGTCAGCAGATCCACTTGCTCTTACAATTCTAAAGGATCCTGGTTCAATGAATGCTGATATTGCAGTTGGTTCAACCCAAAGATTTGGTGTTCCAGTTGGTTTTGGAGGTCCTCATGCAGCCTATATTGCTACAAAAGATATTTACAAAAGAAATCTTCCCGGGAGAATAGTTGGAGTATCAATTGACAGCAGAGGTAATAAAGCTCTTAGATTAGCTCTTCAAACAAGAGAGCAACATATTAGAAGAGAAAAAGCAACCTCAAATGTATGTACAGCACAAGCGCTTTTAGCGGTTATGGCATCGATGTATGCAGTTTTTCATGGACCTGATGGTTTAAAGGCAATAGCACAAAGAATTCATAGGAAAACGGTCCGATTAGCCATTGGGTTAGAAGATTTAGGTTATAAGATTGAGCCTAATAATTTCTTTGATACAATTACAATCGATGTTGGAAATGCTCAAACTGTTATTTTAAAAAGTGGAATTAATGAAGGTATTAATTTTCGTAAAATAGATGAAAACAAAATAGGTATTACATTAGACGAAAGAACTAGGCCTGAAACCATTGAAGCTGTATGGAAAGCTTTTGGTCTAGATAAAAAAGATACAGATTTTACACCTAATTACAGAATTCCTGATAGATTAATAAGAACAACTCCATACTTAGAGCATCCTATTTTTCATATGAATAGAGCAGAACAAGAAATGACAAGGTATATGAGAAGACTTGCTGATCGAGATTTAGCTCTGGATAGAGCAATGATACCTCTAGGATCTTGCACAATGAAATTAAACTCTGCTGCTGAAATGATGCCAGTAAGTTGGAGGGAATTTTCTTTATTACATCCATTTGCTCCGAAAGATCAAACAAAAGGCTATGACGAGATGATAACGGATCTATGTCAAAAATTATGTTTGATTACAGGGTATGATGCTATATCCATGCAGCCAAATTCTGGTGCTCAAGGGGAATATGCAGGATTATTAACAATACGTTCATATCATAAATCAAGAAATCAAGAAGATAGGGATATATGTTTAATTCCAGAGTCAGCCCATGGAACAAATCCTGCTTCTGCACAAATGGTAGGTTATACAGTAATACCAATTAAATCTTTATCAAATGGAGACATAGATCTAGTTGATTTTGAAACAAAAGCTAAGGAAAATGAAGCTAGATTAGCTGCATGTATGATTACTTATCCTTCCACTCATGGTGTTTTTGAAAAAACTGTAAAAGAAGTTTGTCAAATTACACATAAATATGGTGGACAGGTATATATTGATGGTGCAAATATGAATGCTATGGTTGGCGTAGTTCAACCTGGTAAAATTGGAGGTGATGTAAGTCACTTAAATTTACATAAAACTTTTTGTATTCCACATGGCGGTGGCGGACCTGGAATGGGACCTATTGGTGTAAAAAAACACCTAGAATCTTTTTTACCACAACATCCGTTTTTTGAAGGTTCTTTAAATACTGTTTCAGCTGCTCCCTATGGATCTCCGTCTTTACTTCCAATAAGTTGGGCATACATCTTGATGATGGGTGGTGAAGGAATTTCACAAGCTTCAAAAGTAGCTATTTTAAATGCAAATTATATTGCTAAAAGGTTAGAAAAATATTTTCCAATTTTATTTACCGGAGCAAATGGAAGGGTTGCTCACGAATGTATATTAGACACAAGACCCTTTAAAGATTCATGTGATGTCACTGTAGATGATATTTCAAAAAGATTAATAGATGCTGGATTTCATGGACCAACTATGAGTTGGCCTGTTTCAGGAACATTAATGGTTGAACCAACTGAGTCAGAAACCAAAGCAGAATTAGATAGATTTTGTGATGCTATGATAGCTATTTATGATGAATGTAAAAAAATTGAAAATGGTAGTTTTGATAAAGAAAATAATCCGTTAAAAAATGCTCCACATACCGTTGAAGACTTAATTGGTGAATGGAACAAACCCTATTCAAGGGAGCAAGCCTGTTATCCACCTGGTGCATTTAGGGTAGATAAATATTGGTCACCAGTTAATAGAGTTGATAACGCATATGGAGATAGAAACTTAATATGTTCTTGTCCACCAATGAGTGAATATCAAGCAGCAGAATGATTAAATTAAATTAAAACAATATTTTGTCTATTTTTTTTGATGTACTTCAATTATATTGCCATCAGGGTCATGAAAGAAAATTTGTTTCCAACCAGATACAGCGGTCTCGCCCCAATCAGAATATTTGATTTTATTTAATTCTAAATGTTTTTTAAACTTATCTAGATCATCTACTCGATAAGCAAAATGACCTTTAGATAAAGGATTTATTTCTAAACCCGTTTTAAAACATAAATCATTATCAATTTCAGCCAGATGGGTTTGAATTTTACTATCAGTCATAAATTCAACATCTCCTTTATATGCTTTACCTTTTTCTAATTCTGGAATGTCTATTTCTTCATTGTCTAAAAATAGAATATTCTTATAAAATCTTTGCATTTCTTTTACATTTCTAGTTGATAAATTTATATGATGAAATTTTGGTTTCATTATTTCTCTAACCTCTGTTGATTTATTTTTTAAATTAATCTAATGCAGATATAAATAATGACAATTATTAAATATTTTTTAAAATTTTAATATAAACTTCTTTATCTACTTTTATGAAAAATATACTAAAAAAGCTAACAATCGATAATGCGATCCTTCTTCTTGTATTATGTATGCTTGGGTGGGCAGGAAATACTATTGCTGGAAGGTTATCTGCAGATGAAATATCACCAATGGTTATAGTATTTTTAAGATGGGCTATAGTTTCCAGTATTCTATTAATGTTAAAATATCAAAAAATTATTAATTCACTGAATTTGTTAAAAGGTAAATTAATTTGGTTATTTTTTATGGGAGCGTTTGGTTATACAGGGTTTAATTCACTTTTTTACATCTCTGCTAAATATACTTCAGCCATAAATCTTGGGATAATTCAAGGAACAATGCCTGCTATTGTTTTAGTTGGTTCACTTCTTTTTTTTAAAGAAAAAACAAATCTAATTCAAATCAGTGGATTATTATTAACATTCATAGGAGTATTAATATTGGTAAGCCAAGGAAATTTAGAAATTTTACTTTTATTAGCTTTGAATTATGGTGATCTTATTATGTTTTTTTCATGTTTTTTGTATTCAGGTTTTACACTTGGTTTAAGGAAAAAACCAAATATTGATCCATTTGTATTAATGTTCTTCTTTTCAATAACTGCTCTAATTGCTTCTTTCCCAGGTATATTGATAGAAAATCATTTAAATCTTATTAATTGGCCTAATAAACAAACTGATTTTTTTATAATAATTTATATAGCTCTTGTTCCTTCTTTAATAGCACAGTTATTTTTTATAAGAGGTGTAGAACTAATCGGTGCAGATAAAGCAAGTTTATTTATCAATCTTGTCCCTGTATTTTCTGCTTTTCTAGGAATAATTATTTTAAATGAAAAATTACAAATTTTTCACTTTTTTTCTTTGATAGTGATATTATTTGGGATCTACTTGTTTATGGTATTAGGAGAAAATTATAAAAAAAGACAAAATTTATAGTGAATTATATAAAACTTAATTTGCTAGTTTGTTATGTTTCTTATTAACTTAGCTTTTTTATTTATAGTGTTATATATTACTATCCCACCGCTAGGTGGAGAAATTTTAGTAATTTCGGAAATAACTACTTGATGGGTAACCATTAGAATAAAATCATTATTTTTGACATTATGTAATTTATCATAGAGTAATGATAAGACTAATTTCTTTTTAGAAAAATCTTGAAAAAATGAGTTTAAACCAGAGAATGTTTCCCAATCACCAATATTCATTTCATTAATAGTGTCTTTACATCTACACCATTCACTTGTTAAAATTTCAGAAAATTTAAGTTTATTTGTTAGAAAAAACTTCCCGATTTTTTTAGCTTGCAATACTCCTTCATCACTTAAGTTTCTTTGAGTACTGCAATCATCAATTTTAAAATTTTCTGGATCACCAAAACCAGGAGCCCAACTATGTCTTAAAAAAATTATATTAGCATTTATTTCATTAATTTCTTTTTGAAAAAAATCACTACTAAACAAAGGTCTCAAAAATATTAAGAAAAAGAAAGAAATAATTATCAAAAAAAATTTTATATTCATTTTTTAAAAAATTTAACCAGACATAATAAATGATATCAAATTTACAAAAATT
>CACMNE010000034.1:0-12962 GCA_902614945.1 uncultured Alphaproteobacteria bacterium
CCAAACGGTGCAATAATTCATTATAAAGCAAATCTTAAAACAAATAGAATACTTAGAAATGGAGATTTAATTTTAATTGATAGTGGTGGCCAATATCTTGAGGGTACTACTGATATAACTAGGACTATTGGTTTTGGAAAAGTAGATCATTTGAGACGAAAACACTATACACTTGTACTTAAGGGAATGATTGCTATTTCAAAATTAAAGTGGCCTATTGGATTATCTGGAAAAGATTTGGATAGCATTGCAAGATACAATTTATGGCAAGAAAATCTAGATTATGAACACGGAACAGGTCATGGAGTAGGTTCCTTTCTTTCGGTTCATGAAGGACCACAAGCTATTTCAAAAAAAAACGAGGTGGAACTTAAACCAGGAATGATAGTTTCTAATGAACCTGGGTATTACTTAAAAAATAGCCATGGAATAAGAATTGAGAATTTACTTTTAATAAAAGAACCAAAAAAATTAACAAGAATGCAAAAAATTCCAACACTTTATTTTGAGACATTAACTTACTGTCCGCTTGATAAGGAATTAATAATAAAGGATTTATTAGATAGAAGTGAAATTGAATGGATAAATAATTATCATCTGCAGATTATAAAAAAATATGAAAAAAAATTAATAAGTGAACAAAGAGACTGGCTGAATAAAATCTGCTCACCAATTTAATTTATTTTTTTATAATTTTTAAATTCTTACCAACTTGTAAAGGCAATTTAATCTCTGAACATTTATCTTGATATAGTTCAATTCTTTTTATTACATCAGTTCGATAATTAACTGATTTCCGTATATTTAAATCAACATTAATTAATAAAGTTTCGCAAACTGCAACTTGTCCTTTTGTTTTAAAATCTATCATTTCAAGTACAGTATGAATCTTTTTTTTATCAGAATTAATTATATAAATTTTTATAAAAAATTTGTCACCTAATCTTAATTCGTCTAAATAATGGTAGTTTGCTTGAAGTGAGTATGGTCCTTGTTTTACTTTTTTTACAAAAGTAGGACCAATTTCTAAAATTGTTTCCAAAAAATCATCTAGTGAATTATCAAACGCAAGAGTATAATAAGCTACATTCATATGCCCATTATAATCAATCCATTCTTTTTTTACATTTTGGACATTACTTTGAAATATTACAACATTATTTTTATTATCCATTTTAGGGCTCTTCACTTTTTTTTAAAAAAAGTTCAATATAAAGTAGTAGTTAATAAATCAAATGTATCAAAATGACAATTCAGAATGCAATAAATAAAATAGAAAAAATTCTTGGGGATCGCCTTAGTACTAGATTTTCAATAAGACAGCAGCATGGAACTAATGAAACATATTTTCCAGAAATATTACCTGACGCAGTGGCATTTGTTAATAGCACTGAAGAAGTATCAAATATAGCTTTTATATGTAATGAAGAAGAATGTCCTATTGTAGCATGGGGAACTGGTACATCATTAGAGGGAAATGCTTTGGCCCATAGAGGTGGAATTTCTATAAATATGATGAATATGAATAAAATTTTAAAGGTTAATCACGAAGATATGGACGTAATTGTACAACCTGGGGTTACTAGAGAAGAGTTAAATTCTTTTATTAAAGATAAGGGTTTATTTTTTCCAGTTGATCCAGGAGCAAATGCTTCACTTGGAGGGATGGCAGCAACTAGAGCTTCAGGGACAACCGCTGTAAGGTACGGTACAATGCGTGAAAATGTCTTAGGCTTAGAAGTTGTGCTAGCAAATGGGAATATATTTAAAACTGGCGGTAGATCAAAGAAATCCGCTGCGGGTTATGATTTAACAAAATTAATAGTTGGATCAGAGGGGACTTTAGGATTAATTACCCAACTTACTCTTAAGCTACAGGGAATTCCAGAATCAATATCAGCTGCAATTTGTTCATTCCCAACTGTTAATGATGCTGTACAAACTGTTATCCAAACCATCCAAATGGGAATTCCAATAGCAAGAATGGAACTTGTAGACTCTCAAACTATTGAGGCATGTAATGAGTACTTTAAAGAGAATATGCTTGTTTCTCCCCATTTATTTTTAGAGTTTCACGGTTCTGAAAATTCTGTAAAAGAGCAATCAGAAACTGTTTCTGAAATTGCAACTAATTTTTCAGGTTCAAACTTTGAATGGTCTTCAAAATCTGAACTAAGAAATAAACTTTGGAAAAATCGTCATAATGCTTTTTATGCGGTTAAGGCAAAATATCCAGGTCATAAAGCAATAGCAACAGACGCTTGTGTACCGATTTCAGAACTAGCTAATCTAATTGATCAAACTGCAAAAGATATTAATGAAAGCGGAATTCCTGGACCTATATGGGGTCATGTAGGCGATGGTAATTTTCATGCTACTTTATTGATTAAAGAAGGAGATATAAAAGAAAAAAAGATTGCTCAAGCCATTATTCATAGGATGTGTGAGAGATCTTTAGAACTTGGTGGTACCGTGACAGGAGAGCATGGTATTGGCATGGGAAAGCTAAATTTCATGGAAAAAGAGCATGGCTATGCTTGGGATATTATGACTACAATTAAAAAAACCTTAGATCCAAATTCAATTTTAAATCCTGGAAAAGTTATAAGATCTAATTAAAATATTAATTCTAGATTTTTATAGTATTAGAATGAAAATTTTTCAAAATAATAAGCTTAATAAAATAACCATAGGATTTCTTGGTGTAGGATTAATGGGTGAAGGCATGGTATGTAAGTTAATTGATTCGGGTTTTAAGGTGTATGTTAAAAAAAATAAAAATCCAGAGACTATAAATAGAGTGAAATTAAAAGGTGCAATAGAACTCAAAACCCTAAAAAATATGACGAAAAAATGTGAAATTTTAATTTTATGCCTACCCAACTCTAGAGTGGTAAAGAAAATTATAACCAAACTAAATTTTAAAAATTCAGAGAAAAAACTTATAATTGATTGCACAACTAATGACCATAATTCTGTAATCTATTTTGAAAAACGATCTAAAATTTATAACTTTAATTATGTAGAGGCTCCAGTCTCAGGTGGTAATTTACAAGCAAAAAATGGTGAATTGGGCGCATTTGTAGGTTCGAGCAAAAAAAATTTCAAAATTTCAAAAAAAATTTTAAATCCATGTTGTAAAACGATTATTCGAATAGGTAATGTCGGAATGGGTGCTAAAGCAAAATTGTTGTCAAACTTTTTAGCACTAGGTACTGCAAGCTTAGTTATAGAGAGTTTAAAATTTGCGAAAAAAATTCAAGTTGATTGGAAGAATTTTTATGATTTATCTTCATTAGGTTCGGGTTCCTCAAGGTCCCTAGATAGAATTGCTCCTCACGCAATCAATAATAATTATGACAGCTATTTATTCACAATAAATAATACTATAAAAGACTTCCGTTATATGCTCAGATTGTTTGACGGTAATAATGATATGATAAAAATTACAAATTCCTTTCTTAAACCATATATCAAGGAGCAAAAAAAACTTGGACATAATGCTCTTATTAGTCATAGGTTAAAAATTTAATTATAAATAAAAATTTTTTTGGAATTAAGGCATTAATTTTTCTGCAGCTGCAATTGCTTCTTTTGTTATTATTTTACCAGAAATCATTCTAGCTAATTCTTTTTTGATATCGTCTATTCCCAATTCTTTAATACTACTTAACGGAAAACCTTCACTAGTAATTTTTTTACTTACATTCCAATGTTTGTGTGCTTTTGATGCAACTTGAGGAGAATGAGTAACAATTAAAATCTGTTCATTTTTTGAAAGAATTGATAACCTATCACCAACAGCTTCCGCTGTAGCTCCTCCTATACCTCTGTCAATTTCATCAAAAATTAAGGCTAATCCAGAAGTTTGCTGTACTAGAGAAACTTTTAAAGCCAAAAGAATTCTAGACAATTCTCCACCAGACGCTACCTTTTCCAAATCTTGTGCAACTAAATTATTATTGCTAATTTGAAAAAAAACTTCATCATTTCCTATTATTGATTTTTCTTTTTTTTCTTCAAAAACTACAATAAATTTAATTCCATCCATTTTTAAATGTGATAATTCATAATTAATAATTTTACTTAATTTTTTTCCACCCGCTATTCTAATTGATGAAATTGAATTAGCTAGTTCATCATATATAACTTCATTTGATGAAATACTTTTTTGAATTAATTTTATTTCTTCTTCAAAATTATTATATTCAAAAAGCTGTTTTTCTAATTCTTCTTGCAAACCAATTAAGGCATCAGGAAAAACATTATGTTTTCTTGATAGTTTTTTTACCTCATATAACCTTTCTTCAATATCTTCTAATCTAATATCATTTGGAAAGATATCTTCTAGAATTGATTGGATATTTTTTTCGATTTCATTTAAATTACTAATTATTGTACTAAAACTTTGAATGCTGTCTTCTAATAATTTATTGTTGACGAGTACTTGTGATGTTTTTTCCAATTTACTAATACTACTAGTCAAAGCGTTATTTATTTCATGCTTAGTAATTAATGCATATGCATCATTAAGATATTCTTTAATTCTGGCTGAAGATTTTAAAGTTTTTTTCTTTATCTCTAATTCCTCAAATTCTCCAGACACCAAGTTTAAACTTTTTAGTTCAGATAATGATTTCTTTTTAAAATCTAACTCTTCAAAAAATTTATTTTTTTCTATAACTAAATTAGATAATTTCTTTTCTTCAGACTTTATTATAGACCATATTTTATTTAGTTGATAAAGTTTCTCCTTATTAAAACAGAAGTTATCAAGTAAATTAATGTGGTTTTGCTTTTTTAAAATTTTGGAATAATTCTTTTGATCAACAAATTCAATAAGCTGTTCTCCAATTTTTTTTAATAAATCAGTCGTACAGTTAACATCATTGATATATGATTTTCTTCTTCCATCATCAAATTCTACTCTTCTTATAATTAAAGTTTCAGAAATTGGGATGGATAATTCTAAAAGTAAATTAACGATATCACTTGAGTCATCAATCTCAAACTCAACAGTAACTTGTCCACTTTTTTCTTTTTCTTTTAAAAAGCTCTTTCTAGTTTTATTCCCAAAAACAAAACCTATACAATCGAAAATAATTGATTTTCCTGCACCAGTTTCACCAGTAAATACATTTAAGCCACTAGAAAAAACTACATCTGCTTTTTCTATCAATAACATATTTGTTATGGAAAGTGATTTTAACAATTTTAATCAACCTTGATACCGTATTCTTTCATAAGATTTAAAGCTAAACTATTCCATTCACTATTTGGAAATTCTTTTTTTAAAACTTTAACATAACCCTTAACTTTATGATTAATTCCTAGCATAGCATAACCTTCTATTGACCTAAAAAGTGCTTCTGGATAATAAGGAGTACTCTTATGATAATCTATAACTGTTTTAAATCTATTAATTGCTGATAATGGATTATTTCTTTCTAAATAATATCTACCAACTGCAACTTCTTGTCCAGCCAATTGACTTTTTGCAATCGTAATATTTCTTTTTGCTTTTAAAGCATATTTACTTTTAGGGTAAAGCTCCATTAATTCACTAAATTCTCTAATTGAGTCTCTTGTAGCACCCTGATCTCTTTCGACATCAATAATCTGTTCAAAATAGCTCATACCCACCATATATTTTGCAAAAGATGCATTTTTATCTTTTGGATAAAGGTCTAAATATTTTTTTGATGTTTTTCTAAGTTCATTAAATTGTGATCCTATGTGATATGAATTAATTGCTTTAATAAGTGCTTCTCTAGATGAATCAGAATAAGGATATAATTCTTCAACTTTTAAATAAATTTCAGCAGCTCTAGTATAATCTCTTTTATCAAAGGCTTCATTTGCATTTTTTATAATTTCTTCAACTGATGAATTTGCATCAAAATCACTAGCTAACTTTGTGCACGCATTTACAATAAAAGTAATTAGAAACAGAAATAAATATAAACTAGGAATAACAACTTTTTTCATAATGATTAATATCTTTATTATAGATAAAAATACTATTTTTTTTGAGATTAATCAACATTCCACAATTAAAATTAGATTACAGCTCTATAGTTTTGACTAGTTGAGCAAAAATTATGATCAACATATTTTTCAGAATTTATATTATCTGGAACTGATACTTTATAATTTGAATGATTAGAAAATAACTTGATTAGCAATTGGTTATTCAACTTATGCCCTGCACAAAAAGCTTTATAATGGCCTAATAACGGTAAACCTGATAAAGCCAAGTCACCTAAGGCATCCAACATCTTATGTCTGACAAATTCGTCTTTTCTTTTTAATCCTCTTGGATTTATTACGCTATAACCATCTACAACTATAGCATTATCTAATGATCCTCCTAAAGCAAACCCTCTTGATCTCATATCTTTTATATCATTTTTCAAACAAAAAGTTCTATTATCACATAGTTCTTTTTGAAAAGTATCTTTTGAGATCAAAAGAGATAAGCTTTGCTTACCAATACAAGTATTTGGATAATCAATACAAACTGTGAGAATAAGATTATCAGCTGGTTCGAACTTAACCCAACTATTTTTATTTACTACTTTAATTGATTTCTTCACAGAGCAAAAATTTAATGATTCATCTTGTTCACAAATCCCCGCATCAATCAATGCCTGTGCAAACTTTAAGGAAGATCCATCAAGAATAGGTATCTCTTCATTATCGATTTCAATTAAAGCGTTAGAAATACCAAGACCTGAAAAAGCAGCTAACAAATGTTCAACTGTTTTTACGGAAATACCTTCTTCATTAACTAATGTAGTACATAATTCCCCAGAAAGTATGTTTTTAAAATTAGCTTTAATGAGTGTATTATTATGATCAACGTCTAATCTTTTAAAAACTATTCCATGATTAGTTGGTGCTGGCTTTATAGTTAATCTGGCAGGTCTACCTAAGTGAATACCTGTACCAACAATTATAACGTTTTTTTTAATAGTCTTTTGCAAAACAAACCCTAAATAACATTAGTGGTTTATTTTAACCCCCTTTGAAAATTATTCAAATCACACTTTATAACAAAATAATACAAAATAAATTTTAATACTTGATAAAACTTAGTTTGCTTGTCTTCTTAAAAAAGCAGGAATTTCCTCCTTGTAATTTTCTTCATTGGTTTTAACATTTTCACTTTGATTTAAGGATTTATATTCTGTATTAGCAATTTGATCAGTAGGAACTGTAAAATTTGGTGGAAACTTTTTTTCAGATTGTGTGTCTATTTTTTTTCCACGAAAACTAGTCATCTTTTGTAAAAAACTATTAAGTGTACTTTTACTCGATTGCGATAGTTTTTTTGATAAATCACTTGGTCTATTATACAAACTGGGATCTGGTTCTTTATTTACAGCAGCCTGCAATCTTTCATGTGTATTTTCAAAATTCGTTGGATTTAAGTTTTCACCTGTTTTTCTTACTTTGAAAATGTTCGGAATATCTACTTTCTCATCAAATCTTGTGCCATTAGATTTTGTTGAACTAATATCTCCATTATCATTATTAGAGTTCAGATTAGTATTTTTAATTATATTTGTCCCATACTCTTTTGAGTCGGCAGAATTTTTGATTATAGTACTAGTATTCCGATTATCCATTATTGACCGATTGTTTTCTCTTACTAATGCTTTGTTAGTAACTCCTAAATCATTTGAGTTTTCAACTATTTGATTTTCTACTTCTATACCTGTGGCAACAACGGACACTCTGATTATACCATCAAGAGACGGATCTAAGGTAGTTCCAACCAAAATTTTAGCGTCACCATCAATTTCATCTCTTATTCTATTAGCTGCTTCATCTAACTCAAACAAGGTCATATCATTTCCACCAGTAACATTAATTAGAACACCTCTAGCTCCTGAAAGTGAAATCTCATCTAAAAGAGGGTTAGCAATAGCTTTTTCAGCTGCATGTTGTGCTCTATCTTCTCCACTTGCTTCACCAGTACCCATCATTGCTTTACCCATTTCATCCATTACTGCGCGTACATCAGCAAAATCTAGATTTATTAGGCCTGGTCTTACCATTAAGTCAGTCACACCTTTTACACCCTGATAAAGGACATCATCAGCAAGCTCAAAAGCCTGAGTAGCAGTGGTTTTTTCATTTGCAAGCCTAAATAAATTTTGATTTGGAATAACTATCAATGTATCAACTACATCTTGAAGTTCTTCAATACCATTTTGTGCTTGATCCATCCTTTTTAAACCTTCAAATTGAAAAGGCTTAGTGACCACACCTACAGTTAGCACACCTAGTTCTCGAGCAGCTTGAGCAATTACTGGTGCTGCGCCAGTACCAGTTCCTCCACCCATACCCGCTGTGATAAAACACATATGGCTATCTCTTAACGCCTCAACTATGTCTTCTAAGCTTTCTTCTGCTGCTAGTGCACCTCTTTCAGGATTAGAACCTGCACCAAGACCTTCCGTTATTTTTACACCCATTTGAATTTTTTTGTGTGCATTCGATTGCTCTAAGGCTTGAGCGTCAGTGTTGGCAACAACAAAATTTGCTCCTTCTAAGTTTTTGAGAATCATATTATCAACTGCGTTACCGCCTGCTCCACCTACACCAAAAACAATGATGCGTGGCTTTAGATCCTGATGCTCAGGAACTCTTAAAGTAAAAGTCATGATTTTTGCCCGTTTTTTGCCTGTTAAAATTTTTATTGTTTTTTGATTCGTTATGTTAACGCAATACTTCTTTTAGGTCACTAAAAAAATAACTTACAAATCATCAATAATTTTGTTTTACCAGTTGTCTTTAAACCAATTGACTGCAGATTTTATTTTCTGACCAGGTCCTAAACTATTAGGAATATCAAAATCCCAGACTTCATCCTGTAGATTATTTATTTCAATTGCTAGACCAATAATTGCAGAAAATTGAGACCCTTGTAATGCTTGTGGTAATCCTTGAACTCTCATTGGCCTTCCTATTCTTACTCTAGAGCCAAAATACTCTGATGCAAGTTCGTAAAGTCCTGGCATTTGACTTCCACCCCCAGTAAAAACAATTCTCTTGGATGAAAGATGTTCTAAACCTGTTTTTTCCAAACTAAATTGAATTTCTTCCAAGATTTCTTCAAATCTTGGTCTAATTACAGAAATCAATTCTGACCTACTTATAAAAGGTCTTTCATAATTGTAATATGCTTTGTTTTCGTCAGCAAATGAAAGTTCAATCAATTCATTATCATCCAAATTAGTGATAATTAGGCCCCCATGTAAAGTTTTTATACGCTCAGCCTCATTAAAAGATATTTGAAAAGCTTGCATTATATCTGAGGTTATATTTGCTCCACCAAACCTAATATTGGACGCAAAAACCATTTGGTGATTATAAAAAATAGAAATTCCAGTTGTACCAAAACCCATATCAACACAAGTAGCTCCTAATTTTAATTCATCCTCTACCAGACTGGATTTGGCTGAGATGTAAGGTGAATAAAAGATCCCAGCAAGATTTAGTTGACAATTTCTTAAGCATTGATCGATATTTTCAATTATATTTTTTTGAATTGTTATCAAGTTGATATCCAAACCTAATATTTGACCACTCAATCCTCTTGGATCTGTCAGACCAGTTTTTTCATCCAAGCTGAAATTGATTGGCATAGCATGAAGTATTTCTCTTTGCTCAGAATGAGCTTGAAAAGCGTATTTTGAAAGTAAAATACTTATATCGTTAGAACTGACAGATTGATTTTCTAATCTTATGTCTTGATATAAATTTTTTGAAATTGGTGAACCTCCAGAAAAAGTAACAACTACTTCATCAATTATTGATGCAGCCATTTTTTGTGACTGTTGAATAACTAATCTAATAGTTTTTTCAACCTCTTCTGCGATAATTATTTCCCCTTTTTTTATTCCTATTGATTTTTTTGTGGCAGCACCGACCACCCTATATGCGATACTGTTTGTTTCATTAATTTGATCTAATTTCTTTGAATTATTATCAATTTTTGAAAATTTTATTATAATACATACTATTTTTGAGGAACCGATATCAATCAAGCCTAAAGTTCCTTTTTTTATAGCAGACTTCAATCTTTTTCTAAATTCTTTATGTTTTTTAAAGTTAATCATTTTTATTTTTAAGCTAATTAAATTTAATTTATGGTTTTGTGATATCTTCTGTTAGTCTTCTTAAAATAATCTTATTAGTAAACCTCAAATCTATAATTACAAAATCATTTGATGAAATTAAATAACTCTTGTCACTAGTTAAAAAATTTCTTAATGACCTTTTTGGGTATTTTTCAGACAATTTAATTCTCTTATTATTTTTAAATATTATATCCCATCTCCTTTCGCCAATCCTAATTAATCCTCTAATTTCATTGAGATAAATAGATAATAATTGATAAATTTCTAATGCTTCTTTCACCTGGTAGTTTCCTCCAGTTCCTACAATTAGAGGTAAATCCTTTCTATCGTTTCTAGAAAAAATATTATTTATTTTATAACCTTTAAGGTCAATTAAAGCTAAATCATCATTCTCTCTATAAACTGCAACCGGTTTTCTCTCAATAACTTCAACCAGTAGAACTCCACTATCATTTATTCTCACATTTGAAGATTCTACAGAGTCAATTTGATTAATTATTTTCTGTATATGATTTATATCAAGCTTAATTGAGTTTATAGGAAATGAAAGTTTTAAAATAGCATTAATTTGATTTATGAGATCCAAATTAGTAGTTTTTATTTCTAGTTTTGATACAGATAATTCTGGTCTTTCAAAAATGTTATTTTTAAAATAATTTTTATAGTCTTTTAGTTTAATCCAATCATTAGAATATACAAAAATGAGAAGACAAAAAGTTGAGAAAACTAAAATTAGTGACAAATAAAGGATCAATTTTCTTAACCATAGTCTTAGCCAAACTCTCTCCAATCTGTATCGTATTTTTGATGGCCTTGGATAACTTTTAGTTTGTTTCATTTTTGAATTTTTACTTAAAAAACATTAACTTTTATCATATGATGCATCTTTAATTAACCACTCACAGAGCTCTTCAAAAGATATCCCAACATAACTTGCTTGTTCAGGAACCAAGGATGTAGGTGTCATTCCTGGCTGAGTGTTTAATTCTAGTACAAAAAGACCTTTAGTTCCAAATTTTTCATTCCACCTGAAATCTGTCCTTGTAACGCCTCGGCATCCTAACTTCTCATGTGCTATTAAAGCATAATTTAAACACAAATTTTTAATATTCTCTGGAATATTAGCAGGAATTATATGTTTGGAAGCACCAATTTTATATTTTGCTTCATAATTATACCATCCTTCCGACAAAATATCAGTTACAGTCAAAGATTTATTTCCCATAGTTGCAACTGTGAGTTCTCTACCAGGGATAAAGGGTTCTACTAAATATTGTCTGTTATCATTTTCAAAATTTCTGTTAAACAACCAATCATCTTGATTTCTAAATATCTTCACACCTACTGAAGAACCCCCATCTACAGGTTTAATAACATAAGGGAATGGGAAAGGAATTTCTTTGATTGAAAACCCTGGATCCAAAACTAGGTGATCAATAACTGGGATCCCAGCATCTTTAAAAAAAACTTTTGCTAAATTTTTATCCATAGCGATTGAGGATGCTAGAACTCCAGAATGAGTATATGGTATCTTCATAATTTCTAAAACACCCTGAATTATACCATCTTCTCCGTGCCTACCATGTAGAGCATTAAAAACTATATCCGGTTTAAATTTAATTAAATCTTCTAAAAAATCATATTTAGTATCTATCGATTTTACATTATAGCCCAACTTGGATATGGCTTCTGAACAGGAGTCACCCGTAGATAAAGAAACTTCGCGTTCTGATGAACTACCACCTTTTAATATTGCTACTTTTTTTTTCATAATTTAAATTATAATTCATGTTGATAACTATATTTTAATTTTTTAATACTTTCCTACCCTTTTAACTTCCCATGTAAGATTTATCCCACTATTTGTTTTTACTTTTTTAATTATAAAATTGCCTAAATCTTCAATGTCCTTTGCTGTAGCATTTCCAGTATTTATTAAAAAATTAGTATGTTTTTTTGAGACCATCGCTCCCCCAATTTTGGCACCCCTAAGACCTGCATCATCTATAAGCTTCCATGCTTTTTGTGAATGATCATTATCATATTTATCTTCCAATGAAGATCTTCCTAATGGATTTCTAAAAGTAGAACCGCAAGATAAGTCTTTTGTAGGTTGACTTAAATTTCTTATATCTATGGCTCTAGTCATTTTCATTTCAATCCTTAATGGGTCATCAAGTTCTTTTCTAAGCAAAACATTTGTTATGATTGCATCATCTGGTATATTAGAATTTCTATAGCTAAATTTAAAATCGCTTGCCTTCATATCAGCAATTGACCCGTCTCTTCTAATAAGTGTTAAACCAATTAAATAGTCTGACAGATAAGACCCATAGCATCCCGCATTCATTTTAACTGCTCCACCGAGATTACCTGGTATTGTTCGCAAAAAGGAAAGGTCAACACCCTCTTTAGCACAAGTTTGAGCAAGATAAGAATCTCGGCAAGCTGCTCCGACTGAAACAACAGTTTTATTCAACTTTATTGTAGAAAAGTTTTTACCTAATTTTATAACAACTCCAGGTATGCCCCCATCTCTTATAATTAGATTTGAACAAGCACCAATAACAAATATAGGGATATTAGTTTCTAAATTTTTTAAAAAGAATGACAAATCATCTTCATCTTCTGGTTGAAAAAATATCTCTGCAGGACCTCCCACTTTTAACCAACTTAATCGAGAAAGTTCAAAATTTTTCCTTATAATTCCTCTAACTTTAGGAATTCTGATATTGATATTATTTATTTGGGATATTTTATCAGTCATTTATATTACTATTACTTAAAATATCTGGTAATTTATTTACCCAC
>CACMNE010000035.1:0-12472 GCA_902614945.1 uncultured Alphaproteobacteria bacterium
AAAAGCTTTGTAACCTTTTTAAAGCATCTTTAGCAAATATAGGTTTGGAATATATTTCCTTACCATTACCTGAAATCCGAGGGATAACTCCCATACCAGCCATATTTCTTGCTGTTTTATCAAAACGAAAATCTCCTGAGATTAATCGTGGATCTAATTCTAAATGTGATCGGTTTAAATCTATAAATGTTCTGGGAAATTTAGCCTCCATTAATAAGCAGTTAAAAAACTTGGTTGAATAAAATAATTCCCCAACAAATGAATCTTCTGAAGTTCGAAGGTCATAAATTTCTACATTTGTGCTTTCTAAAAACCCTTTGGTGTAAATACATCCAGAATGAGGTGAATTGAAAATTACTTTAAATTTGTAAGGTGGTTTAAAATTAGTATCAAAAATTTTAATCATTTCTAATTCTCAAAAAAAAATAACTTGAAGCAATTATTAAAGACCGTTAAAGAAAGCCTTTGTAATATGCAACATAAATATTTAATGGGCGTATAGCTCAGCGGGAGAGCACTTCGTTGACATCGAAGGGGTCACTGGTTCAATCCCAGTTACGCCCACCATTTAAATTAAAGCTTGTGTTAGCGTTTTTATATAGTTATTAAAACTAAATTAGAAATGGAGTATTAAAATGAAAGTAAGAAATTCTTTAAGATCTTTAAAACAAAGACACAGAGATTGTCGACTTGTTAGGAGAAAAGGTAGGATTTACGTCATAAATAAAACTCAAAGAAGGTTCAAAGCTAGACAAGGATAATTTTTTATATGAAGCTTAAAAATTGTCATAATATAAATAGTTTTAAACACCTTGCCAAAAAAAAACTTCCTTCACCAATCTTCAATTATATAGATGGTGCAGCTGATGATGAAGTAACTTACAGAAGAAACACTAAATCCTTTGACGATGTTGATCTTGTTCCTAATGTTTTAAGAGGTGTAGAAGATGTTGATTTAACCACTACTGTTTTTGGAAAAAAAATTAATTTGCCAATCTATTGTGCACCAACTGCAGTTCAACGACTTTTTCATTTCGAAGGTGAAAAGGCTGTTGCTAGAGCTGCAAGTAAATTTGGAACAATGTTTGGTGTATCATCTCTAAGTACTGTGAGTGTAGAAGAAATTGAAAAAATTAGTGACGCTCCAAAAATGTTTCAATTTTATTTTCATAAAGATCGTGCTTTAAATCAAGACTTGTTAGAAAGGGCAAAAAATTCTAATTTTGATGTTTTAGCCCTTACTGTTGATACAATTACTGGAGGAAATAGAGAGAGAGACCTTCGTACAGGATTTACGATACCACCAAAACTGACAATTGAAAGTATGATTGAATTTGCTATCAAACCTTCATGGTTTTTTAATCACATTACTAGCTCGCCTTTTGAATTACCTCACTTACAAAATTATGTCAAAGAAGGGACAAATACAGTCACTTCAATCGGCGAATATTTCTCAACAATGCTAGATCAAAATATGAGTTGGAAAGATGCGGAA
Source organism: uncultured Alphaproteobacteria bacterium (assembly GCA_902614945.1). Classification (GTDB taxonomy): domain Bacteria; phylum Pseudomonadota; class Alphaproteobacteria; order Rhodobacterales; family Rhodobacteraceae; genus CACIIZ01. The sequence continues at coordinate 1,496 of CACMNE010000035.1, forward strand.
CAACTCAATTCGAAATGGGGAGGACAATTTGCTTTAAAAGGGGTAATGAGTGTTGAAGATGCAAAAAAAGCAGTAGATATCGGTTGCTCTGCAATAATTGTTTCCAACCATGGCGGAAGACAACTTGATGGATCGAGAGCACCATTTGATCAACTTAAAGAAATTGTGGATTCTGTCGGCGATAAAATTGATGTTATATGCGAAGGTGGAATTAAAAGAGGTACCCACGTTTTGAAAGCACTATCTCTGGGGGCTAAAGCCTGTTCAGGTGGAAGAATGTATCTTTATGCTCTAGCTGCTGCTGGACAGAAAGGAGTAGAAAAAGCCCTATCTATAATGAAAAATGAAATTGAAAGAGACATGAAGCTAATGGGTTGTAAAAAGATAAGTGATTTGTCCAGAAATAATATAATATTCAGAAATTAAATCATATAAATGAAAGAATCCCCGGAAAAAAAAGAAGCTAGTAAAAATTATCAGAGTAGCTTTTTAAGAGACATTTTCAATAAACCAAACGATGCTCTAGAGTTTAAAATAAAAAAATGGAATCCTAAATATTGTGGTGATATTGATATGAGAATTGCAAGTGATGGCACTTGGTTTTACTGTGGATCGCCAATCAATAGAAAGAAATTAGTGAAACTTTTTTCTAGCATACTAATTAATGAAAACAATAAATACTTCTTGATTACACCAGTTGAAAAAGTAGGGATTATAGTTGACGATGCCCCATTTATAGCTAATGATTTTGAAAAAATAACTGAAAACAACAAATCCTATTTAGTTTTTTTTACAAATATAGATGAAACAATTGTTTTAAGTAAAAAAAATCCCTTTCGTATTTCAATTAATGATAAGACCCAAGAACCCTCACCTTACATTATGGTTAGAAAAAACATCGAAGCAAAGATTGATAGAAAAAGCTTCTACAGACTACTTGATTTAGCAGAGTATTCTTTAGTAAAGGGCCAAGAATGGTTAGGAATACAATCAGACAGTACTTTTTTTCCAATAATTTCCAAAGAAAAGCTACATAACTAATTATTTTAAATTTAGTTGAGCTGAAAATTGTGAAAGTATATTTTTGTAAACTCTTTTTTTAAAGGGTACTATACTGTCTAAAAGTTTATTTTTGGTCATCCATTGCCATTTAGAGAATTCTGGGTTTTTTGTATTTATGTTAACGTCGCTATCAGATCCCAAGAATTCCATTGCAAACCATTTTTGACTTTGACCAACAAATTTTCCATTCCATAGTTTTGGAATTAATTCTTTTGGCAAATCATAATTAATCCAATTTTTGGATTCCAATACTATCTTAATATGTTTTTTTTTAATACCTGTTTCTTCTTTAAGTTCCCTTATAGCTGCTCTTATTGGAGATTCATTCTCTTCTATACCCCCTTGTGGCATTTGCCAAGCATCAGATTTGTAGTCAAGTCTTTGACCAGCAAATATAGATCCATTATTGATTAAAACTATACCAACACAAGGCCTATAATTTTTTTCAGAAAATTTCCTCAATTATTTCTACCATAAATATTAAGCCCAGATATTACATCTAAAGCAAAAGATAATTGATTATCTGTTTTTCTTCTTTGTATTTTTTTTAACTGGATTTTTTTCTCTTTTGCCAATAGTTCTTTTTCTTCATCTGAAAGGCGGTCATTTGATAAAGCTCCCTTTAAATCAGCCTCTGTTATTCTAGTAGAAGGTTCGTCTTCTTCTTTTTCCTTGTTGATCCTAGGTAATTGCTCAACAATGATATCAGGAACAACACCTAGAGCTTGTATTGATCTACCAGAAGGAGTGTAATATCTAGCAGTCGTAAGTCTCATTGCTCCATTCTCACCTAGAGGTATTACTGACTGAACTGATCCTTTACCAAAACTTTTTGTTCCGAGAATGACAGCCCTTTTATGATCTTGTAGTGCTCCAGCTACAATTTCAGATGCAGATGCAGATCCACCATTTATTAATACAATTATAGGCTTATTTTCAGCTAAGTCCCCCTTTGAAGCACTATACCTTTTTGCTTGCCCATTGTTTCTTCCTCTGGTTGACACAATTTCACCTTGGTTAAGAAACATATCTGAAACTGAAATTGCTTCTGAAAGAAGTCCTCCTGGATTATTTCTTAAATCAATAATAAATCCAGAGACATTATCTTTACCACTTAATTCGTCAATTTTTTCTTTAATTCCCTTTTTTATATTAGGGGTGGTTTGTTCATTAAATGTAGTAACTCTAACAATAATTACATCATCCTCTACTCTAACCCTAGCAGCAGTTAGCTTTATGACATCTCTTATGATGACTACATCAAAAGGTTCTTCATCTAAATTTCTTACTATTGTTAATGATACTTCAGAACCAACTGGACCTCTCATTTTATCTACAGCTTCTGATAGAGTTAGACCTAAGATAGCTTCTCCGTCTACATGAGTTATAAAATCCCCAGACTGTATACCAGCCTCTGAAGCAGGTGTTCCATCCATTGGAGAAACAACTTTAACAAATCCGTCTTCTTGTGTTACTTCTATTCCTAAACCACCAAAAGCACCTCTAGTATCTACTTGCATATCTTGAAAGCTTTCTGGTGGCATATAACCTGAATGAGGGTCTAGAGAAGTTAACATTCCCCTAATTGCAGCAGATATCAAATCAGAGCTATTAACATCTTCTACATATCCAGATCTTATTCTATCAAAAACTTCTCCAAATAAATTGAGCTGCTCATAAACTCGGTTTTTATCTTCTGAACCGTTTTTGGCCTGGGCCATTAAAGCTGTTTTGTCAATTTGATTAAAAAATATTCCACCTGCAATAAATCCCAGGATTAATATAATCAAACTACGTTTCATAATTTACCTTCTCAATTCTCTTATTTCAATTAGTTACATAATAGATCTAGTAATTAAAATCTAAATAAAAAGTTTACAAGTCTTTAAAATGTAAATGATTTATTTTTTTAATAAAGATCTACCAGTCATTTCATTAGGTTTTCTTATTTTCATCAAATCTAATAAAGTTGGTGCGACATCAGACAAAATCCCATTTTCTACTTTCAAATTTTGATCCTTAGTTATTAATATGATCGGCACTAAATTTAAAGTATGCGCAGTATGCGGCTGTCCAGTTTTAAAGTTAATCATTTCTTCACAATTACCATGATCTGCTACAACGAGTATATTAGCGTTAATTTTCTTTACATTTGAAATTACATCTCCAAGGGCCTTATCAACTGCTTCACAAGCCTTTATGGCAGCAGTAAGATTTCCAGTATGACCTACCATATCAGGATTAGCAAAGTTTACGACAATAAAATCATATTCTATTGAATTGATCGCTTTTATTAAATGATCAGTAACATTTTTAATAGACATATTTGGTTGCAAATCATAAGTCGTAACTTTTGGACTCTTAACTAATATTCTATCCTCTCCCTTTAAATTTTTTTCATTCCCACAATTGAAGAAATATGTGACGTGAGCATATTTTTCTGTTTCTGATAATCTTAATTGTTTTAAATCCATTTTTGACAAAACATCACCAAGAGTATTTTTAATCTCAATTTTTGGAAATAAAGTTTCTACAAATTTTTCAAGACTATTTGAATAAGAAACCAAACTTATTGCTGAAATAAAAATAGGCTTTCTATCAGTAAAAAAATTTTTGAAATTTTCATCACATAATGCATGGGTTATTTGTCTCATTCTATCAGAACGAAAATTCATAAAAATTACACCATCCCTCTTATAATCTATTCCAGAATAGTTTATAGAAACAGATGGTTTAACAAATTCATCATTAATTTCTTTACTATATTGTTTTTTGATGAACGCCTCAGGATCATCAAATTTTTCTCCTTCTCTATAAACTATAGTTCTGTAAAATTTCTCTGTTCTATTCCATCTTTGATCTCTATCCATTGCAAAATATCTTCCAGATATAGATGCAACAAAATCTAAGTCACCAAAGAAAAATTTTATTTTTTTTATATTATTTAATGCATTTTTTGGAGAAGTATCTCTACCATCTAAAATCATATGTAATAAAAATCTTAAGTTATTTTTTTTTAAGTATTTTATTAATTCGAAAATATGGTCTTCATGACTATGAACCCCTCCATCTGAGCACAATCCAATAATATGAATTGCCCCATTTCTATTATTAATTTTGGTAATACTTGAATTTAATGTTTTATTTTCAGCTAAGAAATTATTAGAGAAAGCTTTACTTATTCTTGGTAAATCCATTTGTACTTTCCTACCTGCACCAAGATTCATATGCCCTACTTCTGAATTGCCTACCTGATTTTTTGGCAAACCCACTGATGGACCATATGTTATTAAATTGGCATTAGGAAAATTATGCAATAAATAGTCAAAATTTGGTGTTTCTGCTAATTTAACAGCATTTCCTTTAGTTACTTTCGAAATACCCCAACCATCCAGTATACATAAAATAGTTTGATTTTTTATTTTATCATTCATTTTTTGCTCACACATGTATTCAATTTTTATGATATGGATTACCCAATATAATTGATGCTGAACGATAAATCTGTTCTGTTACCATTACTCTGACAAGAAAATGAGGCCAAATCATATTTCCTAAGGAAAATATTTCGTTTGATTCTTTATAAAGAATTTTACATAAGCCAAAAGCACCACCTATTATAAAAACTAATTTTTTTAATCCACTATCACGCTGATTTATTAAATATTTTGTGAAATTTTCAGACGATATACTTTTACCTTTTTGATCAAAAATAACGATTTTAGTTTCTGTTTTTATAATCTCTAATATTTTTTTTGCCTGTTGTTGTTTAGTTTTATATTTTTTATCGTCAACTTCAATTATTTGCAGTTGGCTTAGTCCTATTAATTTATTTATTTTATTAAAACGGTTAAAATATCGATTAACCAGATCTGATTCAAAAGAATTACTAATTCTTCCAACTGCTATAATTGAAATTTTCATATTTTAAATCTTTATATTATACTTTTTACTATATCATCCACATTTTCTCTAACTGATAGTACTCTCTAACTTCTGGTCTAAAAATATTTATCAAAATATCGCCTGAATCTATAAGTACCCAGTTTGCAGTTTCTAAACCTTCTACTTTAGATAAAATTCCATATTTAATTTTTAAATACTCCAAAAGTTTTTCAGAAGATGATGATACTTGTCTTGAAGAATTGCCTGATGAAACTATCATAAAATCTGCTTCTTGAGATTTCCCCTTCAAAGGAATAGTCACTATTTCAAATAGCTTCTCATCTTCAAGAAAACACACAATATCTAAGACTAATTCTTTTATAATAGGAATATCTTTTTCACTCTTATTAGTAATTTTCAATTTTAAAAAAATACCTCCTAAATCTCAAACTTACCAAAGGAAGGTTTATCATCGAAATTAGATATAAAAAATCATTCTCTAACAATATTTTCATAATCTGATACTAAATCTTTTACAAAGCTTCCTACTTCAAAATTATAGTCACCAATTTGACCAACTGGTGTTACTTCTGCTGCAGTTCCTGTTAACCAACATTGTTCAAAGTTTTCAAGTTCATTAATTTCTATGTGTCTCTCAAAAACCTTAAAACCATTTTTTTTAATGATATTAATTATCGTTTGCCTAGTAATACCATTCAAAAAACAATCTGGTAATGGGGTATGTACTTCACCATTTTTAAAAAAAAATATATTGGCACCAGTTGCCTCAGCAACATATCCTCTGTAATCTCTCATCAATGAATCAGAGCATCCCTTTGCCTCAGCAGAGTGTTTAGACATGCTACATATCATGTATAAACCAGCGGCTTTAGCAAAAGAAGGAATTGTTTCTGGACTCGGCCTGTTCCATTTTGAAATATCTAGCTTAGCTCCTTTAATTTTAGCATCACCATAATAAGCACCCCATTCCCAAGCAGCTATTGCCATTCTTACTTTATTTTTTTGGGATGCAACGCCCATATCTTCTCCAGAACCACGCCAGCACACAGCTCGAATATAGGCTTCCTTTAAACCTGATTCATTTAAAATAAGTTCTTTTGCTTCCTCTATTTCATCAACACTATATGGAATAGGTACGTCTATATAATTACCTGATTTTATAAGTCTTTCAGAATGCTGTCGACTTTTAAAAATTTTTCCATTATAAGCACGTTCTCCCTCAAAAACTGAAGATCCATAATGTAAAGCATGAGTTAAAATGTGTACATTAGCATTCCTCCAAGGAATTAACTTGCCATCCATCCAAATATGTCCATCTCTGTCATCATAAGCCTTAAGCATAAGTATTCCTTCTTTTTTCGACTAAAAAATGATGCTATAGTTTAGCAATTAAAATCATAAAATTAAAATAAATTAATTCAAATCAACATCAATAAAATTAAATGTTCCAATGACTATACATATTAAATTCCAATTTGAAAGGAAAGTACTTTTTAAATGAACGAGAAAAAACACATACTTGTAGTCGATGATGATAAAAGAATTAGAAAGTTAATACAAAAATATCTTAGAAAGAATAACTATTTAGTTTCTACAGCAAGTAACGCATCCGAAGCATTAATTTATACAGCGTTGATTGATTTTGATCTATTTATTTTAGATGTTATGATGCCAGGAGAAGACGGTCTTAGTTTAACAAAAAAATTATTAAATAAATACTTAACTCCAATAATTCTTTTAACAGCTAGAAAAGAAACTTCTGACAGAATAATAGGTTTAGAGACTGGTGCAGATGACTATATATCAAAACCATTTGAACCAAGAGAGTTAATTCTGAGAATTGAAAGTATATTAAAAAGAATTAAAAAATTTGGCGAAAAAAAATCTAATAAAGATATCAGTTTTGGAATCTTGAAATTTGATAGCAAAAGACAAGAGTTATGGAATGGTGATTATTTAATACCACTGACAAGAGCAGAAAGACTATTGATTAACAAATTAATAAATTCAGTTAATGAACCAGTACCCAGACGACAACTTGCAAAAGAAATTTTTAATGATTTTAATAAAAAAGTGAAAGTAGACCTAATTAATAGTGATACTTATAAAGATATAGAAAGAGAACGTGTAGTCGATGTTAATATAAATAGGTTAAGAAAGAAAATTGAAAAAAATCCTAAATCTCCAAGATATCTAAAAACTGTAAGAAGTGTTGGTTATATGCTTGTTCCTGACTAATGATTTTAACATCCCCAAGCTTCATTTTTATTTATCCATCCTTTTAAATTTTGAAATTTTGCATTACAAAAATCCCCTTTTTTATCAATTAGTTCTCCAATTACCCCATATTTTAAAATGCCAATAGGATAAGAATTTTTTTTTGAAGTTTTTCTTAAAAAAATCTCATCCTGTGAAATAATTATGGTCCTTTTGCCTGATAATAATCTAAAATATACCCATCCCTCATCACCTTGAAAATCAATTACTTGTCTCCAATGCTCATGCTCAGCAATTACTTTTAAAGGATAATTATTCCTTTCCAAAATCCAGTCAATTTTATACGACTTGTCAGGTCCCCTCCTTAAAAAAGTTTTACTTTTTTTTAGAGAAACAAACCTAGGTATTTCTAAGCCTGTTACTTTTCCTACTTTTTTTGCTTGTTGTGAACACAAAATACTAGCTTGAAAGATAAATAGTAAACAAATTACAAGAAGAAGGTTTTTGATCATTTTTGCTTTTAGCTTTAAATTTTTAACTCAAAATATTATAAAGAATTAATTTATTTAATAAAATTAAAAATAAGATGAATAACAAACAATTTAAAGTAGCAGTCACTCGTCAACTACCAGAACCTGTTGAAACTAGAATGAAAGAGCTATTTGATGTAAATCTTTCTAACTCACCTCATCCTTTAACAAGAGAACAACTGCTTGAGATAGTAAAAGATTGCGATGTATTAGTACCTACAATTGGAGACAAAATTGACGGGAGTTTTATTAAAGAGTCAGGAGAAAAGCTTAAGTTAATTGCAAACTATGGTGTTGGATTTGATCATATCGATGTGTTAAATGCAACTAAACGAGGAATAACCGTCACCAATACTCCTAATGTTCTAACAGAAGACACTGCAGACATGGCCATGGCCTTAATACTAAGCGTGCCTAGACGTATTAAAGAGGGGGTAAAAAAATTAGTAGATGATGAATGGGATGGATGGGCACCAAATGCTTTATTGGGTCATAGAATTTATGGTAAGAGGCTTGGAATATTAGGAATGGGACGAATAGGACAAGCTATTGCCAGACGTGCCAAAGCATTTGGAATTCAAATCCATTATCATAATAGGAACAGATTACCTTCTAAAGTTGAGGAAAGTTTAGAATCTACTTATTGGGAAAGCTTAGACCAAATGTTGGCAAGAATTGATTTTTTATCAATAAATGCACCCCATACACCATCAACTTATCATTTAATGAATGCAAGAAGATTAAAATTAATGAAAAAAACAGCATATATAATAAATACTGCTAGAGGGGAAATAATCGATGAAAATGCACTTACACGTATGCTTAGGTCTAAAGAATTAGCAGGAGCTGCTTTGGACGTATTTGAAAAGGGTAACGATATAAATCCAAGATTGAAAGAACTAGATAATGTTTTTTTGTTACCACATATGAGTTCCGCAACCATTGAGGGAAGAATCGAAATGGGCGAAAAAGTCATCATTAATATAAAGACATTTTCTGATGGCCATACGCCACCTGATATTATTCTAAATAGCTAACATTATTCAAGTTTGAACAAATATCACAGCTATTAATCTTTTCTACTAAAAACTCTTGAAATTCACCCTGCAAACAATCATAAGTTAAAATTTTATTCATAATAGGTTTCCCACAAGAAGTTAAAAACTTAATAACTTCTGCGGCCATTAATGATCCAATTACACCAACTGTTGGGCCAATAATTCCAAAATTTAAGCAACTTTCTTCAAATTCTTGTCCCGGATCATTTGGAAAAATACAACCAAAGCATATCGATGCAGATTTAGGATCGAAAACACAAATTTGTCCTTCCCATTGACTTAATCCACCATAAACTAATGGAATAGTTTCTTTAAATGCTATTTTACAAATAGATGACTTAGATTTAAAATTATCTGTTCCATCTATTAAAATATCACAATTTTTTATTAATTTTCTGCTACTTTTTTCACTAAATTTTTCGTCAAAGGTTTCAATATTTAAATGAGAGTTTAAGTCTAATAAATTTTTTTTTGCCGCTACTACCTTTTTTTTTCCTATATCTTCATCCTTGAACAATATTTGCCGCTGTAAATTTGACAAACTAACTATATCGTTATCAACAATTCTTATACATCCGATACCAGCAGCAGCTAGATAATATAGTATAACAGAACCTAAACCACCTGCTCCCACCATTGTAACGCAAGAGTTTTTCAATAATTGTTGACCTGATCCACCTATTTCTTTAAGTAGGATATGACGAGTATATCTCTCTAATTCTATTTTATCCAATAATCACCAAAACAAAAATTAAGTTAAACCATCAAAGAGTATTGTTGAAAGATACCTCTCTGCAAAACTTGGAAGTATCACCACTATTCTAGAGCCCACTTTTTCCTTTTTTGCACAATTTTTAACTGCTACTAAGGCAGCTCCAGATGAAATTCCTACCGGAATTCCTTCTAATTTAGCTAACATTCTTGACATTAAAACTGCTTCTTGATTACCAACTTTTTCAATATTGTTTATAATTTCAATATCTAAGTTTTTAGGAATAAATCCTGCTCCTATCCCCTGAATTTTATGAGGGCCAGGTTGGCCTCCTGAAATTACTGGACTATCCTCAGGCTCTACTGCGATAAATCTAATATCTGGGTTCTTTTTCTTCAAAACTTTTCCTACTCCAGTAATAGTACCGCCAGTACCAACTCCAGAGACAAAGATGTCTAAATTACCATTTGTATCTTCCCAGATTTCTTCCGCTGTTGTTTTCATATGTATTTCAGGATTAGCAGGATTTTCAAACTGCTGCGGCATAATGGAATTAGGAATGGAATTTAATAACTCTTTAGCTTTATCTATAGCGCCTTTCATACCTTTAGCTGCTTCAGTGAGTTCAATTTGGGCACCTAAAAAAGCTAACATTTTTCTTCGCTCTAAGGACATACTTTCTGGCATAGTCAATATCAACTTATATCCTTTTGATGCAGCCACAAATGCCAGAGCTACTCCAGTATTCCCAGAAGTTGGTTCAATGATAGTAACTCCCGGTTTTAAATGACCAGATTTTTCTAAACTATTAATCATAGAAACACCAATCCTGTCCTTGACTGATGATAAGGGATTAAAAAATTCTAATTTTGCAATTATTTCGCATTTGGTGTTAATCTCCTTCTCAAATTTTAATAATCTAACCATTGGTGTTCTTCCAATAGTCTCAGTTATATTATTAAATATTCGTTCTTTTGTATTATTCGACAACCTTATCCTCCCATCATATTTTTTAGTGTTTAAATTTTATTAATTTAAGCACTTGAAATTAAGTAATTCCTGTTGAACCAAAACCTTTATTTCCACGCTTTGAAGCGTTCAATTTTTCTACAAGTCTTATTTGAGGTCGAACAACATTTATTATTACCAACTGTGCTATTCTATCCCCTTGTCTTACCAAATAATCATCTATTCCAAAATTTGCCAATATTATTCTTAGATGGCCACGAAAATCTTGATCAATAGTGCCAGGAGAATTTAGAACTATGATACCGTGATCAATTGATAGACCCGACCTTGACCTAATTTGACCTTCGCAATTTTTTGGAATTTCAATTGCAAGACCAGTACTTATTAGTATTCTCCCATTTGCAGGTATTAAGACTTCCTTTTTTTTATCTGTAACTAAAAAATTTGCACAAAGATCCATTCCAGAAGAGAACTTAGACTTAAAATCAGGTAGATCAGTCAAACCGTAACCTTCAAGTCTTTT
>CACMNE010000036.1:0-12187 GCA_902614945.1 uncultured Alphaproteobacteria bacterium
ACCTGATGATGCTGCTGAAACAATTCAAACATTTGGAGATGCTGTTAAATTCATAAATGAGAAAATCAGTTAAGATTTTTTAAATTAATATATAGTTTTTATAAATATTGTTTTATTTAATTCATAATTTTTATCTTTGTTTTTGAGGGAAATTATATGAGGCGTGTTGTTGTTACCGGTCTTGGTATGGTTAGCCCTTTGTCTAGTACTGTAGATGGTACTTGGACGAAAATTTTGGAAGGTTGTTCCGGAGCTAACAAAATTACTCGCTTTGATACAGACGGATATACTACTGATTATGCTTGTGAAATAAAATTTGGTGATGGTGCTAATGATACCTTTAATCCAGATGATTGGATGGAGCCTAAAGATCAAAGGAAAGTAGATTATTTCATACTTTATGGTGTGGCGGCAGCAGAGCAGGCTATCAAAGATTCAGGTTGGATGCCTTCAACTGATAATGGAAAAAATAGAACGGGTGTAATTATTGGTTCTGGGATAGGTGGTCTTGGATCAATTGCACAAACTGCCGTACAAATTAAAGAAAAGGGACCCAGAAGAGTATCTCCTTTTTTTATTCCAGGTGCTTTAATTAATTTAATTTCTGGGCAAGTTTCAATAAGATATGGATTCAAGGGCCCTAACCATGCAGTATCTACAGCGTGTTCAACTGGGGCGCATTCTATAGGAGATGCTACCAGACTTATTATTAATGGTGATGCGGATGTTATGATAGCTGGTGGATCTGAAAGCCCTATTACTCAAATAGGCATTGCAGGTTTTAATGCATGTAGAGCCTTATCAACCAAATTTTCTGATGATCCAATATGTGCATCTAGGCCTTATGATAAGGACCGGGATGGATTTGTAATGGGCGAGGGCGCTGGCGTATTAGTTTTAGAAGACTACGAACACGCGCTTGCAAGGAATGCTCAAATTTATTGTGAAATAGTTGGCTATGGCTTATCTGGTGACGCTTATCACATAACTGCTCCTTCGGAAGATGGAGATGGAGGATACAGATCAATGGTTGCTGCCCTTCAGTCATCAGGCTTGAGTTATAAAAATATAGACTATATAAATGCTCACGGAACATCTACAATGGCTGATACAATTGAACTTGGTGCAGTTGAGAAATTACTTGGGGATTATGCTCCTAATGTAACAATGTCATCTACAAAATCATCCATTGGTCATCTGTTAGGGGCTGCGGGTGCTGTTGAAGCCATATTTTGCATTTTATCAATTAGAGATCAAATAGCGCCACCTACTATTAACTTAAATAACATTGATAAAGAAACTATGATAGATCTTGCTCCAAATAAAGCTGTTCATAAAAAGATTAGTTATGCTTTTTCAAACTCATTTGGATTTGGTGGTACTAATGCATCTCTAATTTTTAAAAAAATCTAATTAAAATAATGAAAACAATTTCATCTAATTTCATTGCATTCATTATTTTTTTTTTACATTATTTCTTATTTTGGATTTGTTGCAAAATTATAATCCAAAATCAAACAACGAAAGCTCTAGATTTTATTCGATAATTGTTAATAAAGGTGATACTTTAAGAGTTGTTTCAAATAAATTATACGATAGCGGATTGATCAAAAATAAAGAATTTTTCAATTTTTTTGCTAAACTTTACAATTTTGAAAAATCAATTAAGTCAGGTACTTACAATATACCAAATTCTTTATCTATAAAAGAAATATTAAATAAACTAAATTTAGGAAAAGTAGTACAAAACCGAATAACAATTCCTGAGGGAATGACAAATGCTATGTTTTTTAAAATTTTGGCAAATAATGAATTATTATCAGGCGATTTAAAATTTTCAGATTTCCCAAAAGAAGGTTATTTAGCTCCTGATACCTATTTTTATGAAGAAGGTGAAAAAAGAATAGCCTTACTCAACAGAATTCAAAAAGTACAATCTGAAAGAATTAATAAAATTTGGAACAGTAGGAAAAAAAATGATACCTTAAATTCTTCACACGAATTAGTTATTCTTGCATCAATAATTGAGAAAGAGTCAGGAAATAACGACGAACTGAATTTAATTTCATCAGTTTTACATAACCGTTTGAGAAAAAAAATGAGATTACAAGCGGATCCTACAGTAATTTATGGGATAATGGGAGGTGAGAAATTAAGTCGATCTCTTACCAAATCAGACCTGAGGATAAAATCTATTTATAATACTTATATAATAAATGGATTACCCCCAAATCCAATTTGTAACCCTGGTGAGGCCGCTTTAAGTGCAGCTGCAAATCCAGCAATTTCAAAATTTTATTATTATGTATCAAATGGAAAAGGTGGACATTTCTTTTCCATGAACCTTGAAGAACATAATAAAAACGTTAAACTATATAAATCACAAAGAGATAAAACTAATTAATTATATCATTAGGTTTTTTACTTTATAATTAATTTATTCCTAAGGAAACAGTTTATGGAAAAGAAAGTCAATTCATTAAATAAAACTAGTGAGATTTGGAATAAAATTCTTGAAGAATCGTTGGAGATAAAAAAAAAAGAACCACTTATTACATTTTTTGTTGATAAGAAAATAAGTATACATAATTCATTTAATGACTGTTTGTCTAATTTAGTTGCAGATAATTTAACTAGTGATTTTTTAAATTATAATGAACTTAGAAAGATTACTGATTTAGCAATACACAATGATGATGAAATAGTTGTTTCATGTATTGATGACATATTAGCAAATTTTGATAGAGATCCTGCTTGCACTCGCTTTATCAATCCTTTTTTATATTATAAGGGTTTTCAAGCCTTGCAGTGTTATAGAATTGCAAACTTTTATTTGAAAAAAGGAGAAGTTGACCTAGCATATTTCATACAGATGCTAGTCTCAAATAAATTTTCTGTAGATATACACCCATCTGCATCTATTGGAAAAGGTATTTTAATGGATCATGCACATGGCATAGTCATTGGAGAAACTGCTAGGGTCGGCGATAATGTTAGTCTCCTACATTCTGTTACTTTAGGAGGTACTGGAAAAGAAGAGGGAGATAGGCATCCAAAAATTGGAAATGGAGTTTTGTTAGGTGCTGGAGCAAAAGTTTTAGGTAATATAAACATAGGACATTGTGCAAAAGTTGCATCCGGTTCAGTTGTTTTAACTGATGTTCCAGATAGAAAAACTGTAGCTGGAATTCCTGCTAAGGTAGTTGGTGAAGTTCCAAAAGAGATTTTACCATCAAAATCAATGGATCATAAGTTAAACGATAAATAATAATTAAGCTAATAGATTAATGGGTTCTTCTAAGAAAGATGCTATTTCATTTAAAAAATTTGCTCCAATTGCTCCATCTATCATTCTATGATCTACCGACAAAGTAAATTGGATTATAGTTTTTTTTGTAATTTTTTCATTTTCATCAAAAACTACCACTTCTTCTGTTTTTCCTACAGCAAGAATTGAACCATGTGGTGGATTAATTATTGCATCAAAATTATCAATTCCCATCATTCCTAAATTAGAAATTGTAATCGTTCCTCCAACTAATTCGTCAGCTCTTAACCTTTTATTTTTGGATCTCTCAATTAATAATTTTGTTTCTTCAGAAAGATCAGAAAGAGATTTATTTTTTACATTTTTAATAACAGGGGTTACAAGCCCATCTTCAATTGCAACCGCTAAAGCTACATCTGTTGAACTAGATTTTATTATCCTATCACCACCCCAAGTCACATTACATTTTGGATGATTATGTAGAGCATGAGCTATAGCTTTTATTATTAAATCATTTATGGAGATTTTAATATTTTTTATCTCTAGTTTTTTATTTAATGATTTTCTTGCTGACAATAATTTATCTACATATACTTTTTTCCTAAGATAAAAATGTGGAATTTCTCTTTTTGACTTACTAAGGCGTTCTGCAATAGTTTTCCTCATTGGATTAAGCAAGGTATAGTCATTTTCATCTTTAACCAATGGTTTATGATCCTTTAGTGGAGTTGGTGCATTACCTATTTTTATAAGCTTTTCTATATCTGCTTTAATTATGCGACCAGATGGACCTGTTCCTTCTAAGTCTCTAAAACTGATATTGTGTTGAATGGCTATTTTCTTTGCTAGAGGAGAAATTTTAATTCTATCTTTATTTAAGACTTCCTTTTCTTCATGTCCTAGATTCTTTTGAAGAATGTCACCCTTGCCAAGTAACAAACTATTATTATTTTCAGGTTCCTTTTTAGAAATTTTTTTATTTTCATTAACTATCTTTTGGTGACTATTTTCTTCTACTAATGAGTTAGATGTTTCTAACAATGCTATGGGTTCATTAACTTTAATATTTTCAACACCTTCATTTACCAGAATTTTTTTTAAAGTACCATCTTCGGAG
Organism: uncultured Alphaproteobacteria bacterium; assembly: GCA_902614945.1. Taxonomy (GTDB): domain Bacteria; phylum Pseudomonadota; class Alphaproteobacteria; order Rhodobacterales; family Rhodobacteraceae; genus CACIIZ01. The sequence goes on from CACMNE010000036.1 coordinate 4,386, forward strand.
CTTTCAAATTCCATTATTGCTTTGTCGGTCTCAATTTCTGCAAGTAAATCTCCCGCTTTTATCTTATCACCTTCTTTAACTAACCACTTTGATAATTTACCTTCTGACATTGTAGGTGAAAGAGCAGGCATTAATATTTCCGTTGACATATCTTTAATTAATCCCTGTAGGTAACTTTTTTTATAGCATTAAGAATTTCTTCAGGTCTCAAAAGAGCAGCTTTTTCAAGGTTTTTAGCATAAGGCATTGGTACGTCCTTTCCATTACAGTTGATAATAGGTGAATCTAAATAATCAAATATACTCTCCATAACTGAAGCTGATAGGTGATTCCCTATTGAACAAATTGGAAAACATTCTTCAACTGTTATACAACGATTTGTTTTTTTTATTGATTCAAATACAGTTACATAATCAATTGGTCTTATAGATCTAAGATCTATAAGTTCAACACTTATATCAATATCTCTAGCTAGTTCAACTGCACTTAGCGAATGTTTGATTCCAATCCCATAACTAACTAAAGTTACATCTGAACCTTCTAATAAAACTTTTGCTTTACCAATAGGAATTAACTGATCACTAATTTTTGTTGAGGCAGATTTATCATTATATAATATTTCATTTTCTAAAAATATTACAGGATTTGGGTCTCTTATTGCTGATTTTAAAAGGCCTTTAGCATCATTTGCTGAAAATGGTTGAACAACTTTTAAACCAGGTACAGATGCAAACCATGGTGCAAAATCTTGAGAGTGCTGTGCCGCTACTTGCGAAGCTGCTCCATTGGGACCTCTAATCACTATTGGACAGTTCATTTGTCCACCTGACATATATAGAGTTTTAGCACATGTATTTATTATCTGATCCATTGCTTGTAAAGAAAAATTAAAAGTCATAAACTCAACTACAGGTTTTAATCCTCCAAATGCAGCACCTGCAGCCAAACCAGTAAAGCCGTGTTCAGTTATTGGTGTATCAATTACACGTTCACTACCAAACTCATCTAAAAGACCTTGTGAAACTTTATATGCTCCTTCATATTCAGCAACTTCTTCTCCCATTAAAAAAACATTTTGGTCGGTTCGCATCTCTTCAGCTAAAGCATCTCGTATAGCTTCTCTTACCGTAAATAATTTTTGACCATCTTTTATTTCTTCTACATCCCCAGAATCACTGGATTTAAGATCAATTTGATTAGTATTTGACGATGAAGAATTATTGCTATGTTTTGTTGTAACGTTTATATCTTTTCTGGAAATGGATTCATCACTTATTAGTGCAATAGGGGTGTTTACTTTAATCTGATTAGATCCTTCTTCAACCAGTAATTCATAAATTATACCATCGCATGCAGACTCAAATTCCATAATTGCTTTATCAGTTTCTATTTCAGCGATTAAATCACCAGCACGAATTGTATCTCCTGGTTTGACTAACCATTTTGCAATCCCACCCTCTTCCATTGTAGGTGATAAAGCTGGCATAAGTATTTCAATATTACTCATTTTGTACAAAATCTCATAAGATTAATGTTGTAAATATATATCTTTAAATAAATCAGATAAATCAGGTTCTTCACTTTCAATTGCAAATTCAGCAGCTTCGGAAATAGTTCCCTTTATTTTTTGATCAATTTTTTTAAACTCATCTTCCTTTACACCCTGTTTTAAAAGATATTTTTGAAAATTTTCAATTGGGTCTTTTTTATCTTTAATATTTTGAACCTCTTCCCTTGTCCGATACTTAGCGGGATCAGACATAGAGTGTCCCTTATACCTGTAGGTATTCATTTCGAGTATATAAGGGCCATTACCATTCCTACAATTTTTTGCTGCTAATTCTGTTGCTTTACTTACTTTTAAAACGTCCATTCCGTCTACTAATTGGCCAGGAATATTAAAGGCTTGGCCTCTTGAAAAGAGTTTAAGAGTTGATGATGCTCTATCAATTGAAGTACCCATAGCATACTGATTATTTTCAATTATAAAAACAACTGGTAATTTCCAAAGAGAAGCCATATTAAAAGTTTCATATATCTGCCCTTGGTTAGCCGCACCATCTCCAAAATAGGTAAAGCATACTGATTTATTCTTTTTGTATTTATTTGAAAAAGCTAAACCAGCACCAATTGGCACTTGAGCACCAACTATACCATGTCCACCATAGAAATCTTTAGACTTGCTAAACATATGCATAGATCCGCCCTTACCTTTAGAATATCCAGTTTTTTTGCCTGTTAATTCCGCCATAACTCCTTTAGGATCCATTCCACAAGATAACATATGCCCATGATCTCTATATGAAGTTATTACTTGGTCTCCTTTTTTTTTAACTGAATCTACCCCAACAACAACAGCTTCTTGTCCAATATACAAATGACAAAATCCACCAATTTTACCCATTCCATAAAGTTGTCCAGCTTTCTCTTCGAACCTACGAATCAATAGCATCTTCTCGTAAATTACCAAGTAAGTATCAATTAATTTTTTCTTTGTCATAATTTAGTTTAACATTAAACTATAAAAATCACAATATAAATTTATTTCTCAATTATCATAATTTCATCATTTCTAATAAGACCTAGAACACTTCTAGACTGCTGATCTAATAAATCTAAATCTAAATTATTACTAAGTTTAGAAGTTTTCATTTCCAGTTCATGCATAACTTTTTCTAGTGATTTAAAATTATTATTCAATTCAATAATTTCAAATTCTAAATCAATATAGCTCTTTAGGCCATTATTTCCAAAAATTGCTACATAAGAAAAATATATAAGAAATAATAGTAAACAAACAAATAGGGATAAGTTAATCAAAACTGGTTTAATATTATTTAACATTAAAAAAAACTAACAATTTAAATCAATACCGTTAAAATTTTATACAATGTTGAACAAGCTAAATATACTAAAGCAAACATTCAACACCAGGTAAATTTTTCCCTTCCATCCATTCTAAAAAAGCACCTCCAGCTAAAGAAACATATGTAAAATCCTTTTCAGCTTTTGATTTTTTTAATGCTGATACGGTATCTCCACCACCCGCAACCGATATTAATTTACCACTTTTAGTAAGTTTTGAGGCACATATTGAAGTATTTATAGTACCTTTATCGAATGGTTTTAGTTCAAAAGCACCCATCGGACCATTCCAAATGAGAGTTTTTGAGATTGAGAATATTTCATTTATTTTATCACAAGTGGAAGGTCCAATATCTAATATCATATCTAAACTATTTATATCATTAACATTTTTAATGCTAAAATTAGCATTAGCCACAAACTCTGAAGCTACTACTACATCATGTGGCAAGATAATTTCACACTTATTTTCATTTGCTTCTGAAATAATTCTTTGGGATGTTTCCTTTAAGTTTTTCTCACATAGAGATTTTCCAATCTGCAGTCCTTTCGCAAAAAGAAAAGTATTAGCCATCCCTCCACCGATAATTAAATAATCAACTTTTTTGATTAAATTAAGAAGTAAATTTAATTTTGTTGAAATTTTAGCTCCACCAACAACTGCAGTTAATGGTTTTTGTGGTTTTTTTAAAACATTTTCTAATGTATCAATCTCTTTTTTCATTAGCTGGCCAGCACAATTAGGTAGTAATTTAGATACACCTACGGTTGAAGCATGAGCTCTGTGAGATGATGAGAATGCATCATTGCAGAAAATATCACCTAATTTAGATAGTTCTATTGAAAAACTTTCGTCATTCATTTCTTCTTCAGCAAAAAACCTTGTATTTTCTAGCAACAGTATTTCACCACCAATTAGATTATCAATTTTTTTTATTACATTTTTTCCAACTAATTCAGAAGAGAATTTTATAGGACAATTTAAAAGATTCTCCAATTCGGGTACAACTTGTTTAAGACTAAGTTCTTCTTTATATAATCCATCGGGTCTTCCAAAATGAGAAATTAAAATGGTTATTCCCCCTGATAATTGAATTGTTTTAATAGTAGGAGTAGTGCTAATAAGTCTTGAAATATCAGATATTTTTCCATTTTTAAGGGGAACGTTTAAATCTGCCCTTACTAATATTTTTTTATTAGCAATATTATAATCATTTAGTGTTTTAATAGTCATCCAATTTATAATAATTTTTCTTTTACTTTTTTTACAATATTCTCTGAAGTAATCCCAAAATGTTGATAAAGTTCTGGTGCAGGTGCTGACGCACCAAAATCATTTATGCCAACAAAAAAGTTATTTTTATTTTTTCTCCAACCAGCATGCAACCACTTATCCCACCCCATTGGTGAAGCTGCTTCTATCCCAACTAATAGACAATTAGAGGTAAGCACTTTTCTTTGATACTTTAATTCCTGCTTTTCAAATAACTCCCAACAAGGCATAGAAACTACTCTTGTACCAATTCCTTCATTTTCTAAAATTTTTTGAGCATTTAATGCAATTGAAACCTCAGATCCTGATGCAACAAGAATTACTTTTTTTAATAATTTAGTATCACTAATTATATAAGCACCATAACTAGTCAAATTTTTTAAAGAGTGCTTTTTTCTAACCGTTGGTAAATTTTGCCTTGATAATGCAATAGTTGAAGGTGTTTCTTTACTTTCTAGTGCAATTTCCCATGTTTCTGCAGTTTCAATAGTATCTGCAGGTCTAAATACAAGCATATTAGGTGTTGCTCTTAATATGGCTAAATGTTCTATGGGTTGGTGAGTAGGGCCATCTTCTCCTAATCCGATACTATCATGTGTCATAACATATATTACTCTTATTTTCATAAGTGAAGATAATCTGATTGCACCCCGAGCATAATCAGTAAATGCTAAAAAAGTTCCTCCATATGGAATTAGACCACCATGAAGTGAAATTCCATTCATCGCTGCGGCCATTGCATGTTCTCTTATGCCATAATGAATGTATCTTCCTTTAGGATTTTCAGGAGAAAATATACCTAATTCTGGAGTAAGTGTATTATTCGATCCAGTTAAGTCTGCAGATCCTCCAATAGTATAAGGAATATTTTTGTTAACTACTGTTAAAGATAATTCAGAGGATTTTCTTGTAGCAATTGTTGGTTGGTCGTTAATTATCGTTTTTTTAAAGTTATTAAATTTAGCTTTAAGTTTAGTTGGGACCTCGCCTGAAATTGTTTGTAGGAAAAATTCCTTCTTTTTTTCTGATAAGTTATTTAAATTATCAGTCCATTGCTTTCTAACGTACGAATTTTTGCCACCCAACTTATGCCAAGCCTTTAGAATATGTTGGGGTATGTCGAATGGTTTATGGTTCCAACCAAACAACTCTCTTATTATTTTAATTTCTTCATCTCCTAAAGGTGAGCCGTGAACACCAGCTGTTCCAGCCTTGTTAGGCGAACCAAATCCTATGACTGTTTTACAACTTATAAAAGAAGGCAAGTTACTTTTTTTAGCTTTTGAAATGGTGAAATCAATTTCTTCAGGATCATGTCCATTGCATTCGAAAGTAGACCAATTTGAAGATTTAAATCGATCAATTTGATTTGTTACACATGATTTACTTATATCACCATCAATTGTTATTCCATTATTATCCCATAATACTATTAAATTCGATAATTCGTGTTTTCCAGCTAGTGTTATAGCTTCTTGGCTTATACCTTCCATCAAGCAACCATCACCAGCCAACACGTAAGTTTTGTGATTAATAAGGTTTTCACCCCATTTATTTCTTAAAATTAGTTCTGCAATAGCCATTCCTACGCCAGTAGCTAAACCTTGGCCAAGTGGTCCAGTAGTAGTTTCTATTCCTTGAATATGGCCAAATTCTGGGTGTCCAGCTGTTTTTGATGCAATTTGTCGAAAATTTTTTATGTCATTTATATTTATATCTTCATAACCAGTTAAATATAAAATTGAATAGAGAAGCATTGATCCATGACCCGCTGATAAAATAAATCGGTCTCTATCAGGCCAATTAGGGCACTTGGGATCAAATTTTAAATGGTTGCTAAATAAAACAGTACAAACATCGGCCATTCCCATAGGCATTCCAGGGTGACCTGATTTTGCTTTTTGTACAGCATCAATTGACAACATTCTAATGGCAGTAGCTTTACCCCAATGCGCTTCAAAATTCTTCTTTAAATTATCTATATCCATTTATATTCCAGTGTTTCAATTTGTGGACATTAATATAATTATAATTCATTATATCTTATGAATTTTGTTGACAATAGTTTTTACAAGACTTCATTAAAAAAAAATTAATAAACAATATTTTAAAGTTCAATTTTTAAAAAAATACATTTTTGGTTGTTTTTCTTTTAAAACTATAAATATAATTGAATATACTAATTTAACATAAGGACAAAATAATGAGTGAGATTAAAGAGTTAGAAAAACAAATCTATGCTAGTATCTCTCAAATTGAAATAACTTTGTCCGAAATTAACTTAAAAAAAGAGAATGTAATCAAAGTTAATAATTCAGAAAAAGAAGATGTAAAAAAATTAGAAAAAGAAAATCTTCTTTTAAAAGAAAAGCTTAATCAACTTAAAAACGAACATCAAAAGGATCTTAATAGCCTAAACAATATAATTGAGAAGCTAAATTCTGTTTTAGGAGAAGAAAATGTCTGAAGTAGAAATTCATGTAGGTGGGAGAAGATACACCATAGCTTGTAACCCAGGAGAAGAAGAAGATGTATTACTAGCATCTCAGAAATTAGATAAAGAAGCTGAACATATAGTTAAAAATATTGGAAAAGTTGCTGATGTTAAACTTCTATTGATGGCAGGCTTAATGATAGCTGGGCGTCTAAAAACAGTTGAGAAAGAGGTATCTATTAAATCAGAGGAAATATCAGAACTTCAAAATAGTTTGTTAATACAAAAAGAAGAATACCAAAGATTAACTAGTTTAAAAAATGATTCTCAACTTCATAATAATATAGAAGATAAAAACTTAAATATGGATAAAGATTCTTTTGAGAAAATTCTGGGATCTATAAATAGTAGGTTAAGTTCTCTTACTCAATACAAACCTAATAAAAAAGTAAATGATAACGAACTAGTAAGTAATGATCCAGCAGAAGAAATTAATTCTGATCAACAAGAACTTTTTTAAATATATAGATTAATCTTTGTTAGCTTCTCTAATTTTAGTTGCTGAGTCTGAATTAAATTTGATTTTTTTTTCAGTAAAAAGGTCATCTAATTCACCTGACATTGCCATTTCAGTGATGATGTCACATCCTCCTATAAATTCCCCTTTTATGTAAAGTTGTGGTATAGTAGGCCAATTAGAAAATTTTTTAATTCCTTCTCTTAAATCATCATCAGCTAATACATTTACATCTTTAAATTTTACTTCAAGATAATTTAATACACCTGCAACTCTACTTGAAAAACCACACTGAGGCATTGAGGATGTTCCTTTCATAAATAAGACAACATCATTTTCAGAAATTTCATTTTTTATATTATCGATAACTTCATCCATTTTAATTCTCCGGTGCTTTAGTAGTAAGTGCTAGTGCATGAAGTGCCCCATTTGGCCCATCCATTTTTCCTTTGAGTGCTGCGTAAACTAATTGATGTTGTTTAATTCTAGTTAATCCTTGAAACTCTTGTGCGGTCACTATTGCCGAGTAATGATTTCTATCTCCTGCCAAATCGTCGACTTGTATTGTTGCAGTGGGAAATGCTTCTCTAAGCAGTTTTTCTATTTCAAAACCATCTATTGCCATTTAAAAACCCTAGTTATCTCACTAATTTTGATGTTCTAGTTTCCTTTAGGACTATAATATATCCTATTAGATAAATATAGTTTAATTT
>CACMNE010000037.1:0-9348 GCA_902614945.1 uncultured Alphaproteobacteria bacterium
TACATACAACAATCAATCCAAAAATGAAAAAACCAGTGAACACTTAAAATTTACTTCCAACACATTGGCTATAGTCCCATTCACTACAGCTTCAAAAGATGATTTGTTGAAAACGCTTACCCAAGGTATTTTTTTTGACATGACTAGCAATTTAAATAATTCATTAATGAAATTAAATGTTTTTCCTCTTCAGAAAGTTCCAGATAATTTAAAAGAAGTTGTTAAAAAAATTGGTGCTGGCTTTGTAATTACTGGAAACATTCAAGAAGCAAACAATAAACTGCGGATAAACATAAATATTCTGGATGGTAAAAATTTATCAGTCGCATGGAGTAAAACTTATAAAGCAGAATATAAAGTGGAAAATATTTTTGATGTTCAAGATTTATTAGTCAACGAAATTATTGATGAATTTATTGGTAGGGGATATGTATTAGAACAACAAACTCTCAAAATAGCGTCTAAAAAAAATATTAATGATTTAAGTACTTATGAGTGTCTAACTAAAGCAACTTCAATATCTAGGAATATAAATTTTAGCAAGTATCCAGAGGCGAAGGCATGCCTAAAAAAATCAATTTTATCAGAACCAAATGTTGCTGACCTCTACGCTATTTTAGCTTCAATTAAAAATTTTGAAATGAGTGCATTTTCTCTTGAAACTTCATTAGATGCTATTAATGAAATAACTCATCTAGTAGATAAAGCAATATCTCTGGATCCAAATAATCTTGATGCATTAGACGTGCAAGCGCACTTAGCTTTCCAAAAAAAAGATTGGGAGAATATGTATAAAATTTATGATAAAATCTTTTTTTTATCAAATGGAGATCTAAGATATTTAAGTAATGCTGCTTCTCATTATCTATGGGGTGGAACATGTACAATATCTGATTATAGAGATAAAAAACTTAAGCTTGGGGAGTATAAAGATGGAATGTGTCGCTGGAAAAAAGCTTATGATATTTTGATAGAAGTAGAAAAATTAGATCAGCTCAACCTTATTCCCTCTAATTATCCCTTAGCAACAATGTATCAATTTTGGGAAGAATTTATAAACGCTGAACTTGAAATGGGAAAAGTTAAAAATCCAGCATTTCACTGGAATCAAATTCATCTTGCAAATATTAAGGAAGGAAAAAATGATTTTGAGGGAGCTGAAGAACATGTAAAAGAACTTATTAAGATATATGATAGTAATGATTTAAATATCCCTTTTAAATTTCACTCAAAATATAATCAGCAGGTTTATTGGGATTCTTTTAGTAAAGCTACTCTTTTAAAATATGGGTTTAAAGAAAAATAATGTTGAATGTGATTAAATGAATTTAGCTCATATACTTCTGTAGGTTTGGTTGCTAAATAGTATTTAGTACGTGCTTAAATTTTCTTTATTATAAAGAAATGAACAAAGTTATTATTATTTAATCTTTACGGGAGCTATGAATGCCCAAATATGTTTGGACTGCAAAACACACATTTAAGTCAGAAAATAATCTAAAAAAACATTTAAAAAGGGATGAAAAACATTTTCTTAAAATTTTAGATAAGTTAAAAAAGGCAGGTATGATGGGCGCCCATAGAGGGGTTATTAATAATAAAAAAAATAAATTTTCTCATATAGGTTTTCTGTTATTTAGAAATAAGAAGTCATATAAAAAATCTATGCAAATAATTAAGAATGCAGAATGGGATAAAAAAATACCAAAGAAAAATAGATATGAAACTTTTTTGATAGATAAAGAGATTAATTAATCTTTTTATTCATGGTAATTTAGCCTGAGCTATGTTTTGAATAATCATAACATCCACCCCTAAGACATCTCCTTTAACATAGTCTTTCAAAATATATTTAGTTAATTACGTAAGGTTATCATAGCTAAATTATATTTTATGTATAATCATCATACGATAAAAATATTTAATCTTATTAAAGGTTTGATGCTATGATTTTAAAACCAATTTTCTTTTTTTTATTAGCAATTTTAATAAGTTTTCCAGTTTACTCCTCTGACGATATTCCTAAAACGGGTTGGGGAGCAGTACTTAAAGTACCTGTTGAAGAGATTGAATATGTAGATAAATGGTTGGTAGAATGGGGGAACTGGATCAAAAACACCCATCCTATGGGAGCAGATGAAAAAGATGGATTAGAGAGTTTAACTATAACCAAGAGTGATAAGGCTTCTGGTCATGTATATTATGTAATTATAGAAAGGTATCACTCAGAATCTGGATTAAAAAACCATACAAAAATTTTTCAAAGAGATGTGGGTGGGGCATATCAAAATATGTTCAGTAAACTTTATTTCTTCAATAAATATCGAGTAGCCTCATCAGAACAAAGGAAAACCCTTTATAGTTTAATTCCATCAATTAATTAAAAACCATAATTTCCATAGCCACCCAAATTTAGAAGGTGCAAGTCTTAGCTAGAGAGGTTGTGAAGAAAAACTATAAATGGAGTTGAATATAACAGTCATAATACCCACCCCTAAGATTTATCCTTGAGGGCAACCCAAAAAATTATAGCTTTTTTTAGCAAGTTAGTCTGCTCACACATTTTGGATGGGGAAGGTAAAAATCTCTAACTTTCTGTTCTTAACTAATATCGCTACATCTCTGTAGACATTACCTTAAGGTTTCTCCATATCTATTATTTTTTTTAATAATCATTTGTTTAAGATGAGAAACTTTTTTGGTCATTTCTTATATCTCATCCTACTTCTTCTACATTAATAATTAATAGGGTCTTTCATCCATTCTTCTACTATGTCTTCTCCATGAATGAAGAAGTACCTGTTTACTAGAGCTACATCATCTAGGATGTCAGTTTCAATACTAGCATCTCCAAGATCACCATAGCGTTCTTTTTCCCATTCAAGAACAAATCTTCTGACAGCATCTGCTTCAGCACCTAAGAATGCTTTGGCTGCTGTAGGATTTTCTATAACAGGATGAGTGGTTGGAAATGCTTCTTGATGCACAAGGTCGTATGTATCAAGCCATGCGTTGTCTTTGGTGTTGGTATCTGAGATGTCTTTATGGTCTTTAAGAAACATGAGAATTTCAAGGTGATGAGAACCTCTGTCTATTACCCAGTTCTTAAAGTATTCTTTTATTTCTTCTCTTCTATGTTCCAATGTCAACTCTATACTTGGATATCCAGATAGTCTCTAAAGGTATAGTATGGATATACCCCTAGATTTCTAAAGTATTGTTAGGTACAGTTTTGCTAGTAAAAGTAGTATAAGAATAATTAAGCATCTTATAACTACTTACTCACTAGCATCACTTAACTATCCTAACCAATAATCTCCAATCTGAGTTATTACAGTAGTTGAAGAAACATCTGCTCCTGCTTCTTCTCTTCTTTTTACTACATCTGGTCGTTCTCCAAAAGTTTTCATAAATTCTGGGTCTGGTACATCCATCAAAACATATACTGATGTTTCGTCTGGGTTAGCAGCAGCCCAAATCATTTTTGCACCTTTTTCCCCAACTTCATCTTCAAAAGATTTAGCCATTTCTGTCCAAGTCTTAAAACCCTTTGAAATTTTAACTGTAACTAACAATCTAGGCATATCATTCCTCCAATTTATAAAAATTATTTAATAACATTTTAAGTATATATATAAAAGGCATCCCTCGTAAACTGCTCTCATTCCTCTATACAGTCTCCCAATGTAGTTATTGTCAGTTACTGTACTATACGAGGGATTAGGTTTTGTAGATTCTTTAGGATGATTCAGCAATCCCAAAAATGACAGAAAATTTGAGGTAATGATCTTATATAGTCAATAAAATATGGTATTTAATATTGTAACTAGAGAATCCTACCTCCTCCGCTATATATCAGTAATTATTACAATAATAACAATAGATTATGAAAATTTATATATTTAGAACCCACATCTAGACCCACATTAGCTTAATCTAAAGTATAGTAAATATTAGTTTAATTTCCTATATCTACTCTTATGACTAGTTACGTTTTAATATCCTCATTCTAATAGGTTAAATATGGAATCTAATGAAAGTCGGATAAACAATAAAGTAGAACGTTATATAAAACTGACCAAGGAAGTATTACCTATGATGGCCAGTGATACGAAATTGCAATGGTCTGTGAAATATGATCATTGTTTTCAGCGTATAGTCCTTGATAATATTTGCAATGGATGCTGGTATGACCATATTAAACGTCCTGCCTACAAGCATCTTAGTTATAGTCAAGCTTTGAAAGCTATTAAACTGTGTGAAGATATAATATCTGGTAATGCTGATTTACATGCTCTCAATCGCCAATCACTAATATGGCGTGGAAAAAAGTTAGATAAAAAATAAAAAAAAGTATCAATCAAAAATTGAACTATACCCCTGGGATATCCCCCACATTAGTATTTGGGACTCCTATTTTAACCTAGTAAGATGAATAGAGACGTATGAGACGGATTGAAAGTCCTACTTGAAATTACTTCAAACATTTGGCTAACTAATATTAGTATTCAGAATAATTTGTCTGGAATAAGAATGCAAAGATACCATAATTTAGATTTTTTACGAGCTTTTGCAATGATTATGGGGTTAGCAATACATGCACCTCTGTTGTTTTGGCAGCCAGATTTTGCTAAAATGTTTGGGATAGAGAATATTGCTCCAGCCGAAGAGTGGATTAATATAATCGGAAGATATATCAATAACTGGCGAATGCCTCTATTTTTTTTAATATCAGGTTTTTTTTCAGTTCTAATTATAGAAACAAAGGGTACCTTAAAATTCGTTAAAGATCGCGTAATTAGAGTAGGTTTAACATGTTTATTTTTTTCTTCATTATATGATATTTTAGATGGCAGGTTTGATTTCACCACACAACATTTATGGTTCCTTTACGAACTAATGATCTTCGTGTTGTGCTTTTCCCTTTTATATTGGGTCCAAATCATCAAAAACTTACTCAATAAAGAAGTTTCAACAAGAGTATTGTTAATTCTTTTTCTATGGTTAGTGGCAACAGTACCTTTAGGAAATATTCTCAATAATTGGTGGCATCCATTAGCATGGAAGCCATCGACAACTTACTTTGATGTCAAACTCGGTAATTTGGTTTATTATTTTTCATATTTTTTGGCTGGTGTATTACTTTATTCAAATCAACACACTTTTAGAAAATTACAAAGTGGAAAGACTGTTCTTGTATTAGGTATAATATCCGTTTTTGCATTTTTATTTCGCGTATATACAGATTATCTAGCTTTAGGAGGTGTAGAAGATTTGAAAAATCTTGCACAATTGCAATTTGATCCAGTTTTAGTTTTTTTCAATTCTCTTATTATTGGAGTGAATACTGTTTGTTGGTGTTTGTTTTTCATTGGATTAACATCAAAATTTATCTTATCTAGTTCTACAATTCTTCGGTGGTTTGTTGAGTTATCTTACCCTATATACATTGTACATATCATCCCAGTTGTAATGATGAGTGCTATATTTTATCGTGCTGGGTTTAACCAGGTGAGTATCTTCATACTTACAATTATCACTGGTTTTATCGTTTGTGTCATTTTATATTATATTTTCATAAAATTTACGCCTTTGAACTGGATATTAAATGGTTACTCTAAATCACCATTAAAAGTAAAATTGAAGGGAAGGTAGAATTTTAAAACTGTTTATACGCTGCAATTAAGTCCATAAAAACATTATTTTAAGATTATTTAGCTAATATAGTTACCCAATTGGTCCCAAAAAAAATTGCTTAGATATATCCTTGAGGTTAAACCAAAGACCATATCCTATTTTTAGCAAGTACTACTCCGCATACATTTTGGTTTGGTCAGGTAAATCTATAATCTTCACACATAGGGTATTTCATGTAATATAGTTATTATGAAAAGAATAATTTTAACCTTATGCCTTATTATAATCATAGCCTGTGGAAGCTTTAGTTTGTCTTGGAGTGACGATTTTCAAAAGGGCATGGAAGCCTATAAAAAAGGTGATTTTGCTAATGCAATAAAAGAATGGATCTTATCAGGAGAAGATGGTGACGAAAAGGCTCAATATTTTCTAGGTTTAATTTACTATAAAGGAAAAGGTGTTCCTCAAGATTATAAGAAAGCATTGAAGTGGTATACTCTTTCAGCTGAACAGGGTAACAAAGTTGCACAGTATAATCTAGGAGTTATTTATAGTTTTGGTTTAGGCGTTGTTCCAGATTATAAAACTGCACTAAAATGGTATAACCTTTCTTCTGAACAAGGAAACGCATTAGCTCAGTATAATTTAGGAAGGTTATATTATTTAGGAAATGGCGTTAAAGAGAATATGGTTTATGCCCATATGTGGGCTAATTTAGCTTCTTTAAATGGATTTGAGATGGATGAAAAAATTAATGAACTACTAATTGAGATCATGACCCCTTCCCAAATCCAAGAAGCACAAAAATTAGCAATAGAGTGTGTGAAGAAGAAATACAAAGGCTGTTAATAACCCTAACAGTTCCAAAATTTCCTTTAGATACAAAATACCATTTAGAATGACAAATATTACTCACCTGAGTCATCCTTAGAGTTTCTGAGGGTAGGGTATCTCAAAAACCATAGTGTATTGCTAGCAAGTATTACTGCATCACATTTTTCATTCCAAAAGGTCTTACTCTTGGATCTTAATTTTCAAAGTACTTGGGTATGTATTAATTATAATAGTTAAATTATATTTCTCATTGTACCCTTTAGGACTTTCTGAAATTCAATTTGCTATTATTGACGAATAATAAATAACTTATTGTTTTAACAGAGTTCCCAAAGGATACTATGATTAATTGATTTTTTTACACCACTGGTGCACTATTTATGTGCATTTTATATGCCAAAGTCTAAATTTATTTTTTTCAAATTATTTTTATTTTATTTATAAATTAAAATATTAGTATTAAATTATAAAATTATTTATTTTTTAATATGAATAGATCGTTTAATTTATTTTTTTTATAAAGACGTGTTTTAATTATTTATGTAAATTTATAGCATTTATATTTAGCCTCAAAATAATTGCTACCTTTTTTAAAAAGTCATAATAATAGTACATAATTTAGAATAACTATCTATAATAAATGAATTCGAAACGAATTAAGATCCATCGATAAACTTAACATTATTAAAATAAAATTAGCTAAGGTATCAACATGTATAATTTAAAATTTATTTCAATTATATTCATTTCATTTATTTTATCTACGAAATTTTTATTTGCTGAAAAATTCATAATTTCTGGAGATACAATCATTTATGATACATTTAAGGCCAAAAATGAGTTTAATCAGGAAATAAACTGGGATGATGTAACCGAATTTGAATATTTAATGAGAAATAATGAGGATGTAAAGAATCTACAACTGAATAGCTCAGGAGGGTTAGTAGAAGCTGCTATTTATTTTTCTGATATAATTATAGATTATGAATTAAATACACATGTTGATGGTGAATGTTCTAGCTCTTGTGTATTTCTATTTCTTGGTGGTGAAAAACGAACTCTTCAAAGAGGTTCGTGGATTGGATTTCACAAAAGTAGTTGGAGTAAAGAAGGGTTAAAAGAATATTATGAAAGCTATAAAGATGAAAAAGGATGGCTAGATGAATTTGAATTTAGTGAATGGTTATATAATGATACCCAAGTACAAATTTTAAGAGATTTGAAATACCTTATTGAGCGTGGAGTTGACGGTAATTTTGCAATAAAAACTTTGACAGCTGATAGTGATGACATGTGGTATCCAAGAAGAAAAGAGTTAGAAGCTGCAGGAGTTGTGAATATCAAATAAAAATTTAAATACCTGCAATAAAATCAATTTCTATTGACGCTCCAACAGCTAATTCTGTTACCCCAATGCAAGTTCTTGCAGGTAATTTAGTTTTATCAAAATAAGACGCATATACTTTGTTCATTATCCTAAAATCTTTAAAATTTACTAAATACACTCTGGAAAAAATAACTTTATTTAATGATGAACCACACCCTTTTAGTACATCAATAAGGTTTTTCATAACTTGATGAGTTTGTTCTTCAATTCCACCAGAAATTAATTTTGATTTATTGTTCTTCAGAGTTGGCATTTGACCTGTTATGAAAAGTAAATTACCAGCACGAACTGCATGACTGAAAGGGGCAACTTTTTGTGGTCCATTTAAAAGTGTAATATAATTAATATCCATGAGAATATAATAAAATTATACTTTTAAAATTCAACAAAAATATAAGACCTAAAATAAATAACCTTTGAAATTTCTCGTTCTAATGGACGAATATCAATAGAAATTATAGAAATTCCAAAGGTTAAAATTTAATTGCATAAGAAGTGCCAAATTTTAAGATAGAGTATACTTAATTTTTTTTCTTTAGATATTCTTTCATTTGTTTAGCTAATGCTTTAATTTTTTTTTGCTCTTCATCAGTTTCATCTTCTAATTCTTTAATTTTATCATTTGCTAAATCATATTCCATACTAATTATCGCACCAACTCGTTCTATATCCGTAGTATCACCTTGAAATTTTCCTAATTCTTTTGGATTATTTTCATTTTCCAGCCAATTGATATAACCATCACAAAATGTTTTTATAATTTCTAGAGTTAGTCCAAGTTTTGCATATTCTGGGTATAGTTCAGAATCGGTACCATACCAATCAAAACAGCTGCTATAGAAATCATCTAATTTTTCATTTTTGATATTCGGCATTTTATATTAACCTACTTTTACACTATATATCTAATCACACCTTTGAAACCTTAAGCAAGTAAAAATATAAGTAATGATTTTTAGAAGTTAAAAAAAGAACAAAATTTTCATTATCATTTAAAATTTTGATTATGTTATTGGCATTCTATTTGGTTGTTTAAGCTTTTTGTCAATAATTGTTGAAGGAACTTTACTATCCATAAAAATATTTATAGTTGGTTTTATTTTATTAATTTGATCGACAGTTCCAGCTCTTATTGATATAACATTTTTTAAACTATTTTTTCCAAATAATAAGGATCCACAGCAAGGACAAAAAAATTTTGTCATAGTACTTCCACTATCAGAAATATGTTTAAAACTAGAAAGTTTACCATTAATTTTAACATTATTTTCAGAAAAGAATAAGTTTGTTCCAAATACAGATCCAGTTGCTTTGCGGCAATCTTGAAAATGACAATTAAATATTGCAATAGGTTCTGTGTTGCAACTATAAGTAACCTTATTACATAAACATTTTCGAGATAAAATAGACACTAAAACCTCTATAAAATTATTTGCATAATTTTATGTTAGTTTTAACGTTTTTTGAACTAAAATGTTAGAAATTAACTT
>CACMNE010000038.1:0-8931 GCA_902614945.1 uncultured Alphaproteobacteria bacterium
TTTCAGAACCAAGTAACCCTAAATTAACTGGCCAAGTTTGGATAGGTGGTTTATTAGGTAAGGCTCCTGAAATAAATGGCAAAAAAATTGAAGGTGGTCCTCAAATGATCCAAATGTCTTTAGATGGGAAGAGACTATATGTAACTACTTCACTTTTTTCTACTTGGGATAATCAGTTTTATCCAGGAATGAAGGATGAAGGAGGTGCAATGGTGGTCGTTGATTGTAATACTGAAAACGGAGGAATGAAAATTAATGATAAATTTATTGTTGATTTTGGTAAAGAACCCGATGGTCCTTCAAGAGCACATGAAACCAGATATCCAGGCGGAGATTGTTCTTCTGATATTTGGACTTAATTAGTTAAATTAATATTAATTGGCTTGATCTATGAGAAAATATACCGTTACTTTAAGAAACAGGAATAACCTCAAATTAACGGTGGGTGATGATGAAGCCATCATAGATGCAGTAGAAAATATGGGCCACCTTTTACCTATAGCATGTAGGTATGGTGGGTGTATTACATGTGCGGCCAAACTCATTGATGGCAAAGTAAAACAACCAAATGCAACTGCTTTAAACAAAAGACAGTCTCAAGATGGTTATATACTTTTATGTGTAGCTAGGCCTCAGACAAATTGTATAATTGATGTTGGGGTAGAAAGTCATGATACTCTTTATCAAAATCCATTTATGAAACCTGGAGCACTAGATAAGATTTTTAAAGAAACACAAAAATAATTTTGTAATTTTTAATTAAAAATAATGGAGTAAATCTGTGAAAGATATAATTAATGATTTTACTTTAAAAAACAGAAATGATAACGGAAATACCCCTATTTTAAACTATTGGGGTGCAAATTCTGAGTACGG
This sequence comes from uncultured Alphaproteobacteria bacterium, assembly GCA_902614945.1. Taxonomy (GTDB): domain Bacteria; phylum Pseudomonadota; class Alphaproteobacteria; order Rhodobacterales; family Rhodobacteraceae; genus CACIIZ01. The sequence goes on from CACMNE010000038.1 coordinate 877, forward strand.
CGTTCTTAAAGACGTTTTATTAGGGCCAGTTGAAAATTATAAGTGGTTAAAAACTAGCTCAGTATCAAAAAAAACTATTCGTAGAAACGTAGAATTTAATCTTGATATTGCAAAAACACAATATAAAGAAATGATATCTGCATACTCTTCAGCAGGTGTTAAAGTACACAAACATGAACCTGACCCAGAATTACCATATCAAATTTTTGCTAGAGATAGTTCAATCATGACACCTTTTGGGGCAATAATAACTAATATGGCACAATGGTGGAGAAGAGGTGAAAACTATAGAGCTATTGAAACATATAATAAGTTAGGTATACCGATTTATGATTTTATAACAGCAGGTCATTTTGAAGGTGGTGATTTCAACGTAATTGAACCTGGTTGTGTTTTAATAGGTTGGGAAGGTGAAGAAGGTAGATCTCATTTTAGAGCAGCTCAGCAACTAAAACAATGGTTTGAAAAAGAAGAATGGGAAGTATTTATAACTGATATTGATCCTTATTATGTTCATATTGATTTGATGGTTGTTATGTTAGCTGAAAAACTAGCTGCAGTTTGTTTAGATTGTACAGACCCAAACATAGTGACTTGGTTAAAAAATAAAAAAATAAAAATTATTTCAGTTCCTTTCCAAGAAACTATAGAACTAGGTTGTAATGTGGTTGCACTGGGAAAAGATAGAGTCCTTCTTCCTGAAGCTTCTAAAACGCTGAAGGCTAAATTAAAAGCGGAAGGTTTCGAAATCTTTGATCCAAACCTCTCCATGATTACTCAAGGTGGAGGAGGAGTACACTGTATGTGCCAGAGTTTGAGAAGAGAACCTGTATAAATAATTTAAGTAAATAAAGATTAAATATCTCTAAGTAATTTGTTCATAAAAAAAACTGGAATTAAACCAGAAGAAATAATCATTAACGCAGGTATTGAGGCTTCCGCCATTAATTCGCTATGGGCATATTGATATGTTTGTGTTGCTAGAGTTTCAAAATTAAAAGGCCTTAGAAGAAGTGTCATTGGTAGTTCTTTCATAACATCTACAAATACCAACAAACCACCAGCTATTAAAAATGGTAATAACAAAGGAAAAGTAACTTTTATCGTGGTCCCCAAGAAAGTTTTTCCTAGACATCTGCTTGCAGAAAATAAATTTTGAGGAATTTTCTGAAAACCTGAGGATAATGAACCAAACCCTATAGCTTGAAATCTTACAATGTAAGCAAACAAAAGAACTAAAAAAGTACCTCCAAAGTACAAATTATTTGGAATAATAAAAATGAATTTATCAATTGAATTAATTAGATTATCTAAGAAACCGATAAAAATCACAACTCCAATAGCTAACATAGTGCCAGGAAAGGCATAACCCGTAGATGAAATTCCTGCCAGCGTTTTAACAAATTTAGACTTAGTTTCGTTGCTATATGAAACAATAAACAAAGAAAATATAACTACAAAAGCTGCAGATAAAAAAGAAACCAAAATAGAATTTAGAAAAGGCTTTATAAACACATTAATCGGTTCATAATCAAATGCATATAAACTGTTAGAGGTTAAAATTAATACAGGAATAATGAACCCAACAAATGGAGGGAAAAGACAAATTAAAATACATAAAATTGATTTTTGACTACTTAGTTTCTTTAAAGAAACAAAAGTTTTTCTTCTACTAGTATCATGAAATTTGCTAGAAGCTCTCGATTTAATTTCTATTAGTAAGAGTGAAATAACGAAAATAAAAGTAATTATCGATAATTGAGCTGCCGAAGTAATACTGTTCATTCCAATCCAAACATTGAATATGCCTAAAGTTAGAGTTTCTAATGAAAAATATTCTACTGTGCCAAAATCTGATACTACCTCCATACAAACTAATGCAATACCAGCAAAAATTGCAGGTCGTGCTAATGGTAAACCAACGGAAAAAAAAGTTGATTTGTTGTACAATCTAGAAGTCTCATAAAGGCTTAACGGAGCTTTTCTAAAAGCTGTTCGTGCAAGGACATAAATATAAGGATAAAGAACAAACGACATTACGAAAATTGCACCCCAAAGAGATCTTATTTCTAGAAAAAAATATTCATCAGCAGAATTAAAACTAAAATAGAATCTGACAAATTTTTGAACAGGACCAGAATATTCTAAAAAATCAGTGTATGCATAAGCTACCAAATAAGCAGGACATGCAATTGGTAAAACTAAAATCCAATCAAAAAATTTTGCAAATTTGAAATCATAATTTGATACTAACCATGCAGGGATAATTGAAATAAAAAGAGATAAAAAAATCACCCCAACCATTAGAATTACGGTGTTATAAACATATTTAAATAAAACTGTTTCAAAAAGATGATCCCATATACCATCACTATTATTTGCGCTTATGATAAATAAAGCAATGATAGGACACAAAAATAAAATAGAGAAAATTAATGTGCTTGAGAAAAAAATACTCTCACTTTTTAAGGATGAAATTTTCATATCAATGATTTACCACCCAACCCTATCAATTATTTTTTGCGCATCGATAGACAGTTGAGCAATTTTTTCAATCGAAATTTTATCTTCTCTAAAATCTCCCCAACTAATTAATTCCTCTGAAGGCGATACTTGAACATTTACCGGATATTCAAAATTTATCTTACTATACATTTTTTGAGATTCACTACTAGATAGAAACTCTAATAGTCTAACAGCAAATTGTTTATTCTTAGAATATTTTGCCACACCCCCACCAGAAATATTTATATGTGCCCCTCTATCTCCTTCCTCTTGATTAGGAAATGTTAATCGCATGGATTTAGCCCATTCTCTTTGAATAGGGTCTTCTGAATATTTTAGTTTTCCAAAATAGTAATTATTAATGATTGCAACATCGCAAAGTCCTTCGTAGATGCCTTTTACTTGTGCCCTATCATTACCTTGTGGTCTTCTGGCAAGATTTGAAACCAATCCAGTAGCCCACTCTTCTGCTTTTTCTAAACCATATTCTGCTATGATCGAAGCCATTAAAGCTCTATTGTAAACATGACTGCCAGGCCTACTACAGATCTTTCCTTTCCATTTAGGCTTTGCTAAATCTTCTACTCTAAGTATATCATTTTCTTTAACTCTTTCTTTAGAAGTCGCAATAATTCGAGATCTTTTTGAAAGTCCAAACCAAGTATTTCTCTTACTTTTTAGGTGAGCTGGTATATTTTGATCTAAAATAGGAGAATTAATTTCAGCCAGCAAATCCATATCTTCATAAATATATAATCTACCGATATCCACAGTTAAAATGACATCTGCAGGACTATTTTTCCCCTCTGCTTTCAATCTTTGCGCTAGTCCCTTAGTGGCATAAACTACATTTGTTTTGATTCCAGTCTCTTTGGTAAAAGCCTCTAAAAAAGGATTAATTAAAAATGGTTGTCTATGTGAATATATATTAATTTCATTAGCATATAAAATTGGTATGTTACAAATATAAGTTAAAAAAATTAATATATATATTTTTCTAAAATTCATTTCTTACCTCTAAGTTTTTATTTATAGATTTATCTTTTAACTAGTTTCAAATAATAAAAAAAATTTTGAATTTTCTTTTTTAAAATATTTTTTATTTCAATAAGTGGAAAAAATATAATGTTGATAATTTGTTAAAATCTTGTTCTTTTGTTTCAATACCCAATTTTAACTCATTATTTTCTCCATTCTTTTATAATTATGGCTAGCAGAATTTAAGCTGGCTTCTATATTAATTTTTACTTGGTAAGAATAAGTTTATTATGTCTAGTTAATCTCAATATATAATCTTGAGATCCTAAACTGATGATTGCTGTATTAGATGATCCGATCAAATCCAATGCATTTATTTTTTTTACACTAGGTGTACTATTAGTTTGATTAGGACTTGATTTTTCATCAAAGTTTTCAATTGCATTAAGCAAACTTTCAACCTTCCTTTCTGCCATTTTTAATATCCTTAATCTAATACCTGACTTAGATTGTCAGGAATAAAAATAATCCTTACCAAAATTATAAGGTTTGTCAATCCTGAGTTTATTAATAGGGTATTAAAAGATAAAACTAATATGATTTTTTTTTAATACTTGGTGATTTACACATGATATAGTAATTAGATGTGATTATGTTGATAAAAATAAAAATTTTATCTGATACAATTTGTCCTTGGTGCTATATTGGTAAAAAAAGCTTTGATGATGCAAAAAATCATTTTGATTCTAACTTGTTTCAAATCACATGGGTCCCTTTTCAACTAAATCCAGATATGCCAAAGGAAGGTATGGATAGGAGAAAATATTTAGTAAGAAAATTTGGAGACCAAAAAAAAACTATTGAGACCTATACTCCAATCATAAATAAATTTCAGGAAAATAATATTGATCATGATTTATCAAAAATTCTTAAAACTCCTAATACAATGAATTCAAACTTGTTAATTCATTGGGGACAATTAGAAAATAAAGCTAATCAGATCGTTGAAAATTTGTTTATTGCATATTTCTATAAGGGAACAGACCTTGGGAACAAAAATCATTTAATAAAAATAGCCAAAGAGTCAGGTTTGACAAAAAAACTATCAACTAGACTTTTTGAAAATGAAAAAGACATCGATTTTATTAAAGAAACTGAAAATAAATATAGAAGAATTGGAGTCACTGGTATCCCAACTTTTATCCTTAACAATGAATACGTCATTCCAGGTGCACAAACCAAAGAATTTTGGCTTGGAGTATTTAAAGAAGTTATAGAGAAAAATAGGAGATCATATTCATGAAAAATAGCCGATTAATTGCTGATCTTGATGCGAACAGAGGGTACTCTGGAATACCAACATTCTTAAGATCAAATATATGTAAAAACTTAGATAATATAGATGCAACCTATGCCGTTTTAGGAGTACCATATGATGAAGGATCTCCTTTTATTGGGGGATCAAGGTTTTGTGCAAGATCTATCAGGGAACATTCTCTTCGATTTGGTGGTGGTGCGATTTATGATATTGAAAACGACAAAGAATATCTTCGGGATGCAATATCTAACAATTTAATAGTTGATCTTGGTGATATAGACATTACCCCAAGTAGGGGCGATGTCACTATGGAGAAATTAACTTCTGTTATAGAAAAAATTATTAAACAAAAAATCCTTCCAATAGTACTAGGTGGAGATCATACTATAACTTATCCTATTGTCAGAGGCTTTAATAAACCACTGCATGTAGTACAATTAGATGCACATATTGATTACTCCAAAATACAGGAAGGCATGAAGTATACTAACTCTACTTCTTTCAGATTATTACATAAATTGGATCATGTGAAATCATTGAGTCAAGTAGGTATTAGAAGCATGCGTGACCATAAATCAGATGTTAATGATGCTTTAAATAATGGAAGCCATATCATTAAAATGAGTGAAATAAGACATAAGGGCCCGGAAAATATTTGGGAACACCTACCTAATAATGAAGATTGTTACGTTACGATTGATATTGACTCTTATGATATGTCATTAGTACCAGGCTGTGTATCCGCAGAACCAAATGGTTTTAATTTTGAAGAACTACAAAAATCCCTTAAAAGCTTAGCAAATAAAATGAATATAGTAGGATTTGATTTTGTTGAAGTTAACCCTAAATTAGATGTCGGTACTAATGTGACTTCATATTTAGGTGCACTTACTGTTGCAATGTTTTTAGGTTTCATTGACGAAAAAAAGAGAGCTCAATAGATAGTAGATATGTGTGGAAGGTTTACACTTTATAATAAAAAAAAAGTAGCTGATAAAATAGGTTTTGATATAAAACCAAGCTATAATATCGTACCTTCACATGATATTCTTATTTTAACACCTAAACCAACACTTTTTTATTGGGGGCTTTCTCCAACATGGGCAAATAAGCCTATGAACCTTATAAATGCAAGAATTGAGACATTAAAAGAAAAGCCAGCTTTTAAGAAAACAAAACCATGTATTGTTGTTTCTAACGGTTGGTATGAATGGAAAAAATCCAATAATTCAGAAAAAATTCCTTTTTTTATACATGATGATAATAAGATTATATATTTTGCTGGGGTATATAACGAGATAGGTTGTTCAATAATAACCAAAGAAGCTAGTCCAAGTCTAGCTAATATACATCACAGACAACCACTTATTCTGGGTAAAAAAGAAAGATTATGCTGGATCAGAGATTTTGAAATCAATCATACTTATGAACCTCAAAAACTTCAATGTCATAGAGTAGGTAATTACGTAAATTCTCCCAAAAATAATGACCCTAAATGTATAGATGCTATTTAAGGTTACTCAAGGTATTAGATCCTGAATTATAATTTTTGTATTATCGATAGTAATACTAATTCGCTTATGTGGTGATGAGGTTAATGATAAAAAGTCAATTTCTTTAATGTAATTTTCTATAACACAAAAATTACGAAAGCTTTTTTCATTATGGTCTTCTTCTAAGCTTAATCCATTACTTGGATCTATTTGCTCACCTTTTATAACTGTTGATGGGGGCAATTGTGTTGAATAAGATTGTCTTGAAACTAAAGGAACTTTTTCCCAATACTTTCTTATCTTTTTTTTATCATGCAATATGTAAGACTGTGTTTTTATCCTTAGCTGAATTTTTTTAACATTATCATAAAATAAACATTCTGTTCTACTATTTTTCAAAATAGCATTAACCTTTGGACTTCTCTGATCTGTGAAAAAAATTAAATTATGATCTTCCTCAATAAAATTCCTTAGAACTACGTATCTACTCTGAACTTGATCAACATTTAAACTAGAAAACACAAATTGATGAAACTCACTAGTCCTACTTGAAGCACCATTAGCTAGTAAGTTTATTGTTTCTAAATAAAGAGGATGATGCCTTTTTACCATTTTAACTTTTTTGACACCATAAAAATGAATAAATTAAACAAGAAATATTTGGGTGGAGAAATTATCTCCACCCATGATATTTTATCGCTTAGGTAATGGCATCCAATCTGTCATCGCAACATCTGCATGCTGAAATTGTGGCATCTTATTACCCAGATCTTCCATATTCTTTATGTCCTGCTCATTTAAGAAAGATTGAGTTATTAATGTAGGAGGTACAATTACACTACTTCCAGGATCACCACCTGTTAACATGATTGCTAAAGATCTTACACAGACCTCTCCTACAACCGCAGGATTTGTTGCAACTGTTGCTGCCCAAGCTGATCCACTCTCTCTCATAAGAGAAATATCAGCTGTTGAAACATCCGCTGAATAAATATCAATTTGATCAGTCAGTCCTGCTTCATCTACTGCAAGTTTCACACCTTTAGCAAATTCATCGTAAGGTGCAAACATTACTGTAATATCTGAATTAGCTTGTAAAACTGACCTTGCTTGATTTGCATTAGAATTGGCTATGGGATTATCTAATGTTCCAAAAACAGCAACTTCTTCTATTCCTGGATTAGCCGCTTTAACTTCTTGCCAAGCTTTATCCCTTCTATCTAATGGGGCAATGCCAGGCACATAAACATAACCTGCTTTAAATGAAGTTCCATTATCTTTAATAGCCTGCTCTAGCGCTAGTTTACCTAGCATATAATCAGATTGTTCAACTTGTGGAATTGCGGGATTTTCTACATTAACATCAAATGCCACAACTTTAATTCCAGCATCTACAGCTCTTTGGGCTGCATCCTTCATTGATTCTGTTAGTCCATGTTGAATAATAATTCCATCAACACCTAGAGCAATTGCTTGATCAACCATATCTGCCTGCAGTGCAGCATCCTGCCTACTGTCAAAAACTCTTAGATCAACACCAATTGCTTGAGCTTGGGACTCAACACCGCCCAGATAAGCTTGAAAAAAATCACCAGTGCTTAAAAAACGCACTAATGCAATTTTTACTTTACCAGGATCATCTAAAGGAGCTGGCATTCCCGCAAAAGCTGTTGAAAAACCAGTAAATAAAAGTATTAAGCCTCCAATAGATGATACTATTTTCTTTAAAATTTTGTTCATAAATAACACTCCCTTCAATTT
>CACMNE010000039.1:0-8697 GCA_902614945.1 uncultured Alphaproteobacteria bacterium
TTTACCTTGGTTAAGAAAAAAACTAATACCAGTAATTTCAGAGATGATTTCTACATCTGAAATAGGGAATAATAGAGTAAATAGCCTAATGCCCAAATTAAGTACTTTTGGGGAGGCTTTAAACTTATTTCATTATTTTAGACCTTCTCCAGATGGAAAAAGAATTCTAATTGGGGGAAGAAGAATACGATATAACAACAAGGATAAAACTAAAAAACTTATGAATGGCTTGTTAGAAATATTTCCAGAATTAAAAGAAGTTGAAATATCAAATCACTGGTATGGTTACGTTACTTTTCCATTTGATCAAATACCTAAATTGGTAATGTATAATGGTATTATTTATGCTGCAGGATATTGTGGTTCTGGCACTGTTTGGTCAAGATGGTTTGGAAAAAAAGCGGCAGAAATAATTTTAAATTTTGAACAAAGAAGCGTTTTTTATAATATTCCTTTTAAAAAAATTCCTTTTTATAATGGACATCCATGGTTTGTTCCCATAGCAATAGAGTATTTTAGATTTCAAGATTGGTGGATTAATTCTAAAGAATAGAATTTTAGCAATTTTTTTAAAATTGACAAATAGAGTAAAAAAATAAGGTCATTTATATTGATAATTTACATATAGTTACCTATCTTATGATTCTAAATTTAATTTTTTAATGGGGATATAATGTCAGCGCTATTAGATACAGTAGATCCAGATGGATTATTAGAATATTCAGTTGTTTTCACAGATCGTTCTCTCAATCATATGTCAAAAAAATTCCAAGGTGTAATGAATGATCTATCGTCTATATTGAAAGAAGTTTATAATACTGATGGGGTTGCTTTAGTGCCTGGTGGCGGGACTTATGGAATGGAAGCTGTTGCAAGACAAGTAGCAGTAAATAAACATGCTTTAGTCATAAGAAATGGTTACTTTTCATACAGATGGAGTCAAATTTTTGAAAGTGGTAACTTCACAAAAAAAACAACCATTATGAAAGCTCGACAAATAGGAAACGAAGAAACTTCTCCTTTTGCACCTGCTCCTATTGATGAAATAATTACAAAAATAAAAGAAACTAAACCCGATGTGGTCTTTGCCCCACATGTAGAAACCTCTGCAGGTGTGCTTATGCCTAAAGCGTATTTGGAGTCTATATCCAAAGCTGCTCATGAAGTTGGTGCTATTTTTGTATTAGATTGTATTGCATCTGGATGTGCTTGGGTGGATATGAAAGCAACTGGTGTTGATATTTTGATTTCCGCACCCCAAAAAGGTTGGTCATCTACACCTTCAGCTGGTGTTGTGATGTTAAGTCAACGAGCAATGGAAGTAGTAGAAAACTCTAATTCCAACAGTTTTGCTATAGATTTGAAAAAGTGGCTATCTATAATGAAGACATATGAAAATGGAGGGCATGCATATCACACTACGATGCCTACAGATTCTTTGACACATTTTAGAGATACTATGCTTGAAACAAAAGAATATGGTTTTGATAAATTATACAAAAATCAATGGGAACTTGGAAATAGAGTAAGAGAGCTTATAAAATCTAAAAATATTAAATCAGTTGCAGCTGATGGATTTAGAGCACCTGGAGTTGTAGTAAGCTATACTAGTGATGAAAACATCCAAAACGGGATAAAATTTAAAGAATTAGGAATGCAGATTGCTGCTGGTGTACCACTTATGTGTGATGAACCAAAAAATTTCAGAACTTTCAGGATTGGTTTATTTGGATTGGATAAACTTTATAATGTTGATAGAACTTTAGATAAACTTCAAAAAGCTTTCGATACTGTTTTTTAAATTATACTATTTCTTCTAAAAAAATGTTATAGTTATCAAAATTCATTTTGATAGGTAGTTTGGTGGATACAATCGATGTAGTAATTGTCGGTGCTGGGATAATAGGCTGCTCAACTGCCTTTGAACTTTCTAAGTTGGGTCTGAAAGTTGAAGTAATAGAAAAACATAAACCAGGTGCAATGGGATCAGGATGGACTCTGGCGGGAGTAAGGCAATCAGGTCGTCATGAATCCGAAATTCCTTTAGCAAAATATTCTGTAAAAGAGTGGTTTACTCTTAGTGATAAGTTAGATGGTAGAACTCTTTATAAACAAGAAGGTAATTTAAGATTAGCAAGAAATGAAGATGAAGATAAAAGAATTAAAAACCTTGTAAAAGAACAAAAGAGTAAAGGGCTAGAGATTGAATATCTAAGTAGTTCAAAAGAAATAAGAGATGTATGCCCATCTCTTTCATCAAAAATTATTTCTGCTTCTTACTGTCCTACAGATGGTCATGCAGACTCTAAAGAGACGTTAAGCTCATATGTTGATGCTGGAAAAAGAAACGGCGTTATTTTTTCAGACAATGAAGAAGTTTTAGAAATTTCTTGTATTAATAATAAAATTAATTCTATCAAAACTACAAAAAGAGTAATTTCTTGTAAGTTTTGTATTCTAGCTAATGGTATTTTTTGTAATAAAATTTTAAGAACTATTGGAAAGAAAATTCCACTTGAAATACCAATAGTTACTGTAATTCAAACTGAAAAAACTGCCAAATTGTTAAAACCAGTAATAGGAGTAGCAAATGCTAGCCTAGCTATGCGCCAAGAAAATAACGGTTATTTTAGAATAAGCAGTGGATTCCAAGACTGGAATGGAAACCTTAAATTAAAGAATGATATGCCTTATGCCGAAACCACTTTAGAAAAAATTCAAAGTACAATATATCAATCAATAGAAGTTATTCCGGAACTTAAAAATTGTTCAATAAAATCATTTTGGGGGGGATTAATTGATCTTACTCCTGATGCTCTTCCAGTAATTGATTATGTAAGCGAATGTGAAGGCTTGATTGTAGCATCTGGATTTTCAGGACATGGTTTTGGTATAGCTCCAGCTATAAGTGGTATAATATCCGATCTTATATTAAATAAAAAACCCAGATTACCAATTAATTCATTTACACTCCATAGATTTCAAAATCAAAATATTTTAAATAGTGATAAATATGATTTGACTCTCCATGGTTGATATAAAATGATTACATACGTTTGTGTTAAGGTAACTGAAAAATTAGTATTAAATAAATAATGATCAAAGCTCCTTATCTTTTATTTTTGGGTGATGCACCTGATCAACTGGCAGCTAAAGTAGCACAAGGTATCCGAGATTGGCGACCAGATATAAGTATTGGTCAAATTAAATTACCAAATTGTAAAGCTGATTTGAATTTAAAAGATTATACATTAGAAGAAGCAAGAGAAATAGGTGCAAAAACTCTTGTTATTGGAGTAGCAAATAGGGGTGGAAAATTCTCTGATAGTTGGAAAGAAACGTTGTGCGGTGCTTTAGATCTCAAACTAGACATTGCATCTGGTTTGCATAATCTATTATCAGATGAAAAAGACCTTGTGAATTTATCTAAACTTAATGACTGTAACTTAATTGACGTCAGAGTCCCAAAAGAACAATTCCCTATTGGAAATGGTAAAAAAAGAACTGGAAAGAGATGTTTAACCATAGGTACAGACTGTTCTGTTGGTAAGATGTATTCTTCTTTAGCTATAGAAAAAGAAATGCGCTCAAGAGGGATGAAAGTCAGCTTTAGAGCTACTGGTCAAACTGGTATATTAATATCGGGTGAAGGTATTCCTTTGGATGCAATCGTTGCTGATTTTATGGCAGGTGCAGTAGAAACTTTATCACCAAACAATGATGATGATCATTGGGATATAATTGAAGGACAAGGCTCTCTTTTTCATGTTTCTTATTCTGGTGTAACAATGGCTTTAATTCATGGGGGACAGCCTGACCATATAATTTTGTGCCATGAACCAACTAGAACTCATATGAGAGGATTACCACATTATGATGTTCCAACTTTAGAAGCTCTTTATCAATTAGTTTTACCTCTGGCAAAAATTAGTAATCCTAATTGTAAAATTTCAGGAATTTGTATTAATACAAAAAATATGGATCGTCTTGAAAGTGAAAATTTAAAGAATGATATTGAAAAAGCTTTTAAACTACCAACTGTTGATCCATTTATTGATGGTACAAAAAAAATTGTGGATAGACTTATCCAAGAATAAGCTAGGATTATTTTGCTTTTAAATCTGGAACGAAATTCATTTAAATTAAAACAGAAATTTACAATTTCTAGGGGGTCTAGGGATTCAGCAGAAGTTTTGACTGTTTCTATAAGAGATGGTGAATTTATTGGATTGGGTGAATGTGTACCTTATAAGAGGTATGGCGAGACTATAAAAAGCGTTTCAAATGAAATATTATCCATTTCTTTACCAGTAAATAATCAAATTTTGCAGAAAGTTTTAAAACCGGGTGCTGCTAGAAATGCCTTAGACTGTGCACTTTGGGATTTAGAAGCAAAAAAAGAAGGTAAACCTGTATGGCAACTGCTTAATTTAAATGAACCTAAACCTACTATTACGGCATATACAATTTCATTATCAAATCCAGCAAAAATGATGCAGGATGCTAAATCTAAGAGTGATTATCCTATTTTGAAAATTAAACTTGGTGGCCAAGATGATGAAAAATGTATTAAAGCAGTTCGAGAAGGATCTCCAAATTCAAGAATTATTGTAGATGCAAATGAAGGATGGAACATTGAACGTTTTAATTATTTAGTACCTATTTTTAAAAGTATTGGTGTTGAACTTATTGAACAGCCTTTCCCCTCAAATAAAGATCATCTACTAAAAAACCTAGACAGAAAAATACCAATTTGTGCTGATGAAAGTTGTCATGATGTAAAAAGTCTTGAGAAATTAATAGGTCTTTATGATTATATAAATATAAAATTAGATAAGACAGGTGGATTAACTGAGGCAATTAATCTTCTACAGGCTGCAAAAAAAAACGGATTTAAAATAATGCTTGGATGTATGGTTGGTACTTCACTTGCGATGGCTCCAGCATTACTTTTGTCAGGTGAATGTGATATTGTAGACCTTGACGGTCCATTATTATTAAAAAAAGATAGACCAAATCCTATAAGATATGATAACTTTTTAGCTTTTCCAATTTCCGAAGGCTTATGGGGTGTTTAAATTCATTGATGAATAATTTCATTTATACCAGTTAAAAATTGAAGTACTTCTTCCTCAGTATTATAATGGCACATTGAAACTCTTACACAATTTTTTAAACCAAGTGGATCTAAAATATTACCAGAATAATGATCTGATTTTCTAATATGGGTTCTAACCCCTTTATTGTTTAGTTCTTTAACAATAATTTCAGAAGGTAAATCATGTAAAGAAAAAGAAACTAAACCTTCTCTAAGCTTGTTTTCAACACCTCCGATAATTTTTATATTTGGGTAACTAGAAAGACCTTTTATGTTATCTTTTCCGAACAGCATTATATCTACAAGGTGATTTTCTTGTTTATGAATAAATCTTGAAGCATTTAAAAATTTTTCATGTCTTGTATTTTCAATTTTAGAAAATTTTGATCCTAACCATTCAAAATAATCTATAACATCAGAAAATGTTGCATATGAACCCACATCTCTTGTGCCTAAATCCCAGTTTTCTTCAGGTCCTTTCATCAAATTTTCGTGAGGTAAATTTCTTAATCTATCAGACATCCATGCAAGTCCATAACCGTGTCGAGAAAAAACTTTATATGGTGATATTACATAACCATCTATTTTATAATCTGAAATGTTAATATCTCCATGGGCTGCATGTTGAATACCATCAACAATTACTAAACAATCTGGATTTTTATCTTTTATTCCATTAGTTAGATTTTTTATGTCAACTCCAATTCCAGTAACTGGCGATGTATGAACAATAGTAGCAACAGCTACATTAGAATTGATATGATCAAGATATTTATCAATATCGACTGTGCCAGTATCATTACAATGTGGAACCATAATTAATTCTTTAGAAGCTATTTTAGACCACTTAGCTGTTGCTGATCTTGACGCTGGATGCTCAAGAGTACTTCCAACTATAGAACCTTTACCACTTGATAAAATTGCAGTTCTTATGAGTCTAAATAGAAGTTCTGTACCACTTTCTCCAATTAAAATTGATCCACTTTTTGTATTAAAAAAATCTAGGGTTTTTAATTTTGATTTGCTAATAATATCCATTATTGAAGTAGATGCTAGGTTATCTCTTCCTTGGTTGTCAGGTATTGAAGCCATTAAAGAAGAACGATCAACAACAGATTTAAGAGTCAGAGACCCCCCAGCATTTTCAAAAAAAATTCTTTTTCCTGAGTAAGGGCATTCCTCTACATGACAAAATTTTTCCCTTATTTCTTTTATTAATTCTTTTTCTTTCATTTTCTATTTAAAACCTTTGTACTAATAATAATATCAATTAATAATATCTTTTAAATGACAATAGACAATTTCGAGTGTAATTTAAACAAGATAATGTTTTTAGAAAGGCAAGAGGATGGAAAAACTAACCAATCAATCTGAATGGATTGAGAGAGCAAAAGAAGTTCTACCAGCAGGAGGATTTGGGAATTTTGATCCATCTATATTTATTCGAGAAGGTAAAGGATCTAGAGTTTGGGATGAGGATGGAAATGAATATGTGGATTATTTAATTGGATCTGGACCTATGTTAATTGGTCATAGTAATCCTGAAGTTGAAGAAGCAGTTTTGTCACAAATTTCGAAAGGGACCACTTTTTTTGCAAACAATACATTTGGTGTTGAATTAGCTGAAGAGATTTGTAACAGCGTTAAATGTGCAGAACAAATTCGTTATGTGTCCACTGGTGGTGAAGCAGATATGTATGCTATGAGATTAGCACGTGCATATACAGGTAGAAGTAAAATTCTTAAATTTGAAGGTGGTTATCACGGTATGTGTTCAGAAGCACAAATGAGCTTAGCTCCAGCACAGCTAAGTAATTTTCCACAAGCAGTACCTGACAGTGCTGGTATTCCAGAAAGTGTAAAATCAGAAGTTTTAGTTGCACCCTTTAATGACATAGCATTTATTGAAAATATATTAGAAGAAGAAAGCTCCGAGATTGCTGGAATAATTGTAGAACCTTTACAAAGACTAATTCCTCCAATTAAAAACTTTCTTCCTACCCTAAGAAAATTATGTACGAAATATAATATATTACTCATATTTGACGAAGTGGTTACAGGTTATCGATTTTCTTATGGAGGTGCACAAGAATACTACGGCGTTACCCCCGATATTTGCACTTTAGGAAAAATAATCGGAGGAGGTTTTCCTTTAGCAGCGATAGCTGGCAAAAAAGAAATTATGGATCATTTTGATAAAGAAAAAGTTGGAAGTGACGGTTTCTTAATGCAGATAGGTACTTTATCAGGAAATCCAATTGCTTCTGTGGCAGGACTAAAAACTTTAGAAATATTGAAACGACCTGGTAGTTATCAGAAATTACGTCAAAACGGTCAAAGAATAATGGATTTTGCTTCAAAAAAACTCAAAGATAATAATGTTGATTTTAAAGTAGTGGGTGACCAAACTCTTTTTGAGATCATTTTCACAAATAAAGAAGTTTTAAATTATAGGGATGTTCAAAAAAATAATCTAAAAAATTATTCTAAATTTAATCAGTTACTTAAAGAAAATGGTGTTTTTAAACCCATAGGAAAAATGTATATATCACTTTCTCTGACTGAAGATGATTTTTCTCAAACAGAATTTGCAATTGAGAAGGCAGCTTCTGAAATTAGAAACTAATTCTAAGGATTTAAAGCAGATACAATCCAACTAGAAAAATGAAATTCTACTCCTTTTGGAGTAAAATATTTTGAATAACATTCCTTTAATGCAGATACTACTTTTTCTTTTGTTTGCTCATTAGCATTTTCAAAAGGAACAGACATTGGGCCCATCCTACTTAAGAAATCTGCTGCACTATCAAGCGTATCTCCAATAATAATTTTTTTCTTATATGCTTTAATTTTTATATTACTCCAACCAGCTTTAATTAAAATTTCTTTTATATAAAAATAATCTTCAAATGCAAATGGACCTGGGTCCTTAGGATTAGCTTTAGGGGGTAATTCCAAGAATTGGCTTGCAACATTAGAAGAAAGATTTATCCAGTCATTTTCCTCTCTATTTGACCAACAAACAAATGTAAGCCGACCATTTCCCGCCAAGCTTTTCTTTATATTTTTAAAAGCGGCAATAGGATCTTCAAAAAACATAACTCCAAATCTACTAAAAATTGCATTATAATTTGAATTAGAAAATTGATGATTTTGTGCATCTGCTTGTATAAAGTTTATATTTTTTATCTTTTTGCTTTCTTTCTTCTTTTCTGCAAAATTAAGTATAGGTTTTGAAATATCAATTCCTGTGACTAAACCACTTTCCCCAACCAACTTTGATAATTTTTGACTAGTAGACCCTGTACCACACCCAATATCTAGAATTTTTTCTCCTACTTTAGGTTTAAGTATTTTAATAGCTTGATCACCTAAAGGACCTAACATATTATCAATGTGGTGTTCTAAGGAAACCCAAATATCTCCTTTTTTTTCGTTCCAAAATTCTTTTTGTTCTTGATTAATAATTTTCATCAACTAGTGTCCAGACTTAATATTTATCATAATCCTAAACGTTAAATTCATAATTGTATTTAAAAAATTTAAAAAACTATTTACTCAAAAATGACATCCAAAAATACAGAAATACATCTTTTTAG
>CACMNE010000040.1:0-7623 GCA_902614945.1 uncultured Alphaproteobacteria bacterium
ATCTGTAGGAAGCTTCATATAGGACATAAAAACGTTTATAGGGCAATAAGATGATTAAAGGCATTCTTGTACTTATAGGTGCAATAATTTTAATAGCATTTGGATATTTTGCATCTAATAGAAAGGATAGAGATGATTAGAATATGTATAGTAATAATGGCTTTATTTTTAAGTTCACAATCAGCTAATGCAAAGGAATCAGAAAAAAATGGAAAGAAAAAGACTGTATGGATCTGTATAAAGCTATTATTTTATTTACAAAATTATCTGATAAAGAGTGGAAACAAAAAAATGAGGAAAAAGGCTCTTTCTATGCATCAACAGCAGCAGATTATACAATCATATATAGTACTTTTTGTAAAAATGAATAAGATACTCCTATCCTTACATTCTAAGATTTGAATACATCACAGACTACAGTGATTTAAAAGATAAGGATCAGATAGGTGGTGATTGTTACGTTATTGAGTTGGAAGGTTAGTAGTTAACTTGATCGGCATTTTATAAACATTTACCAAAACTAGGTACACCACCATCCATTATGCACTGAAAGTCACGATTTCTCTGAGCATTTTCTAGATTATTATAATAACCTAACCTCTATTATTAGAAAACTACCACCAGAAACATGACTGTTTAACCTACTTTTCTTTGTACTAAGCAACATAAAAATAGTTATTATTATCAAATCAATTTTTGATAATTTGGATAATTTTTAGGCAATAGGATATTCTTTTTATATTTAGATTAGAAATTATTTGAAAATGATTTTGAAATATGTAGCGATTAATTATTAATTCTAATTATTAATTCTAATTTATTTAAAATTTAAATTTATTTGAACCATTAGGAGAACAAAAATGCACATTTTAATAATAAATTTTACTGCCAATTGGACAGCAGAAGAATATGACCAGGGGACAACTGAATTAGCTCCAGTTTTTGCAGAGGTTGATGGATTAATTGTTAAAAACTTTTTATTTAATCATGAAACAAAAACTTATGGTGGTTGCTATATGTTTAATAGTAAAGATGATATGGAAGCATATAAAAAAGGAGAAATTTTTAAATCTATTATTGAAAACCCCGATTGGTCAGACTTTGTAGTTAGAGATTTTGAGGTGCATGCAGAAGCTTCAGAAATCCAAAAAAATCTCAAAGAGAAAGCAGCCTAAAAATGAAACTCTGCATAAATTAAGCTAGTTAAACTATGTTTAAATTTATAACATTATTTGTATTCTTACTATCAACAAATGTTTTTGCTGATGAAAAAATTAATGGAACTTATCTTGGTGAAATAGAAGATAAATATAAAAATACCTATCCTGTTACAACAAATCTGGAAATAACTGATGAAGGTGTGATAAAAGGTCAATATGAATACAAATATGGTGGAAAAAATTGGAATGGTATTTTTTATGATGGAAAATTGTCTGGTAAAGATTTGTTAATATACTGGAAAGAAGAAACTAGACAGGGATGGCTTGCTATTAATTTTGATGAAAAATATTCAAGTTTTTCTGGAACTTGGGGTTCTACAAATAATAATGGTAATTGGTTTGGTGAAAAATAATCAATTGTATTTAACAAAATAAAAAATTGAATTGCGTGTAGTAAAATAAAGTATTTCTTTTTTGTACATAATTTTTTGGGTTTGTAGATGATCAAAAATATTTTCTTATTTTTTTTTATATTTCTAATATTTTCTCCAATTTATGGTCAAAATAATAGTGATGGTAAGTATGTAGCAACTGCAGAAGTAAGAATAAATCATAATTTCTGTCCTGCCTCTATGAAATCACAAATTAGTTTTAAGGTAAATGGAAGTAAAGTAATTGGGAGAATTTCAAGTAAAGATAAAGATGAGTATAATAATAAATGCTGTTTAAATTCTGTTAACAGAGGTTTTTCTGGAACATTAAGTAGCAACGGATATTTACAAACTTCATCTAATAGAAATTCTTGTTCTGATTGGGCAAAAATCACAGGATATATAGATAATGGTTTATTTTTAACTATATGGGATGACAGCCAAACTCTCTATTATGGAAAAATTTCGTTTTCAAAGATTAATAATCTTTTAAGCACAAAAAAAACATCAAGTAATAACTCTTATTCTAAATGGGAACTTCAATTTAAAGAGTTAGAACTTGTCAACAGAATGAAAGTTCAGGAATATCTATCTCTTAAAGGTCATTATAAATCAGTTGTTGATGGTTTGTATGGTAAAGGAACAAACAACGCTTTAAAAAAATATCTAAATGTAATTAGTCCGGGAATAAAATTCTCAAAATATGAAGAAAAAGATGAATTATTAGATATAATTAAAAAAGCTGATAAGTTAAGTGAAAAATGTTTAAACATAGATAATCCACTAAATTCAGATAATAAAGTAAAAGTTCTTTTTGAAAATAACTTAGGAGTAGATGTAGAAATTTTCTGGGTAGACTTTACAGGAAACTCTAAATCTTATGGGACATATAAAAGAAATGATATATATAGGATGAATACTTTTTTAACTCATTCTTTCAAATTCATTAGTAAAAAAACAAAAAATTGCTTAGGTTTCAAAACAATCAAAAAAAGTGATAACGGTAAAAAAATTAATATTGGATTTTAAAACCTAATTCAAAGGCTTTATCATAAGCTTTAATAAGAGTAAGTGCTGTATAACCATTGATCCTTCTTCTTCCTTTCAACTTAATAACAATATCTCTTGGATGATCAAAGCATAATTTTCTTTCAATTGAGCATAAATTGTGGGTGACCATTGCCCAAGCAGCAATAGCAGTAAAGGTTTCAGGAGCAATATCATTAACTCTATGAACTGCTTTTTCTTCTTCAGGAGTAAAGGTTGGATGTTCTTTCAGCTTCCATTTCATGGGCAACAAAACTCTCATAAGAAGGAAAATCAATCTTACTTACAATACCACTTTCATATATTTTTTATAAAAGTCATTCATATGTACTAGTATAACCTAACCTCTGTGATTAGAAAACTGTCAACACAACCATTATGGTTTACCAACTTTTCTGAATATCTGTAGATGCAGCAAAGCTTAAGTATTTAATGTTAAACATTAATAATTAGAAAGATTATTAAATGTAAATTAACTGTTACTAGTATAGGGAAGTGTTCATGGAGAGTAATCTTATACTATTCTTAAATAACATAATATTGTACACCTAAGTGTATCACTATCAGTGCAATTATGATGGTTAGTTAAACTATGTTTGATGAGTTTGTAAATGAAACTACTAAAGATATTCTTAGTCATGAACACCGTAAGAGATTAAGGACATCGGAAGAACAGCATAGGTTTGAATATGCAGTAAGGTATATTCTTTCTGACTTGTGGAAAGCATCAAAGTGTATTCCACTAAGAAGTTGTTTGATTAATTTAAGGAGTGGTTTTTATTCTGAAAACCCAAGATATCGTGATCCAAATCTGACTTACAGACAGGTAAAGTCTGTATTTGAAACCATGCTATCAATGAGATTGATTGAGATCACTCAAGAGGGTTATTACGATAAAGTTCGCATGGAGGGTTCACTTACGTGTTATACGGCTCGTGATGAATTGCAAGATAGATTGTTACATTTAAAAGGTCATCCTGCCATTTCACTCAAACCAAACTTAGACAATGAAATAGTTCTTCTTAGAAATATTGTAGATGGAAGAAAGCAATTAATTAACTATGAAGATACATATAAAACAGTCATTTATAGAGAAAACTTAAGAAAAATAAATAAATGTTTTTCAAGACATTTTTCTGACCTGAGAATAAAAGATAAAGAAATACCTAATCTTGTTTCTAAACTTCAAACACATAGTGATAAGCAACCAATTGATCTTTCGAGTAGGACATTAGTGCGTATCTTTTCTAATGGATCTTTCAAGGAAGGAGGCAGATATTATAGAGGTTGGTGGCAAAATGTCCCTAGTGAGTACCGAAAGCACATTACAATTGGTGGGAAAAAAACTAAAGAGTATGACTTCTCCCAACTTTATCCACATATGATTTATTTTACTCACCATTTAGAAATCGGTAGAGAAGATGCCTACAACAGAGTCTTAGATGGACAACATCGAGATATTGTTAAAGAGGCCTTTAATGCCATGATACAGGCTTCAACACCTTTGCAAAACTGTCCTTCTGATTTAAATTTAGATCCTATTGAAATGTCTTGGCCAGAATTAAAAGCAAAGTTTCTAAATGCACACAAGCCAATAGCACACTTATTTTTTACTGGATTAGGAAACAAACTTCAGTTCGAAGATAGTTGTATTGCAGAGAATGTGATGCTTCATTTTACTAAAATGAATGCACCAGCATTGCCAGTACATGATAGTTTTATAATGCATTATGCTTATGGTGGAGAGTTAGAAGAAGCCATGAGAAGAGCTTTTCATGATAGGTTTGAAAAGGACATTCCTATTAAAGAAGAAATGCTTATAGAGGTAGCTAATCCAGAAACAGAAGATATAATTTTTAAACCTGGACCATCTGTTGAAGAAATCCTTTTGGGTGATGTTGAGCATTCGCAATGGCAAGAAAGAGATAGAATGTGGTTTTCCTAAAAATGGCTGAAGTTGAAATGTTCATTCAACCAAAAGTTTGTAATACTAATAAATATCTTCTTTGTTTAAAAACTAATTTATAATGTTACTTAACATTTTCCTATCTTCTGGCTCATACCATTGCTCAAATTTAAGTTTTATATGATTGATTAATTTATCACTTTGTAAATTTTTAGATGAAAAAAATTGTAAAATTTCATTTAGAAGAATATCAAATATATCTTTTATAATGAACCCATAATACTCATGATTATAGTTCCATTTATGTTTTTTATAAATCTTATAGTCAAATTGGTCATAATTTAAAAACCAATCAGGACCAACCCCACCCCATCCCCCATGAGACCATATTTCAGGAAAGTTATAATATTCCCTAAACTCAGAATATGAATCCCTAAAATGTCTCTCAATAAGTAGATTAAAAAAAGTTGAAACAAAAAGAAAAAACCTTATTTCTGTCCGATTAAAAAGGCCTAAAGTAATACACTGACACAACCCATTCTCATCTATTGGGCCTACCTCTCTACCTTTATGATAGTCTTCTAGATATCGAAAGTGAAAACGCCAATAATTTTTAACTAATTTTTTAGCGTCATATGTAAAATATTTTTTCCTAAACTTACCACGATAGGCTTTATAATAATAACCTTTTTCTATAATTTTTACCTCCTTTATAATTGAGATAATTACTCGATTTAATTATTAATTCATCAAATAAAGAAATATTTATGTAACAAATTTTAATGAGTATAAATCATTAAAACTGTTAATTTAGTAAAGCACCATCAAATATCCATACTAATCTATCAAAAGTTTTTTTATCTACACAGCTTGAGTACATTATAGACCTAATACTACCATTTCTATAGAAATTATAATATAACAAACATTCTGCTGACCTATAGTCTAACCAACTATCTCTCGCTTTTGTAAAAAAAGGTACAGATTCAAGGTCTTCAACTTTGAGGTATTCCACTAATTTCTGACTTTCAACCTGTTCTAAAAGATCTAGAGTTTCATTAAAAGAAATCATACATTTAGTCATTTCATAATTACTTTGATCTCCCATACACTCCTGTAAATCAATTTTTGAAATTTTATCATAACATTCTTTAAATGCTATTTTATCTTCCAAGCAAATAGAAAATGACGCACTAAATTTAAGGAAATCTCTCTGTCTTTCAAAATCATGATCTTCAAAATCACGTGTTTTAGAAATCCATAGCTTATGCCTATTATTAATTTCTTTATAGTATTCACCCTTTTTATTAAGTCTTTGAAAGATTGCACTTATTTGGCGATCTAGTTTTGAAAGTTTAGGATCATTGCATATAGTTTGTTCTCTAATGGTAGTAGCATTATTACAATCGAAACTTGCTCCTAAAATCAGATTTCCACTACAAATTATAAAAAGAATTAAAATAAATGAGATTTGTATTAGTTTACGCATTTTTCTTATGATAAATACAATAATTTCACCCAACCAAAAATTACATTTTCCTAATCTTTATGAACATTTTAGTAATTTAAAGTCCAAAACATCTAAGTATATTAAAGTTGAAATTTTACTTTTGATTATGCATATAAAAAATCATAAAAAAGATCTATAAAAATTATAACTTTATTGGTAATTCCAATACCATTTTTTTGTTTTTACTGTTATAAATATGTTATATTATAAAGTTATAATATGAGCAGTAAGGAATATTTTTATGTCGTCAATAAATAAAAAAAAACTATATTGTGGTTTTTGTTTAAAAGATCATGAAACTTTAAAGAAAGAAAATCAAATTCTACATGCAGGATTAGATGCTTTTATTTGTGAAGGGTGTGTAGAAACACTGATCTACATTAAGTCAAAAAAATTTCAGGCTAGTAAAGTAGGAAAACAGATATCTAATTTAAAAATAATATGAGTTTTAAAAAATACATAGCTTTAAAGTACTATTCTGTATATGAAGGTAAAACTGATTTATTCTAATTGTTTCTAATCATGATAGCTTTCAGTACAATTGAGTGGAGATGTACCTTTAGATTTTGAAGGTAATATTTTTGAACCACATTCTCCCCTAAAAAGATGACTATACATACCACCAGAATACCAATCAGTATATAGGCATTCGCTTACCCAGCAGATTTTTGCAGTAAATGGAAAATTATTTTTCTCATAAAAATCAACATTTTCAAGCTTAAAACATTTTGCTTCATCAGATTTATTAAAATTGAAATTATAGGTTCTATTACCAATTAAAAGCAAATTTTCAGGATATTTTATAGATGTAATAGTTTTCGTATTTTTTGATAGCCCATACTCAGTCCATACGCCAAAAGGTTTGCCAGCTAATACTTTCCCATTTAATAATGTATTACCATTCCTCCTGTAGTAACTAAACTCACCATTAATCGTCTTGCCCAAGTAAGTACCATCATAATTATATGTTATATCACTCTTAATTCGCCCATTATCCCAATAATTTATTACTTGTTCAGAACCAAATTTAACGCCACCTTTAAAATTAGTCACACTTGATAAATTTCCGTCCTTATCAAAATATTCATAGGTGCCATCTTTTATTTTTCCGTTTTGATATATTATTTTTGATATTAGAATTCCAGTATCAGAACTGAAATTTGAAGATACACCGTCTAGTTTTCCATTTTTGTAACTTCTTAAAGATGATATTCTTCCATTTTGATTATAGTAGTTCCATTGTCCTACTTTTTTAGCCTCATTATATTTGCCCTTTTCTTTTAATTGTCCATTAGGATAATATTGTAAGAAAGGTCCATGTTTTTTTCCGTTTCGGAAATACATATGAACTCTTGCTTTTGAAAAATCTTTAAGTTCACCTGTAAACGGATGATCAGTAAAGCTCTTATAGCATAATCCTTCTCTTGAGACTATATCATCAGCTTTTTCAACTAATTCTGCTTTAGCTAATCCAAATAATGAAATGGTGAAGATTATTATATAAAAAGAAATTCTATAGGACATCTTAAATATTCTACATGAAATTTATTATCTGAAAAGTTTTGTATA
>CACMNE010000041.1:0-7483 GCA_902614945.1 uncultured Alphaproteobacteria bacterium
CTTACATTTATTATATGGATGACGACATTGATAATAAAAAGAGAAAAATATGTGTTTCTGTTAGTACTACCAAAAACCCAGAAAAAATTGTAGTTGATTTTTCAGGGACAACATCCCAAACTGAAACAAATTTTAATGCTCCGCAACCAGTAACCCGAGCTGCTGTGTTATATGCCATTAGAATTTTAGTTGGTGGAAAAATACCAATGAATGCGGGGTTAATGGAAAATGTTAAGTTAGTGCTACCAAAAGGTACTATTCTTTCACCAGAATACCCTGCTGCAGTAATCGCTGGAAATGTAGAAACAAGTCAAGCAGTGACATCGGCTTTATTACTTGCTTTTGGTGTACAAGCTGCGTCTCAATCCACTATGAATAATGTTACTTGGGGAAATAAAAAATACCAATATTATGAAACTATATGTGGGGGAACAGGGGCAGGTATTCTAAAGAATGGAGAACTTTATGAGGGGACATCTGGAGTGCATAGTAATATGACAAATAGTAGATTAACTGACCCAGAAATACTTGAATCAAGATTCCCTGTAGTCTTAGAAAACTTTTCAATAAGAAAAAATTCCGGAGGAAGTGGGATTGCAAAAGGGGGAAATGGTGTAATTAGAAATATTAGATTTCTTCAAAGAATGAGTTTGGCAATTATTTCAGGCCATCGTCAAGTTCCACCACCTGGTCTTAATGGTGGTGGAGCTGGAAAAGTTGGAAAATCAACTGTTTATAAAAGTAATGGAAAAAAAATAATTCTTAAACCATGTGATAAAATTACCTTAGACAGAGATGATATTTTACAAATCAAAACTCCTGGAGGAGGAGGTTGTGGTATAATTTAATTTTCAAGTATTACTTATTAAATGCCGCTTCAAATAATAATTTAGAATATGCACTCTCTGGTTTTTTAAAGATATTTGAAGTCAAACCTTTCTCTACGACTGTTCCTTGATACATCACTAATAGTTTATCTGTAAAAAATTTCATTAATCTTAAATCATGGCTTATAAAAAGATATGCCATATTATATTTATTCTGGAGTTTAGCTAAAAGCTTTAAAATTTGTAATTGTATAGTTCTGTCTAAAGCTGAGGTAGGTTCATCTAAGATCAAGAACTTTGGTCTAAGTATAATTGCCCTAGCAATAGCAATTCGTTGTCTTTGTCCACCTGAAAATTCATGCGGGTATCTACTCAGTATGTCAGTAGGTAATTCCACATTTTCTAGACTCTTCTTAACTTTTCTCATTACTTCTGTTTTTGAAAAATATGGATAATGTTCATTAAGTCCTTCAGCAATAATTTCGGATACACACATTCTTGGAGATAATGATCCATACGGATCCTGAAATACTATTTGAATATCTTTTCTGATTTTAGTTAATTCTTTACCTTTTAGGTTTCTAATAGATTTATTATCAAAAAAAATTTCACCTTCAGAACTTATTAACCTAAGAATTCCCAATCCTAAGCTACTTTTACCAGACCCGCTTTCTCCTACAATCCCTAAAGTTTCACCAGCAGCAATTTTGAAGCTTACATTGTTAACTGCTTTAAAATTTCTTTTAACCCTTTTAAAAATACTTGTTCTTATTGGATAATTAACACTTATATTTTTTACCTCAATAATAGGAATATTATTTGATTTCTTTTTTTTAATTATCTTTTCAGGTTCTGAAATGAGTTTACGGGTATAAACCATTTTGGGATTATTTAGGATATTCTTAGTTATTCCCTTTTCAACAATTTTACCTGATTGCATAACTACCACGTTATCAGCAATTTTTCTTACAACGCTGAGATCATGCGTAATAAATAAAATGCTCATGCCAAAACGACTTTTTAGATCTTCTAATAGATTTAAAATTTTGTTTTCTACTGATACGTCCAGAGAAGTAGTAGGTTCATCTGCAATTAAAATTTTGGGATTATTACTTAATGCCATAGCAATCATAGCTCGTTGTCTCTGGCCACCAGATAATTGGTGAGGGTAACTAGGTGTATTATTATTAATTTTTGAGAGACCTACCATTTTCAAAAGCCAAATAACTTTCTCAGAAGCTTCCTTTTTATTTAACTTTTGGTGTAGAATTATGCTTTCTTTAATTTGGTTTTGAATTGTCTGTAACGGGTTAAGAGATGTCATAGGCTCTTGAAAAATATAAGAAACTTTATTACCACGGATCTTTTGAAGTTCGGTTTCTTCTTGGTCTAATAAGTTTTTATTTTCAAAAAAAATGTTACCCTCTATTTTAGCATTTTTTGGTAATAGGTTCATACAAGCTAGAGCCGTTATTGATTTACCTGAACCACTTTCTCCAACAAGTGCTAATGTCTCTTTTTCATTAAGCGAAAAAGATAAATTTTTTACTATCTTTTTATTTTCATGAAAAGAAATTGATAGGTTTTGGAATTCTAATATTTTTTTTCTCATGTAAAAACTTTTCTAGGATCAAAAGCATCTCTTATTCCTTCAAAAATAAATACTTGAAGTGATAGCATCACAGTAAAAGTTAAAAAAGCTGAAATACCTAGCCAAGGTGCATTTAGTTGATTTTTTGCTTGAAGGGCTAGTTCACCTAGTGAAGGATAGCTGGCTGGTAAACCAAAGCCAAGAAAATCCAGTGTTGCAAGAGTTGCAATTGAGCCAGTTATAAAAAATGGCAATAGAGTAATACTTGCTACCATAGCATTAGGGATGATATGACGAATTATAATTTTAAAATTAGAAACTCCAAGTGCTCTTGCAGCCATTATATATTCAAAGTTTCGAACTCTTAAAAACTCTGCTCTTACAACACCAACTAGTGCAGTCCAACTAAAAAGAATAACTATAAAAGTAAGCAACCAAAAATTCATAGGAAAAACTGCAGCTAGAATAATAATCACGTATAGGTAGGGAAGAGAAGTCCATATTTCTATGAATCTTTGAAAAATTAAATCAGTCCATCCACCAAAAAAACCCTGAATAGCTCCAGCACCTATTCCAATAATTGTTGAAAAGATTGTAACCAAGAATGCAAAAAAAACTGAAAGCCTAAACCCATAAATTATTCTAGCAACTACATCTCTTGTTTGATCGTCTGTTCCCAGTAGGTGATTATTGTCAGGTGGACTAGGAGCTATATCAACGTCGTAATTTACTGTATCAAATGATGATTTTATGAGTGGCCAAAGGATCCAATTATTCAAATTCAATTCTTGAGTTTTACTTATTGTTTTTTTTGGATAATCTAGGCATTCATCTAGCATACCTCCACTCAATATAAGACATTCTACTTCAATAGTTTTGTATTCAGCTTCAGTTTCAAATTCTCCCCCAAAAACACGCTCACTATAATTCTTAATTATTGGTGAATAAAATTCCTTATTGTAATAAATCATTAGTGGTTTATCGTTTGCTATAAACTCAGCGAAGACTGATATAAGAAAAAAAATAGAAAAAATTAATAAGCTATAAATAGCACGTTTATTTTGTTTAAAATTTTGCCAACGTCTTTTATTTAATGGACTCATGTATTTCTACTTTCAAAATCAATTCTAGGATCAACAACTACATAAACTAGATCTGATATTAGACCAATAATTAGTCCTAATAGACCAAAAAAATAAAGTGTTCCAAACATAACAGGATAGTCACGTGTCAAGGCAGCTTCAAATCCTAAACGACCTAGTCCATCCAATGAAAAAATTGTTTCAATTATGAGTGAACCTCCAAAAAATACACCTATAAATAATCCTGGAAATCCTGCAATTATTATAAGCATGGCGTTTCTAAAAACATGACCATACAACACTCTATTTTTTGGCAGTCCTTTTGCCTTAGCAGTTATCACATATTGTTTTTTTATTTCATCAACAAATGAATTTTTTGTTAAAAGAGTAAGTGTAGCAAAAGATCCTATTGTTGAAGCTAAAACTGGAAGAAAGATATGCCACAAATAATCTAAAACTTTGCTAAAATTTGTTAGCTCGCTCCAATTATCCGATGTTAAGCCTCGCATTGGAAAAATTTGATAATAACTTCCACC
Organism: uncultured Alphaproteobacteria bacterium; assembly: GCA_902614945.1. Lineage (GTDB taxonomy): Bacteria > Pseudomonadota > Alphaproteobacteria > Rhodobacterales > Rhodobacteraceae > CACIIZ01. The sequence continues at coordinate 4,037 of CACMNE010000041.1, forward strand.
TGCAAAAAAAACTAAAAGAATTATTGCAAATAAAAATCCTGGTAAAGAGTAGCAAATTATTATTATTCCTGATGAAATTGTATCAAAAGAAGAGCCATCATTAACTGCTTTTCTTATTCCAAGTGGTATAGAAATGAGATAAGCAATAAGAGTAGACCATAAACCAAGTGTGATAGAAACGGGCATTTTTTCTAAAACTAAATCAATAACAGAAATTGATCTAAAATAACTTTCTCCAAAATTAAAAGTTAAATAGTTTTGTATCATTATAATGAAGCGTTGACTTGGTGATTTATCAAAACCAAATTGTTTTTCCAAATCTTTTATAAACTCTTCAGGTAAACCTTGAGCTCCTCTATATTTTGAGTCATTTTTTAATGATTGATTTTGATCATTTTGTTGGCCAGCATCTGTTCCACCCCCTCCAACCAATTCCAAATTTGAACCATTTTCGAATTGGTATATCATTTGCTCAACAGGACCACCTGGTACAAATTGAACCAATAAAAAGTTAAGGAACATTATGCCTAACAATGTTGGAATTATAAATAAAATTCGCCTAATGATATAATCAAGCATGCGTCTTTATTTATTTTCTAGAATTGCTGCTTTTTTTGCATCAAACCACCAGAAGTCAAAGGCACCTAATTCAAAAGGAGGAAGATTATTTGGGTATGCATACTGATTTCTATAAGCAATAGTGTGCACATTTTTATACCATTGCGGGACCCATATGTGTAAGGATCTTAGTGATCTATCCAAAGATTTTATAATAACATTCAGATCGTCTCTCGTTTTGGCTTTAGCAGCTAATTCAATTAGCTTATCTATACCTTTATTTTTTAATCCTACCAGATTTCGAGAAGGTACATCAGCAGTTTTAGAAGAGTATTGTTGTATAAGTTCCAAGCCAGGTGTTAATGAATTACCATAAGTTGATGTTATAATTTCCCATTCAAAATTTCTCACTCTCTCGGTATATTGAGTGCCGTCTATTCTTGTATGTTTTGCATCTATTCCTAATAATTTAAGGTTTTCAATAAATGGGTTTATAATTCTATCAAATGCAGGAGAATAATTTAAAATTTCTAAAGAAAATTTATCACCATTTTTATTTTTTAACTTTCCGTCCACTAAGTCCCAGCCTGCTTCTTTTAACAATTTTGTAGCTTTTCTCCTGTTTTTTCTGTCTACTTTATCAGGTTTAGATATAGGAGGAATGAAAACGGTATCATCAAAAACACTTTTAGGTAAATAATTTTTTATAGGACTAAGTATGGCAAGCTCTTTTTCCGAAATTTTACCAGAGGCTTGCATTTCGCTATTTTCCCAAAAACTAGTTACCCTATCATATAGTCCAAAAAAAAGTGTTTTATTTGACCACTCAAAATTAAACATAAGACCTATAGCTTCTCTTATTTTTGGGTCTTTAAATTTATCTAAACGAAGATTAAAGAAGAATGCCTGAGCAGAACCTAAATTTCCATCCGGAAGAGTTTCCTTTTTAATAATATTCTTTTCAATAGCTGGAAAATTATAATCTTGTGCCCACTTTTGTGATGAATTTTCAGAACGGAAAGTATATTCACCAGCTTTGAAACCTTCGAAAGCCGCAGTAGTGTCAGCATAATATTCGTATCGGATTTTTTTAAAATTATTTCTACCTTTATTAATAGCTAAATGCTTTCCCCAGTAATTATCATTAAGCTTATAGACTAACCTTTTGCCAACTTCAATTTCATCTAAAGTATACGGCCCACTACCTAACATAGGTTCAAGACTGCTCTCTGCAAAATCCCGAGAAGAAAAAAACTTTTTAGAAAAAACACTAGATGAAGCGGCTAACATTAATAGTTCGTTATTATCTGATGGTTGCTTAAAACTAAATTTTACCCTTGTAGGTGATAATTCCTCAACTTTTTCAATATCCGCAAAAAGTTGTTTAAGAGAAGGTATTCCTTTTTCTAACAAAATATAATGGCTAAAAACAACATCAGAGGCTGTTACTTTAGATCCATCTGAAAATTGGGCTTCAGGTCTGAGGTTGAAAATTACAAAAGATCGATCCTGAGGATACTCGATACTTTCTGCTAGTAATCCATACATAGAATCGGGCTCATCAGCAGTTTCTGTCATTAATGTTTCGATGAAAATGTTGCCAGATCCAGCGGCATTTCCTTTAACTATATATCTATTTAAGGAGTCAAATGTTCCAAATGCCCAAGTAGATATTTCTCCATCTTTGGGTGCTTTTGGATTAACATAATCTAAATGAGTAAAATTTTTTGAATACTTTAGATTTCCAAAACTTGAAATACCATGAGACTTGATTAGCGTTTCAGAAAAACTTAAGCTAGAAAAAAATAAAAATCCAATCAAAAGAAAAAATTTAAAAAAATTATTAAAACTAATTTTTTCCATAATAAAGAACCCCATTAGTGTTAAAATTGTTTTAAAAGATAGTTTAATTACTATAGACTTTAATTTAATAGAATTATATTTTTTTTGAAGGTTAACCTTAAATTATTTATTAATCGTTAAATCATTTATTTTGTGCTATCTTCTAAATAGGCAATTAAATTTGCTCTATCGGTTGCTTTTCCAAGACCAGCAAAATTCATTGCCGTACCTTTAATGTAACTAGACGGTTTGGTTAAAAATAAATTTAGTTCATCAATAGTCCAATTACCTTCGAGACCTTTAAAACTTGATGAATATTTAAAATCCGATATTACAGCCATCTCTCTTCCAATTATTTTATGAAGATGTGGGCCCGTTCCATTTTCACCATCTCCTAATTTATGACAAGCTTTACATTTACCAAAAACTTTTTTTCCTTTTGATAAATCTGCATTTGCAACTAATTCAACAAATGGTGTCTCTTCTTCCTCTTTCTCAACCTCAGTAACTTCTTCTTCAACTTCTAAAAGGTAAGCTACCTCTTTATATTTATGATGGCTATGATGGTAAATTTCTTCTGCTGTCCATTGTATAAGTAATAGTATTAAAAGGGACCCACAACCAGCACCTGTAATTTTTGTCCATGTCATTGTATCCATCATAATGTCCTTCAAATATATTTAATTTTATTTTCGTATTGTACTTTAACTACTTCTATATATAGTTTTCAAGGTGTTGTTTACGCGACAAATAGAACAAAAGGAATTTTTTTTTGAAAATATCTTTTCAAGGTGAACTCGGATCATATTCTCATCAAGCTTGTAGTGAGGCTTTTCCAAATGCTGTTCCATTACCTTGTTCTACTTTTGAAATGGCAATGGATCAAGTAAAAGAAGGAAACGCACAATATACGATTATACCGGTAGAGAATTCTACCTATGGTAGAGTTGCTGATGCTTATTACTTACTTCCTAATTCTGGTCTGTTTATTATTAAAGAACATTTTTTAAGAGTTCATATAAACCTTCTTGCATTGCCTGGTGTTTC
>CACMNE010000042.1:0-7030 GCA_902614945.1 uncultured Alphaproteobacteria bacterium
GCCAGTAAGAACATCATTACCACCTGCTCCTTGAATCGTATCCGCACCAGTTCCACCTGTTAGATTATCTACACCAGCTCCACCTGCTAAGGTATAGGCACCTGAGGCTGAGTTTGTCATGGTAATGGTACTACCACCACTCGCTGCATTGATCGTAGCTGTTCCTGCATTCGTCGTGTCACTATCCGCAACAAAAGCTGATACATCATTCGCTGTCGCTGTAGCACCTGAACTAACAACAAGATCATCATTTGTAGCTAAGTCTGTTATTGTATCACTACCTGAATCTACGTTGAAAGTATCGTTACCGGCCCCACCAGTAAAGCTATCATTACCGGCTCCACCAGTTATAATATCGTTACCACCATTTCCAGTAATAATATCAGCACCACCGCCACCTTTAAGAGTATCTACTCCTGCATCTCCAGTTATAGTAAAACCTTCAGTCTGATTAGTTAAATCAACACTAGATCCACTAGAATGAGCAATAATTGTTTCAATATTTACAATTTTACTATTATTTGTAAAAGAGTGTGAACCACTTGAAAGTTGTATAGTATCTCCAGCCCCACCAGAGTGTGCTCCTCCATCTAAAGTATCTGAATTTGCTTGACCAGCAGATGAAATCGTAAAAGTATCATTTCCACCATCACCTGTTAAAGTATCTACTCCTGCACCCCCAATTAAATTATATGAGCCACTTCCCCCTGCTGATGACATGTTGATAGTTCCACCACCAGAAGCAGCTGTAAGATTGGCAGTTCCTGAACTAGTTGTACTTGAGGTTGCTGTAAATGAACTTATATCAGCAGCATTCAGCGTTGCTCCTGAACTTACTACAAAAATATCACTACCTGTACCTAAATCTGTTATGCTATCTGTACCAGAGTCCACATTGAAAGTGTCATCCCCTGCACTCCCAGTTAGACTATCATTACCTGCTCCACCTGTAATAATATCATTTCCACCATTTCCAGTTATAATATCAGCACCACTTCCTCCCTTTAATGTATCTACGGCAGCACCTCCAGTAATAGTGAAAGCTTCAGCTTGATTAGTAAGGTCAATACTTGATCCTGAAGCATGTGCTAATATTGTTTCAACATTAAGAAGTTTATTATCAGTAGTTAAAGCATGAGATCCAGTTGACAGTTGAATTATATCTGAACCTGCTCCACCATCAATTGTATCACTATTACCTTCACCAGCATTGAGAATATTTATTGTATCTGCGGCTCCACCACCTTTAAGGCTATCCGCTCCAGCACCTACAGTAATGTTGAAAGACTCTGTTTGATTAGTTAGATCAACTGTAGAACCATCTGCATGAGTTTTAACAGTTTCCACATTTAATAATTTATTGTCTGTGGTGAGTGTATGAACCCCAGAAGATAATTGTAAAGTATCCGAACCTGCCCCACCATTAACTGTATCAGAATTACCTTCTGCAGAAATAGCAATTACAATGGTATCGTTTGCTCCACTACCAGTAATAATATCAGTTCCAGCACCACCAGTAATTGTATAAGCACCTGAAGCTGAACTAGACATGTTAATAGTGCTGCCACTATTTGAAGCTGTAAGGTTTGCAGTACCTGCGTTGCTAGTACCTGAGGTGGCTGTAAAACTTGTAATACTAGTTGCATTAACGGTAGCTCCAGAACTAACAACTAGAATGTCTGAACCACCTAAATCAGAAATTGAGTCAGTACCTGCATCTACGTTAAAAGTATCATTACCAGAACCACCAGTTAGAGTATCATTACCAGCTCCACCTGTGATGATATCATTTCCTCCTTCTCCACTTAAGGTATCATTGCCGTTGTTACCTGTAATGATATCTGCACCCGATCCACCAGTTAAGTTATCTGCGCCTCCTGCACCCGCTAGACTGTAAGCTCCAGAAGAAGATAGAGCCATATTAATGGTTCCTCCACCAGATGCTGCAGTTAATGTTGCTGTTCCTGAATTACTGGTACCTGAAGTTGCTGTAAATGAACTTACATTAGTAGCATTTGCTGTAGCTCCAGAACTAACTACTAGTACATCATTATCCGTACCTAAATCAGTTATTGTATCGGTCCCAGAATCTACATTGAAAGTATCGTTTCCAGCACTTCCTGTTAAGCTATCATTATTGGCGCCACCAGTTATAGTATCATTTCCAGCACCACCAATAATGATATCATTACCACCAGCACCAGTGATAATATCGTTATTTGATCCTCCAGTTAAATTATCAACTCCAGCATTTCCTGCTAGAGTAAACCCACCAAGTCCAGAACTGGACATATCAACTGTACTACCACCAGCTACTGAATTTATTGTTGCCGTTCCAGAATTCCTTGTAGCAGAGGTTGCAGTAAAAGAACTCACATTTGTAGCATTTGCTGTAGCTCCAGAACTTACAACTAGTATGTCACTACCTGTACCAAGGTCAGTGATAGTATCTGTCCCTGAATCAACATTAAATGTATCATTTCCTGAACCACCAGTTAAGTTATCAGTACCTGCTTTACCAGTAATAATATCATTTCCACTACCACCCTTAAGAACATCAGTACCTGCCGCACCATCGATAGTAAAAGCCTCAGTCTGATTTGTGAGATCAATACTTGAACCAGAGGCGTTCGCTGTAACAGTTTGAATATTTGAAAGCTTGGAATTATCAGTTAAAGAATGCGCTCCAGCTGATAATAAAAGTGTATTGGTTCCGCTACCACCATTTATAGTGTCAGCATCTCCTTCTCCTGCTGCTGCTATTGCAATAATGTCATTACCAGATCCACCTGTAAGGGTATCTGTTCCTGCACCACTAGTTATTGTGTAACCTCCAGCAGCGGAGTTAGTTAAATCAATAGTACCTCCAGCACTTCTAGCTGTTAGATTTGCTGTTCCATCATTTCTAGTATCACTAGTAGCTGTGAAACTATTAATATCTGTAGCATTTGCAGTTGCCCCAGCACTTACAACTAAAATATCACTTTCTGAACCACCTGTTCCACCTAAGTCAGTTATTGTGTCAGTACCAAGATCAACATTAAAACGATCATTTCCTGCATTACCAGTTAAAGTATCATTACCTGCGCTACCGGTAATAATGTCGGCTCCCGCGTTTCCGGTAATGGCATCATTACCAATACCACCAATAATAGTATCTGCACCCGTTCCGCCTTTTAATGTATCTGATCCAGTTCCACCAGTAATGGTATAAGCTCCAGAAGCTGACAGTGTCATATCAATGGTGATTGAAGTATTTGCACCAGAGAGGTTAGCCGTTCCTCCGTTAGTAGTATTATTAGTTGCTACAAAAGCTGCAATATTGGTTGCATTTGCAGTAGCACTACCACTAACTATAAGTATATCACCTGTAGATAAATCAGTAATGGTATCAACCCCAGAATTTGCTCTAAATGTATCATTTCCTGCATTTCCTGTAAGTGAATCATTGCCTGCACCACCGGTAATATCGTCATCACCTGCACCACCCTGAATTATATCAGCATCTCCAGCTCCAGATATAATATCATTACCAGCACCACCTTTTAAGGTATCTACACCTGACCCACCAGTAACAGTAAAAGCACCCGTAGTAACTAGTCCTAGATCAATAGTTACACCAGAATTAGCAGCAGTTAGATTACCATTTGCTACAACGGCATTATTTACAGTAGACGAGGTTGCAGTAAAACCAGTAATTCCAGTAGCATTAGCAGTACAACCAGTAGTAATGATTAAAATATCACCAGTTGTTAAATCTGTTATAGCATCTGTTCCGTTATTAACATTAAATGTATCATTACCAGCTCCTCCAGTAAATGAGTCATTACCAGCACCACCTGTTATACTATCGTTACCAGCTCCTCCTACTATGATATCATCACCAGCGTCACCTAATATTATATCATTTCCACTACCACCAGTTAGATTATCAATACCTGTACCACCAGTTAAAGTATATAATCCAGCTGCTGATGCTGAAACATTAATAGTACTACCACCTGAGCCAGAAGTTAAATTTGCAGTACCGTCATTTCGAGTACTACTTGTAGCCGTAAAACTTTTTATTCCAGTTGCATTTGCAGTTGCACCAGAACTAACTACCAAAACATCACTTTCTCCACCAGACCCAGTACCACCTAGATCTGCAACAGCATCTATTCCAGAGTCTACGTTAAAAGTGTCATTTCCTGCACTTCCAGTAAGATTATCGTTTCCTGCACCACCTGTTATAACATCGTTACCAGTGCCACCAACAATTATATCAACATCAGTACCTCCACTAATAATATCGTTTCCAGTACCTCCTGTAAGAGTATCTGTACCTGTTCCACCAGTGATTGTATAACCCCCTGAAGCAGAATCTGTCATATTAATTGTCCGACCACCATTATCAGTGGAAAGATTAGCTGTTCCTGCATTTGAAGTCCCTGATGTTGCGACAAATGCTGTTATGTTTGTTGCATTTGCTATAGCCCCTGAAGAAACCACTAAAATATCATTAGTAACCAGATCAGTAATTGAATCTGTTCCTGAATCAACATTAAATGTATCAGCTCCACCATTACCAGTTAGACTATCATTCCCAGTCCCACCTGTAATTATATCTGCGCCAGCCTGACCTGCAATTATATCAGCTCCACCATTACCAGTTAATATACTATCACCTGCACCTGCAGTCAGTGTGTCATCACCTGTTCCACCTATAATTGTATATTTTCCTGAAGCGGAACTCATATTGATAGTAACACCACCTGCTGCAGCTGTTAGATTGGCTGAATTTGCAGTTGTATTAGCATTACTTGATCCACCAGTTGCAACAAATGCTGAAATTCCAGAAGCATTTAAAGTCGCACTTGAACCAACTACAATAACATCATTAGTGGCTAAATCAGTTACAGTATCTGTACCTGCATCTGCCCTAAAGGTATCATTGCCAGCTCCACCAGTTAAGGTATCATTATCTGCTCCACCAGTAATATCATCATTACCAGCACCGCCAGAAATAGTATCTGCTCCAGCTCCACCAGCAAGTATATCATTTCCACCTACACCCGTAATGATATCAGCTGCATTACCACCAGTTATGTTATCAACAGCAGCTCCACCAGTTAAAGTGAGAGCTTCAGTTTGACCAGTAAATACTACAGTAGAACCAGAAGCATTAAGTGTGAGTGTTTCAATGCTTACTAATTTATTATCAGTAGAGAAAGTGTGGCTTCCAGTTGATAACCGTAATTCATCTGTACCACTACCTCCATTAATCGTATCTGCATTTCCTTGAGTGGTAGCAGCAACAACAAATACGTCATTTCCACTAGAGCCGGTTACAGTATCTGTGCCAGCTCCAACAGTTATCGTATAAGAACCTGCACCAGATGCAACATTCGAAAGATCAATAACACCACCACCTGTTGCAGCAGTTAGGTTTGCTGTCCCATCATTTCTTGAAGCAAAAGTTGCAGTAAAACTAGTTATAGGAGTAGCATTGAGTGTAGCACCTGAACTTACTACAAATATATCACTACCTGTACCTAAATCTGAAATCGTATCAGTTCCGGAATCAATGTTAAATGTATCATTACCAGTCCCTCCCGCAAATGTATCATTACCAGCTCCACCCGTTATAACATCTGCTCCACTACCACCTGTAAAATTATCTGTTCCTGCTCCTCCAGTCAGGGTAAAACCTTCGGCTTGATTGGTAAGAATAAGAGTTGATCCAGAGGAGTTTGATACTATTGTTTCAACATTTGATAATTTTGCATCATCATTTAATGTATGGGTACCTGTTGAAAGATTAATTATATCATTACCAGCACCACCATTTATTGTATCACCATCTGCTTCAGTAGCAGCTGCTACAGTGAAAATATCATTTCCTCCACCGCCAGTTAATATATCATTTCCAGCACCACCATTTATATTGTAGGCCCCAGAATTAGACGCAGCCATATTAATTGTACCACCAGCCGCTTTTGTTGATAAATTGGCAGTTCCAGCATTACTCGAAGCTGTGGTTGCTATAAAAGAATTAATATTTGTAGCATTTACCGTTGCACCAGAACTGACTACTAAAACGTCACTATCACCACCAGCACCTGAATTATCGCCTCCTAATAGTGTAATAATATCTGTTCCAGAATCTACATTAAAAGTATCATTACCTGTTCCTCCTACTAAAGTATCATTTCCAGCACCGCCAGTTATAATATCGTCTGCATTTCCACCTGTAAGATTATCCACCCCTGCACCGCCAGAGATAGTAAATCCTTCAGTTTGGCCGGTTAGAACAAGTGTCGAACCAGAAGAATTAGCAACAAAAGTTTCTACAGTATTTACTTTATTATCAGTGGAAAAAGTATGTGATCCTGAAGAAAGCTGAATTATGTCTGTTCCTGCACCTCCAGTAAAAGTATCATTATTACCTTCGCCTGCATTAAGGATTATAAAAGTTTCAATACCATCTCCTCCAGTTACCGTATCAGTTCCTGCACCTACTGTAACATTAAAATTCTCAGTTTGATTTGTAAGATCCAGAGTTGATCCTGAAGAGTGAACTTTTATATCCTCTATATTAGCAAGATTTCCATCGGTCGCGAATGTATGAGCACCTGTTGATAATTGTAATGTATCTGTACCTCCATAACCATCTATCGTATCATTATCACCCTCTGTTGCGCTTGCTATGGTAAAAGTATCATTTCCCGAACCGCCCCATAGGGTATCAGTTCCTGCACCCGAATTTATATTGTAGGTTCCAGATCCTGCTGCATTTACCTTTATTATACCGCCTGCAGCCCTTGCAGTTAGATTAGCAGTTCCTGAATTTAGTGTATCAGAATCTGCAACAAAAGAAGCAATATTTGTAGCTGTAGCTGTAGCACCAGAAGAAACAATTAAATCATCACCAGTAGATAAATCAGTAATAGTATCTGTACCTAAATTTACATTAAAAATATCATTTCCACTTCCACCAGTGATGATGTCATTACCTGCACCACCAGTAATACTATCATTTCCATTTCCT
>CACMNE010000043.1:0-6927 GCA_902614945.1 uncultured Alphaproteobacteria bacterium
TTTTACAAAAAGAAAACCAACTAAACAAGATCATAATGATATAAAAAAAGCTATTAAATTCCATAAAGTAATATCAAAAGCAGATATTGGTCAATCTTTAATTGTTTCTAATGGTCTATGTATAGCAATAGAAACACTTCCTGGAACAGATGCTATGATTGAATTTGTTTTAAATTTTAAAAATAAAGATAAAAAAATTAGGAATAGTTCTGAGGGGATCCTTTTCAAGTCACTTAAAGTAAATCAAGATCCTAGATTTGATTTTCCAGTAGTTGGTGAAAAAACTTTAATAAATCTAAGAAAAGCTAAAATTAATGGTTTAGCACTATTTGAAAATAGATTAATTCTTTTAAACAAAGAAAAATTAATAAAATTAGCCGATGAATTAGATCTTTTTATTTTTGTTGTTAAATAACTTATTGGATTTACTATGCATAAAATTCTAGTAATTGCTGGAGAACCTTCTGGTGATAGTTTAGGTTCAAAATTAATAAAAGAAATGAAAACTCAATTTCAAGAAATAATTAATTTAAATAAATCACAACAAAAGGAACTTGTTTTTCAAGGTATTGGTGGTTCCAAAATGAAAAATGAGGGTTTAGTATGCCTTTATAGAGTTGAAGATTTATCATTAATGGGTATCACTGAAGTCATAAGTAGCATACCAAAAATTTATTCTATCATTTCTAGTATTACAAATTATGTTAACGCGTGGAAACCAGATTTAATAATAACTATCGATAGCCCTGATTTTTGTTTTAGATTAGTAAAAAAAATTAGGAGAATTGATAAATATGTACCAATTATTCATTATGTTGCTCCCTCCGTATGGGCATGGAGACCAAAAAGGGCAAAAAAAATGTCAGTATTATATGATAAAGTTTTAGCAATTTTACCTTTTGAAAAACCATATTTTGAGAAATATGGATTAAGTTGTGATTTTGTAGGCCATCCAATTTCTAAAGAAATTATTTTACAGGATAACGAGAAGAATAAACTCTTAAATATTATGAGAATAGATAAATCAAAAAGGATAATATCAATTTTACCAGGGTCTAGACAATCTGAAATAAAAGCTATGCTTCCAATTTATGTAGAACTAATTCAAAATTTAGGTTCGCAGTTTGATGATTTAGAATTTGTTATTCCTTCTCCTCAAAGTGTTTATAGTTATTTACAACGAAAGATTGCGAAGTATAAGTTAAATGTTAAGATTATACCTGAATCTGAAATGAGTGTTGAAGAGTTTAACTTACTTAAGCTTTCACTTTTCCAATCATCTTTAATTGCAATTAATACCTCAGGATCAGTTGCTCTCGAACTTGCTAGAGCGGGTACACCTATGATTTCTGTATACAAATGTGGTTGGTTTTTTGAAAGAATATTAAAAACTTTTGTAAAAGTGAAATCTGCTAATCTTATAAATATTATTCTTGAAAAAAATGTTGTACCAGAATTTTTATTTGAAAAATGTACCACATTATCTATTGAAAATTCTGTGAAAGAACTTTTATCAAATGTGTCATTACGACAAAAACAAAAAGATTTTTTTAAGAAAGCAATAAGACTTTTATCAACGAAAGAACAAAGACCAAGTGAAAAGGCTGCTAAAATTTCATTAAAATTTCTAAACGATGAAATACTAAAAATTTAATTATATTAACGATCTTTAATATTAATGAATTTTGTTTCTAGGTTGCCAGTATATAATTGTCTAGGTCTTCCTATTTTTTTATCTGGATCAGAGTGCATTTCTATCCAATGAGATATCCATCCAACAGTTCTAGCCAAAGCAAAAATTGGAGTAAACATTGAAGTAGGAAAACCCATTGCTTCTAAGATAATACCTGAATAGAAATCGACATTAGGATAAAGTTTTTTTTCTATGAAATAATCATCTTCAAGTGCAATTTTTTCAAGTTCCTTTGCAACTTGTAGTGTTTTATTATTATTTATCCCAAGAAGATTTAAAACTTCGTCTGCACTTTCTTTCATTACTTTTGCTCGTGGATCAAAGTTTTTATAAACTCGATGCCCAAACCCCATTAAACGAAAAGGATCATTTTTATCTTTTGCCCGGCTAATAAATTCAGGAATTCGATCAACAGATCCAATTTCTTTTAACATATCTAAACAAGCTTCATTGGCACCTCCATGTGCTGGGCCCCAAAGACATGCAATTCCAGCAGCAATACAAGCAAAAGGATTTGCGCCAGATGATCCGGCAAGACGAACTGTGGAGGTTGATGCATTTTGCTCATGATCAGCATGTAAAATAAAAATACGATCCATAGCTTTGTTTAAAACTGGATTTGACTTATACTTTTCAGCAGGTACTGAAAAACACATGTGTAAAAAATTTTCAGCATAGTCCAAGGAGTTGTTAGGATATACAAAGGGTTGTCCAGATGAATATTTGTAAGCATAAGCAACTATTGTTGGAAGTTTAGCTATCATTCTAATTGATGCTACTTCTCTTTGCCAAGGATCATTTATATCTAGGCTATCATGATAAAAAGAAGACATTGCACCCTGTACACCACAAATTATAGCCATGGGATGTGCATCCCTTCGAAAACCTCTAAAAAAATAAATCATTTGCTCATGAAGCATTGTATGCCTTGTAACTCTTTGAGTGAAATCAAATAGTTGCTCATTTTTTGGTAGATTTCCATATAGGAGTAAGTAACATACTTCTAAAAAATTTGATTTTACTGCTAATTCAGCAATATCAAAACCCCTATATAATAACTTCCCTTTATCACCATCAATAAATGTTATTGAACTTTCGCATGATGCAGTTGATGTAAAACCTGGGTCAAAAGTAAATAAATTACTTATCTTGTATAAAGTTCTAATATCTATTACATCTGGACCAGTAGACCCAGATATAATTGGCAAATCAAATTTATTATTTTCAATTTCTAGAAGAACTTTTTTTTTGTTATTATTTTGCATAATTTTAAATTTCCAAACTAGTAAATCTCCGAATTACTTCTGTTTTTCCCAAAACAATCATCATATCATATATACCTGGTGAATTGGATGTACCTACTATAGCGATTCGAATTAATTTGGCCATATCTTTAAATTCTTTGTTATGTTTTAATGAAAAAGATTTTATAGTATTGTTTATATCTTCTTTTTTCCATTTTATATTTTTTAAGAGTTTTGATAAAGATATAATTAATTCAATATTATCTTCATTTAATAAATATTTATATTCATCACTTACTTTACTTACATCTCTTATTAATATGAATTTTGCTTGCTCATAAAGTTCTTGAAAATTTTTTGAGCGAATTTTTATGAAAGGCAAAGAATCTTTTAAACTCGTTTGCTGTTTAGTTGTTAAGTTAGGCATTTTATTATATTCAAGAAAATAAATCAGTTCTTCTAATAATTCTTTATCATCAGTTTTTCTTAAAATTTTTCCACAGATATCATTAAGTTTTATTGAGTCAAACCTTGCTGGGCTCTTCACAATTTTTTTAATTTCAAAATCATTTATTATATCATTAATCTGCCTTAGATCATCATTACCGGTATCTAAACCTAATTGACATAAATATCTTACTAAAGCTGAAGATTTTATACCTTGTTCTATATAAGAATTCACACCTACTGCACCATGTCTTTTTGACATTTTTTTCCCATCAAAACCGTGAATTAGTGGTATATGCGAAAATTTTGGTGGGTTCCAATTCAGTGCACAATATATGAGTTTCTGCCTTGCTGTATTTGTTAAATGGTCATCTCCTCTTATTACATCGGTAATATTGAAATAATTATCATCTACAACGGCTGCAAGATTATATGTGGCTGATCCGTCAGATCTAAGTAAAATAAGGTCGTCCAAATCCTTACAGTTCCAGGTAACATCTCCTTGAACACAATCTTTAATTTTAATTCTTCCTGTTTCTGGAACCTTAAGTCTAACAACATAAATGTCATTCTTTTTATAATCAGCAGATTTCTCTCTCCAAGGGGAAACAAATTTAGTTGTTTTACCAAGTTTTAGTAATTTATTTTTATATGCATCTATTTCTTCTTTTGTAGAATAACATCTATAAGCTTTCCCTTCTTTTATTAATTTTTCTACAACAGCTTTATATTCTTTATTTCTATTAGATTGATAAATCACATCGTCATCCCAATTTATCCCTAACCATTTCAACCCTTCGAATATTGCTGATAATGCTTTTTTATTTAAACGAGATTTATCAGTATCCTCTATTCTCAATAAAAACTTACCATTAAATTTCTTAGCAAAAATCCAATTAAATAGTGCAGTTCTAGCACCACCTAAATGTAGGTATCCAGTAGGTGAAGGAGCAAATCTAGTAATAGTTCTAGTTTTGATAGAGTTAGTCATTTTTTGATTTTTCAATTAAAATATTTTTAAATTTTATGAATTATATTTTCTTATTAGGCCAGATAAAATACCTTGTATTTTTATATTTGATCCAGGTTCATATACTTGAGATTTATAATTTTTATTTTCTGCTTTAAGTATAATTTTGGGGCCAGATCTTTTAAATCTTTTTAGTGTAGTTTCGGTATCGTCGATAAGTACAGCAACTAAATCGCCATCATTAGCATTACTCTTTTGCTTAATAATCGCGATATCCCCTTCATTTATTCCTACCTCAATCATAGAATCCCCGATTATGTTAAGAGCAAAATAATTACCTTTTCCTAAAAGAAACATTGGTACATTTATTTTTTCAGTTTCATTGTAAATTGCATCTATAGGAGAACCAGCAGCTATATTTCCAACTAATGGAATATCTATGAAGTTATTATTAGCTTTATTATCACCGTTCAGTTCTGGTATTTTTGCATTTGACTTATTAATATTTTTAACTGTTTTGTAAGATTTTAATAGTTCAATTGATCTAGCTCTATGTGGTAATCTTCTCAAAAAACCTCTTTCTTCAAGTGCAGTAATTAATCTATGGATGCCTGATTTTGATTTAAGGTTTAGTGCAACTTTCATTTCTTCAAATGATGGAGGTATTATTGAATTATTCATTTTTTCTTCAAGAAAAATTAATAGTTCTAATTGTTTTTTTGTTAACATAAGTTTGCTTCCTAATTTATGTTCTACAATTGTTCTATTTTTCTGTCAAGAATACTTGAGAATTAAATTAATTTAATTATTTCTACTTCATCACCCTTTAATTTTGCATGGTCATGTGGTGGTCTAACTATTAAACAATTTGATTCTTGTAGGGTTTTTACTAAAGAACTATCCTGATTTTTCTGTGGTTTTACAATATTTTTATTTTTATTTAATAACAAATTTCCTCTCATAAAATGCATTCTAGTTCCATTTCTAGGTATTTTTGAATTTAAGCAGGCTGGAAAAAATTTGTAGTTTTTATTTTGTAAACTTAACAATTCTTTTATTAAAGGAATAATAAATAACTGAGTACATACATATGATGAAACAGGATTACCTGGTAACCCAATTATAGGTGTTTGTTGCAAAAGTCCCGCAAAAGTTGGTTTTCCTGGTTTAATATTTACTTTTTCAAATATGAATTTAGCACCAATTTTTTTTATTGCAGTTTTTACAAGGTCATAATTTCCAACAGATGCTCCGCCAACTGTAATTATTAAATCAGAAAAAAGAAGAGATTTTATTAAATTTTTTTTTATTGATAGAACAGTATCATCTGCGATTGGCATAATTTTACATTCACAAGAATATTTATTTAATAATCCTGCTATTCCATAGGCATTAGATGCATACACTTTGTGTTTGTTTTTTTTAATACCTGGTTTAATTAATTCATTACCTACCGAGATTATTGAAATTTTAATTTTTTTCATCACTTCAAATTCCTCATACCCCATTGAAGCGATAAGTAGAAGTTCTCTAGGTGAGATTAATTTATTAAGTCTGATGTATTGACCTTTTTTAAAATCTGCACCTTTTTTCCTAACAAATAAATTTTTGTTGTTTGACGCGTCTATTATCTTAATTTTATTATTTGGTAATACCCCAACATTTTCTTGAATAATTACCTTATTAGCACCTTCGGGAATACAAGCACCAGTAAATATTCTTACAGCTTTACCAGTCGATATTTTTTTTTTGGCTGGACGACCTGCTGAAGACTCATCGATAACTTCAAGAGTATTATCTTTTATATGGTCTTTTTCATTAATCGCATAGCCATCCATCGATGAAACATCCATAGGTGGACTATCACAAAAACTTAATAAATTACTTGATAATATACGACCAATACTTTTTGTTAAATTAATCCTTTCACTTTTTATCTTAATATTTTTTTTTAATGATAGAATTAATTTTAAAGCTTCATCAAAGTTAGTTAGTTTTTGTTTAATCTCGGACAAATT
Organism: uncultured Alphaproteobacteria bacterium; assembly: GCA_902614945.1. Lineage (GTDB taxonomy): Bacteria > Pseudomonadota > Alphaproteobacteria > Rhodobacterales > Rhodobacteraceae > CACIIZ01. The sequence goes on from CACMNE010000043.1 coordinate 6,373, forward strand.
TACCAGACCTTCCGCCATCTTTATAATCTAACATAATGTCGGTAATCATAATTTTTTTATCAACAGCTTTTAACATGTCATAAATAGTAAGGCTTGCTAGTGTGGCTCCCATCAAAGCTTCCATCTCTACTCCAGTTTTGCCAGAGGTAACTGCAGTTGATTTTATGATAATACATTTTTCATCATTACAAAAATCATAATCTATACTTACTTTATCTAGATTTATTTGATGGCAAAGTGGAATTAAATCAGATGTTTTTTTAGAAGCCATTATACCAGCAAGTCTTGAAGTATTTAAAACATCTCCCTTTTGTGACTTGTTTTCTTTGACTAATTTATAAGCTACATCATTTAGAAAGATTTTTGAACTGGCTACGGCTGTCCTTTTTGTGATTTTTTTTTCATTAATATTAACCATTGAAGCTTTTCCATCTTCATTAATATGGCTTAATTTATCTTCTCTTTGTTGTTTCATTTAAATATCTAAAAGTTTTGAAAATTCTTGTTCTAGATTATTTGATTTCATAAAATTTTCTCCTATAAGAAAAGAATTTA
>CACMNE010000044.1:0-6749 GCA_902614945.1 uncultured Alphaproteobacteria bacterium
ATAAGCATGAGAAAGGTGATAAGAGATTATACCTTGTTTTACTGGGTTTATGAGAAGCATGATAACTACTGATCATTAGTACAAAGATTAATCGATACCCTATCCAATGGGGAAAATAACTGATTTAAGTCATATAAATAAGGGGTTTGACTTTCAGTTTCTCTGAAAAAGCGTCTAGTGGTGGGAATAGTGTTGTGTTTTTCAATTTTTCGTTTTCAATATGACAGTTATGACGCTTATGACATCCACCCCTAAGACATATCCTTGAGGGCACCCCAAAAACCATAGCCTATTGTTAGCAAGTAATACTACTCACACGTTTTGGCTTGAGAAGGTAAGAAAGTCATATCTTTTCAGATAAGAAAATTCATGTAAGATAATTAGCATGAAAAGTTTAACCATAACTCTTTTTCTTTCTTTGAGCCTTTCCATTGTAAGTACTGGTATGAGTTGGAGTGGTGATTATCAAAAGGGGCTAGATGCTGCTCAAAGTGGTAACTACATAGCTGCTTTGAAAGAGTGGAGACCTTTAGCTGAAAAAGGTCATAGTGAATCTCAATTTGTTCTGGGACTTCTTTATCGTAATGGAAAGGGGGTTGAAAAAGATTTCAGTACAGCAATCAAATGGTATTTACTTGCTGCTGAGAATGGTCATGCAAAAGCGCAAGCAAAACTTGGCTATATGTATGTAAACGGAGAAGGAGTTAATAAGAATTATGTTCGTGCCTATATGTGGGGAAGACTTAGTGAGATAAACAAAAATCGTGAAGGTTCCGAATTGAAACGTATTATGACTATTGAGCTTAATCCTGCCAAGATTGAAGAAGCAGAAAGACTAGTTAGAGAATGTGTGAAGAAGGACTATAAAGGGTGTTGAACATAACAATCATAACATCCTACCAAAGACGTATCCTTGAGGGTTTGAAAGTGCTTCTGCTCACACATTTTGGGCGGGGGAGGTTAAACATCTCTTATTTTCACACATAAGATTTTTCTTCTATTATTGGATGGTAATATCTTATCTCTTTTACTTTTCATCATACTATGTATGTATCATTCCCTTTTCTTTAAGTTTCTTTAGATTTGATGATACCTGTGGCTGAGCAGTCTTTGTAATATCTTCAATGTTCTTAATTATAACAATTAATATTCACATCTTTATGACAAAACTAGGTTCCTTTTTTACATGTTTTATTTTTTTTTAATAAAGAGTATAGTTTAATTCTGATTATTGGAGGAAAGATCAGAAAGAAGTCCTAATACGAGAGAGATTAATATTAGGACTTCTCTTTAAGTAAATATAATTATTTATTGGAGGAAATAATTATAATTATTTAATAACACTGTAAATTATTTTGGTTTATTTAAACGTAAGGTAAGATAAAAAAAAACCTTAGGTAACTTTTGAATATTGATTAAAAAATATTAAATCTTAAAGGATTTGACAAAATTTTAATCATTTCTTATTGAAATGTTAAACATGTCATCCACCCCTAAGGTATATCCTTGAGGGTACCCAAAAACGATAGCCTATTATTAGAAGTACTACTGCTCATATGTTTTGGTTTGGGAAGGTCAGAAAGTATAATCTTTTTAGATAATAATTTTAGTGTAAGATGTATATGTAGATATGATCTGATTATTTGAGTGGTTCAAGGAGATCAGCTTTTGAAGAATAAAGAAAAAAAGGAATCTTTAGAAATTAAACAAAGTAAGTTTGAATTTTTTTTCTACCCACAGACTATAGCAGGTGACATTGGTAGAGTTATTTTAGGTTCTATCATACTTTTAGTCATTTTTAGTGCTTTGGCATTAGTTGTGTTTGGTTTTGTTTTGACATCTTACAGCAATACACCAGGTGCAGGATTGGGTTTTATGTTAATTATACTAGCTGCCTCAGTTTTTGTCGTTTTACCAGGGATGGGATTACTTGCCCTTTATTTTTTATTAAGAAGGTTGAAAATCGTTTTTTCTCGTAAATCATAGGGATATTATAAAAATAATACTTATAAGGAAAAGACTATAGGAATCTACTGAAGTTTTAATAAAGTCTTAAAAAGTAATAGTGTAGATACCCCAAAAACCATAGCCTATTATTAGTAAATAATTAAGAGCACATCTTTTTATATGAAAAGGTAAAGATTGCAAAATTGTTATATTGTTTCAAAGTCCTACTAAATTATAAGATAGGTCATATAATCTTCTACAAAGTTCCTCGTCGTATACTTGTTTATTAGGACTGGTCATCGGCCAACCTCCAGCTTTATCTTCCTTATTTTTATATATTCCCACCTGACTATAAAATTGACCAGAATTTTCAATAATTGTTTCATCTAAAAGACAGTGCATTGTAGTTTGGCAACCCCGCCAAGTATCTACCATGCCACTTATTTTTAATACTGGATAAAGTAAATAATCTTGAAAAAAAACAGGCAATGTATGTTTAATTAGTGGTGTTTGGACCCAACCGGGATGAATGCTTACTGAAGTAATATTACTATTTTTTAGTAATTTAGCTTGATGTCTAGAATATAGAACCTGAGCTAACTTTGATTGGTAGTATGCCTCCCATCCAGAGTATTTTCTTTTTTTAAAATTAAAGTCTTCAAGGTTAATCAAACCTTTTTCATGAAAAACACTTGAAGTATGTATTATCCGTCCATCTTTGTTTTTTTTAAGTATGGGTAATAATAATTCCGTTAATAAAAAATGACCTAAAAAATTTGTACCAAGTTGAAGTTCAAAGCCATCTTGAGTAAAACTTTTAGGAGTATTCATAACAGCAGCATTATTAATAAGAGCATCTAATCTATCGAAATTATCTAGAAATACTTTGATAAAATCTCTCACTGAATTTAATGAATCTAAATTTAGGGGAATAGTTTTAATACTTGATTTTGGATTGTTAACTAAAATAGTTTCACTAATTTTTTTTGATGCTTCTGTATTTCTACAGGCACATACAATTTTAGCAGACTGGCTTGCCAGTTGTTTTACAATCTCTAGTCCAATACCTGAGGTTGTGCCAGTTACGATATATACTTTTCCTGAAAGATTTTTTTTAAGATTCTCTCTAGAACACATAAGGAAAGTAGTCATAAAATTTTAAATCTTACGTATCATTAAAAATTAAAATATATCATACCTAATTAAAATTTTATCAACACTAACCTAACGTAAATTTTTAATTATTTTAATATAGAAAGGAGAAATTTGGGATAACAAAAGATTTTATTTTTTAGTTACCTGTTTAACTACCATGTCACTTTCAATCGTTTTAGACCCATTTTAATGGATGTTGATTATAATAGACATAGCACCCACCCCTAAGACATATCTTAGATGGCACCCTAAAAACCATAGCTTATTATTAGCAAGTACTACTGCTCACACATTTCGGTTTGGAAAGGTATTTAGGTTAGATTTTTAACTAACCATATTATACTCTACAATAAAATCATTTGCTGAAGAAATGGATGCTGAAGACTTAGTTTTCTATTATCTTTCACACTTAATTAATGAGCGTGTTTCCATGGACCGAAGTCTTTACCACCTTCAACAATTTCATACATGACGCATTGCTCATCTCCAACCACCCAACCGTCATGTCCTGGCGCAAAATAGTAAGCATCACCTGGTCCAACTTCAATTTTTGAACCATCGTCATGAGTACAAGCTAATCGTCCCGAAATCACTACTCCTACGTGACCGGCTTGACAACTGTCTCCACCAACTGTTGGTTTTATACACTCTGACCATCTCCAGCCCGGCTCTAGAACCAACTTAGAAGCATTTACATTCCCTAGCTTCACTACTTGAACTTTTGCTTTTGGAGGATTTTTTACTTCATCAGCATCATTAAAATTCTTCGAAAATAAATTTGCCATCTAATCTGTCCTTTGTTTGTTATTTTAAAAAATTAGGCTGCTTATATTTTTATTACACAGCCTTCATGACATGTGCCATCTTTTGGCTATCATCATAAACCCAAAATTCCTTAATCTTTCCATCAACAATTTTGTGAAAGTGTCCAAAATCTGCCTCCAAACCGTCAGCCTTTGCATGGATTTGGGTAAATACTTGGTCACCTTCCGCAATCATGTTTACTGGAGTAACACTAAAATTATCGTATCGGGATGGAATTTGTGATAGGACGTTCATCCAAGCGTTAATGCCTTGATGCACACCAGAAAACCGGTGCATCCCATTTAGGGTTATTGTTACATCGTCATGATATAGGGAAACAAATGTTTCCATATCACCAGTATTAAAACACTCATAATTCTTAGCAACAATTTCTTTTGGTGTCATATAAATCTCCTGAGTAGGTTAACTTAGTTCTGTTTATGAACTAACTGCCAAAGTTAAATAATTATTACAAGCTCAAAATCATATTTTTAGCTCCAAAATTTAATTTTAGTTTGATTTTTGGTATTTAATTATGCATGGAGACTATTCGGTCATTTCTTCCATACCGTAAACAGTGTATTTACAAACGTTATCTTTGTCCCACTGCAATTCTTCTGGGCTGTTCATAAACGCACCCATTGCTTCCATGTCAGTAACATTCATACAAGCCATAAACTCTTTTTCGCCTAATTCTGCAAAACGCCATTCAGTTATAAATTCACCAGCTTCTGCCGCCATATCAGCCTTAATCTTTGCATGGAGAACATGCGCTCCTGTTTCTACGGTTCCTCGGACAAATACGTTCATTAGTTTGTCTCCCTTCATTGTTATATCTTGAAGTTATCATGAGATTGTAACAAAATTATTAAATGCTGGTGTGACGTTAAGTCAGTTCACAGCTTGTTTATCTCGGTCATCTTAATAACTACAAGTGAAAATCATTTTCGCACTTTTTGCCTATCTTATGAAAGACTCTTCTCCCATAATTGTTACCACGTTCGTCTCCAGCAAAGCTCCAGCTGCCGCCCGTTTAGCTTTAAGTTCTTCATTACTTGCAAAGGCTTTTAAGCCTTCAGGAGAATCAAACTCCATCACAACCATCATTTTGTTGTCATTTTCTTTCTCAGGTCCTGCAAAGATTAATCTACCACCCAACGCATTGAGCTCAGCTTCATTTTCAAAATACATTTCTTTCCAAGCTGCAAAGCCCTTGGAAAGGTCCTGGGTCAAACGCACAATCATTCTAATCTCCAATCCTTGTTACTATAATTTAGACTCGTAGTGTTAATGAATACTTAGTAAAAATAAAGAAAGACGTAACGTTAGCGTATCGCATAGAGTTAAAGCCTTAAGCCGACTTCACATATCAAGTAAATGACCACCCAGAACAACAAGCCAAAGAAGCACTCCAACGAGCCAGAGACATTGGAGCTCCTTCAAAATTTTTGAGCGGTCCATTCGTTTTTTTTATTTGGATTCCGATAATTGTTATTGGGCTAGTAGTTCTATTTTAAGTTTACTTGATAGAGACTGAATCCCTTCTTACACTAAACAAAGCAATGGCTCCTCAGTGACTCTTAAAATGGCTTAGGGAGTGGTTTGCTCGTACTCCGTGAACAGTACCTTGTTTGTTTTTAACTAAGCAATTTTAAAAGATTTCTAAAGGCTTTTACCGATTGGCGTGATGCTTTCGGAAATATCGATTACTACAATGTGCAAGGTGTTAAAATTGATAAAGTTTATGCACACATGTGGGCAAGCATAGCTTCATCAAATGGATTTGAGAATTCTAAAGGAATGTTAGAAGCCTTGGATAAGGAAATGACCCCTTCCCAAATTGAGAAAGCACAAGACTTAGCAAGAGAGTGTCTTAAGAAGAACTATAAAGGGTGTTGAACATATCAATCATAACACCCACCCTGAGACATATCCTTGAGGGTACCCAAAAAACCATAGCCTATTGTTAGCAAGTACGACTGCTCACACATTTTGGTTTTGAATAGATATAAAGGATTACGTTCGGTAATTTATTTTTTGTATTAAACTTTTTTTAAAATAATATTAAAATGAAGATTAATTCTTAAAACAATTATCTATGGAGGATTTTCAATATGCCTACTTTAGTAATCAAGGGGAAAATAACAAAAGGATATGAACATTGGGTTAATGTATATGACCAAGCTGAAGAACTTAGAGATACAAAATATGGAATTAAAACTATTTATAGAGGACATGAATTAGAAGATTCTAATACAATACACGTAGTTATGTATACTCCTAGTATGGATGTATTACAACAACACATGGAAAATGAAGCTGAATTAATTGCTGAAGCTGGTGGTGATCCTAGCCCAGAAGCTAATGTAATTACTCTTTGTAGTGATTAAAAAACTGTACTTTTAAGAAGAGATAATCTTTTAAGATATTAAATTTCATCAAAAGATGTCACACATGTCATCCACCCCTGAGACATATCCCTGAGGGTGGGCACCCCAAAACCATAGCCTAATATTAGCAAGCACTACTGCTCACACATTTTGATTTGTGAAGGTATGTAGGCTAGGCTTAATTATTTACGTAAGGTAACTATTGTTTTTTATTAGTGCTGAGTTAAATCTACCCGATATAGTTCTAAATTTTCAAAAAAAATCTTATAAATTAAATTTAAAAAAGGAATTTTTATGAGTTTAAAAATTAAGTTTTTAATTTTTGCTACTTCATGGATGGTTTTTCGTGCAATAGGTTCTGCTGTTTTTTTGTCTATCACTATATTAGCAACGGATAGTCCTCGTTCAGCACCACCAGAATGGATAGTCTCTCTTATAGGAGATTTTATAGTA
>CACMNE010000045.1:0-6574 GCA_902614945.1 uncultured Alphaproteobacteria bacterium
CTTAAAGTCAGGCGATACATAACCAATCTTAAGTTTGCTTTTAGAAGCTTTAGGTTGAGCAAAAGCCTTCCATTTATCTTTATGAGGAAGTCCAAACCTTTGATCATATAATTTATAATATTCAAAGATCTCCTCTGCACTAATGTTTGGGGAATAGTTAGCATAGAAAAATAATAGTGAATATAAATTTTGATGATTTTTAGAAATACTAATTGATTCATGAAAATATTTTATTCCTTTATTAAAATCATCTAAATTACAAAAAATTTCCCCTAGTTTTGAATATGCATTAAAGTTATTAGGTTGTTCTTCAATTATTTTATTCAATATTTTTTTAGCTTGTCCATATCTTCCAGTATCTATCAACACTGAAGCAATGTTATATTTAGTTTTTATGGATACTGGATCTATTTTTAAAGCTTTTTTAAAATAAATTAATGATTTCTCATAGTGATTTAGCTTTACAAATAAAACTCCTACTTCATTAAGGACTTTAACATCATTAGGATTTTTTTTTAAAGATAGTTTATAGTACTTAAAGGAATTTTTATAATCACCTTTATCCATAAATACTTTTGCTAAATTTGAGTATGAATAATAAAAGCTAGGATTTGTTCTAATTGCTAGCTTATAATACATTACAGATTGATTATAATTTAAGAGTTCATGATATATATAACCCAAATTATAGAGAGCATTTGTATGTTTGGGATCAATGGTTATTACTTTTTTGTAAGAATTTATTGCTTCTAACGAATTATTATTCTCATAATAAGCTACTCCTAAATTAAACCAGGCATTTAGGTATTTGGGGTTCAAATTTGTTGATTTTTTATAATGCTTTAATGCATTTAGTAGATCATTATTATCATGGTATAGTGAACCTAAATAAAAATCTGAAATAAAATTTTTAGGATTTGCAACTAAGGCTTTCTTATAATATTTAACTGATTGTCCAATATTTTTAATTTCTGCATATGTAATTCCTATCAGGTTATATAACTCAAAACTTTCTGGGAATTTCTTGATTTTTTCTTTGGCTTTTTCAATTAGTGAATTGAATTCTTTTTTTTTAAATAAGATTATTAATTCATCTATGCTTTCATTTAATGACAGATTTGTATTTTGAATATTCATTTTAAACATTTATAAAGAAATAAATTAATCTAGAATAAGTTGATTAAATTACCGTTCAAAGATAATATTAAATTATGTTGGGTTGCATTTGTCATGCCATTTTTATAAATAACTTACTCTTTCAAGTTAAATAACAATTCACTAATTTATATCACTAATGGTTTAATTAAATTTGGATAGGTTTTTGTCTCATTAAGTATTTCCCATATGTTAATTAGTTCTCTATGTAATTCATTGAATTGATATATTTTACTTATATCAGGTTTGTCATTGGGTAATTTTTTATATATATCCATTTCAAATTGAAATGGTTTATCAAGATAAGGCCTTATTTCTTGAAGATTTTTTAAAAACTTTTCCTTATTCATTGTTGTATATCCATGGATATCCATAAATGGCCAAAATAGCGTCTCTAAAATTTTAATATCTTTTTTTCCAAAGACTCTTCCTAAAGGAACATCGATAGAACGAGTATCAAATCCTTTAATATTATTAAAATTAACTGAAGGCCTTGAAAAAAGTTTTCCCATAAATGTACTCTGATAAAGTAAAGGATTATCCTTAATCCCAATCCAGTCACAGATTTGTTTTAATGCCTTCTTAGGGTTTCTTTTAAGATCCTCTAGTTTTATTGCTCTAACGTTTGTCATTGAATTAAAAGGATTTAAAAAATATTCTAAACTAAGTGATATCGTAGCACCACAATTTAAAATATTAATAAAATGATAATTATCATTAAAAGAGGGATTATCCTCTGGTAAAGGAGAGGACTTTAAGTTTGAAAGCATCCAAGATTCAATCATTTTTATAGGATGGCGAACTATAAATAGGGACTTATTATCAGGGTAGTGATAGTGAAAATTGGCACGTTCAAAATAACTTGGATTATGCAAATGATAAAAGATAGTTTTATTTTTTTCAGATGTATTTTCTGGAACACGGTAGGCTTTGTCGAAAGCTTCATGTATAAGTTCAAAACAAATGTCTTGATTAAGACTTTTGTGTGCTAGAGACAATTCAACAAAATTCTTTTTAAATTTTTGCTGATCTAACTCTAAAACCTCAGATTGTTTTTCCCCTAACTGGGTAAAGCCAGTATTATAGGCAAGCCAAGTAGCTTCACCATTTGGCTCTCCAATAACATTTTTCTTACTATTTGCATTGAACTGAGGCTCAAAGTAAACGCAAATTTTATCAGCTAGTATCTCTCGCCAATTGGTATCTTGAAAGTTAGGTTTAAAAATTGGCCAAGTTTTTTCGTTAAACCAGCCTTTGAAAAAATAGCCTGGTAATGTAGATATTTGAGGGTGACCATCAAATAAGGAATGAAGAAAAAGTGATCCAGATCTTCCAAAACCGAGCAAACAAACTTTTGAATTTTTATTATTATTAATTGGATTTTCAATTAAATCTTCTTCCGAAGTATTTGTATAGATTTTTTCAAAATTTATTTTGTAGTTATTTTTTTTTGTATCTATTTTATTGTCTTTGATAAATTCGAATATTGTTTCTTTTTTTATTTTTCCGAAGTATCTGGGCAAAAAATAGCTATTTGGATTATGGATGAAGTTTAAAATTATAAAATGGATTTTATCCAAAATTAAAGAACTTTTAACTAAAGTTCTGTCTATTAATTTACTTTTATTTAAAAATTTAAAAGCTTTAGAAATGTTACCTTCATTAATAAAAATATATCCTAAACTGCTATATGGTTCTGCATCCTCTGGATTTATTTCTATTGCTTTTTCAAAATATAATTTTGAAATTCTAAAATTAAATTCTTTAAGATATATATTACCAAGCTCTATATAATGCTTAGAATTTCTTGGATTTAGACTAATTGCTTTTTGGTATCCAGCTTTAGCTAGTGTGAAATTTCCTGTAATATCGTTTAACTTACCAATATTATGGTATGCATCTTCAAGTTTTGGATCAAATTCTATCGCATAGTTTAGAAATTTTTTAGCATTTGCATATTTTTTCATTTTCTGTAGGACAGATCCTAAGTTATTATATGCTTCTGCATAATTTTTTTTCTCATTAATTGCTTTTTTATAATATAATATTGAATTCTCATAATCTTCTAATTCTTTATAAGCTACACCAATGTTATTAAATATTTCTGGTGATTCTGTATTGTTTAATAAAGCATATTTAAGAATTCTGATTGCATCTTCATATTGTTTCATTTCAATTAAACAAATACCAAGATTATTGTATGTATCAGAGTTTGTACAATCTAGTTCAAGCGCTACCTTAAAATGGTGTAATGAATGGTTAAAAGTGTTCTTTTGAAAAAAAATAATGCCTAGAATATTATGAATAATAGTTGTATCTGGATATTTTTTGATAATTTCTAATCCCAATATTAAAGCCTCATCAAATTTCTTATTTCCAAAAAGGTTTTTAACCTCTCGAACCAGTTCGGCAGGTGCAATTTTATTTTCATTTTCCGTTGTCTTTTTTAGCATTTTTAAAATCACAATTTGTATATTACTCTTGAAATAGCATTTAAAGAATTTTGAGGTTTCATAAAAAATGTTCTACTTTTCTAAAACCATTGTTTCTTTAACTATCTCAATATTGGTTTAATTAAATATGGATAGGTTTTACTTTCATTTAGGATTTCCCATATATTTTTTAATTTTCTGTGTAATTCATTGAATTGATGTATTTTACTAATTTCAGGTTTATCCTCTGGTAGTTTTTTGTATATATACTCTTCGAATTGAAATGGTTTATCTAAATCAGATTTTATCTCTTTAAGGTTTTGTAAAAACTGTTCTTTACTCATTTTTGTATATCCATACATATTCATGAAGGGCCAAAATAGTGTTTCTAAAATTTCAATATCTTTTTTTCCAAATATTCTTCCTAAAGAAACTTCAATAGATCGAGTATCAAATCCTTCAATATTGTTAAAATTAGTTGAGGGCCTAGAAAACCGCTTTCCCATAAATGTACTTTGATAAAGTAATTGTTCATCCTTAATCCCCATCCATTCAGCGATTCTTCTTAAGGTACTCTTAGGGTTTCTTTTAAGATCTTCGAGTTTTATCCCTCTAACGTTATCTATTGAGTTTAATGGATTTAAAAAATACTCTAAAGTGTAAGCTATCTTAGCACCACAATTTAAAATTTTAGTAAAATGATAATTGTCTCTAAATGAGAGGTTCTCTTCTAATAACGAAGGTAAAGAGGTTAGATCTGTAAGTAACCAAGATTCAAGCATTTGTATAGGATGACGAATGATAAATAAGGACCTACTTTTAGGGTAGTGGTAATGATAATTAGCACGTTCAAAATAACTAGGATTGTGCAAATGATAGAAGATAGTTTTATCTTTGTGAGATGAATTTTCTTGAATGCGATAAGCTTTATCAAAAGCCTCATGAATTAGTTCAAAACAAATTCTTGAATCAATTTTCTCATATGCTTGAGAAAGATCTATAAATTTATTTTTAAATAACTGCTGATCTAATTCTAGAACCTCAGATTGATTTTCTCCTAACTGAGTGAAGCCAAGATTTTTAGCAAACCACTCTGTATGGTGATTTGGTTTTCCAATGACATTTTTTTTACACTGAGCGTTAAATTGGGGTTCAAAATAAGTACAAATTTTTTCAGCCAGAGTTTCCCGCCAATTAATCTCTTGAAAGTTAGGTTGAAAAATTGACCAAGTGTTTTCACCAAACCAACCTTTAAAGAAATAGCCAGGTAAGGTAGAGATTTGAGGATGGCCATCAAGTAAAGAATGAAGAAAAAGTGAACCAGATCTTCCAAAACCTAATAAAGTAATAATTTGAGTTTTACTTTGTTCTAAATTTAATTCTTCAAATGACAATATTGTTTGAAGATTATTTAAAAGTTTATTAATGTCTAAATTTTTTTCATATGACGATAGTTGGATTAAGTTACTAATTGAAATGAAACAATTTGGTAATTTTTCTAGAGTTTCTTTAAATAATTTGATTGCTTTATTAAAATAACCAGTTTTAACGTATCCTATAGCTAAATTTCTTTTTGCATAATAATTTTTTTCATCTATCTCTAGAATTGATTTGAAACATTCGATCCCAGACTCATTTTGAAATACATCATAATAAGTAAGACCTAAAGCACTCATACTTTCAATTTGTTTTGGATGTATTTCTAAAGCTTTTTTATAAAAAATAATTGCTTCTTTATACATACCCATAGATCTTTGCGTATTACCAAGATTATGAAATGCAATACTACTATTTTTATTTTGATTAATACTTCTTTTGATGTAGTAAGCGGATCTCTCATAATCCATTTTTTTATAATAAACATTACCCAAATTATTTAGTGCATCAGGGAAATAAGGTTTTAATTTAATGGCTTTATGAAAATTAACTTCTGCTTGATCCAAATTTTGGTTTTTTTGATGTATTACTCCCAAATTATAAAATATTAAAGGGTCATTTCCTACTATCTTAATCCCTTTTTCTAGATATGAAATTCCTTTTTCATTTTCTCCGATAGTACTTAATGACTGTGAGATAGAAATATAATTGTGATTACATTTAGGATTTAGTTCTATAGCTCTTATAAAATTATCAATTGCTTGTTTGTGATTATTCAAAAGTGAGTAAATCTTACCAACTATTTGGTAAGAAGTACTTTCACTTTGATCTAAAACTAAAATATCTTTAGCTATTGTTAAAGCATTTTCATACTGATTATTTTTAATAAAATAGTTTAGCTTTTCCTTTTGACCTTCCAGATATCTAACTGTCATAAATTAACTCTCTAATTTCTTAGTATAGAACTGAAACTTTATATTCTCTACAAAGGTTTAAAGATATGTCTATAAGCTTTATTTGAATTTAAAAGTTCCCAGAAGATAATTATGTTTTTTCTAAATTTACTAAGTTCACTTATATCTTCTATTTTTGGAGTATCTTGAGGTAATTTTTTATATATATCTATTTCGAATTTGAAAGGTTCGTCCAACCAAGGTCTTATTTTTCTTAAATTTTCTATGAACTGCTTTTTACTCATTTTTGTATAACCATATTGATCCATAAACGGCCAAAATAGAGTTTCTAAAATTTGTATGTCTCTAGAATGAAAAACTTTACTTATTGGTGCGTCAGTGGATTGGGTATCAAGTCCTTCAATATTAGTAAAATTTATTGAGGATCTAGAAAATTTCTTGCCAAGAAAATTACTATCATACAATGATTCATCTTCTTTTATCCCAATCCATTTAGCTAATTTTGGTAAAATCTGTTTTGGATTATTTTGAATATCTTCTAATTTTACTCCTCTAACATTTTTAAAAGAATTCATAGGATTTAAGAAATGTTCTAAAGTTGATAATATATTTTTAGTAGTAGACAAAACTTTAGAAAATTCATCAGTATCAAAAAATGAAGTCGTATTTTCCGATATTTGCTGCAATTTTGTTAAA
>CACMNE010000046.1:0-6302 GCA_902614945.1 uncultured Alphaproteobacteria bacterium
TAAAAATTGATTTCGATGATGGAAGTCAAATGGTCTTTAATGACGTTAGACGATTTGGTGCAATTGATTTAATAAGATCTGAAAAATTGTCCCTTCACAAATGGCTTTCAAAGTTAGGTCCTGAACCACTAAGTAATAATTTTTCTCCTCAAGTATTGCAAAAAAAAATTGAAAATAAAAAATGTTCAATAAAAGCAGCAATTTTGGATCAAGGAATCGTTTCAGGTATTGGTAATATTTATGCTTGCGAAGCTTTGTGGGAAGCAAAAATTTCTCCATTTAAAATTTGCAGTAAAATGACAGAACAGGATTTTTACTCACTAGTAAAAGAGTTAAGAAATGTATTAAAAAAAGCAATAAATTCTGGAGGATCATCACTTAAAGATTTCAAAGCTACGGGTGGAGAATTAGGATATTTTCAAAATTTACTCAGTGTATATTCAAGAGAAAAACTAAATTGTAAAAGGGTACTTTGCAAAGGTAAAATTAAAAGACAAGTACAATCCGGTCGTTCAACTTTTTTTTGCGTAAACTGCCAATCTTGAAAAATTTAATGCTGGCTCTATTATCAATATTGTTGTATGGAGCATTGTTTTTAATAAATTATTGAGAAAAAAATGGCTTATGAAACTCTTATTTTAGAACATCATGAAACAGTAATGTTAATAAGACTTAATCGTCCGGGATCTCTTAACGCAATTAATAATAAAATGTTAACTGAACTTTGTACGGTTTTAAAAAAATCAAGTAATGATTCAAATGTAAGAGTCGTAATCATAACTGGATCTGAAAAGTTTTTTGCAGCTGGTGCAGATATAAAAGAGATGGAGAACAAAAACTCAAATGAGATGTATTTGGAAGATTATTTTACAGAGGAGCATAACATAATCTCTTCTTTCAGAAAGCCATTAATTGCTGGTGTTTCTGGTTACGCTTTAGGAGGCGGATGTGAATTAGCTATGATGTGTGATATTATATTTGCTTCTGATACTGCCAAATTTGGACAACCAGAAATCAACCTCGGTGTAATGGCAGGGATTGGAGGGACGCAGAGACTTCCAAAAACAGTTGGCAAATCTAAAGCAATGGATATGCATTTAACTGGAAGATATATGGATGCACAAGAAGCAGAAAGAGCTGGATTGGTAAGCAGAGTTTTTTCAGAAAAAGACTTTTCAGTAAAAATTATTGAAATTGCAAAAAAAATTAGTGAAAAATCCATGTCTTCTATTATCGCTATTAAGGAATCTATAAATTTTTCATACGAAGCAAATCTTACCGCGGGAATTAATTTTGAAAGAAGAAAGTTTCATTCTTTATTTTCAACAGAAGATCAAAAAGAAGGTATGTCCGCCTTTGTAGAAAAAAGAACACCAAAATTCACGGATAGATAACTTCTTATTATTGACTTTTGATTAAGTCTATGTAATCAGCATAGATTAACTTTAAAAGGAAATTAATAAATGGCTAACACACCGTCTGCTAAAAAACGAGTTCGACAAATACAAAGAAAAACCGAAGTAAATAAGGCTAGAAAGTCTAGGATTAAAACTTTTGTTAGGAAGGTTGAAGAAGCAATTCAATCTAAAGACATTAAATCTGCAATGGAAAGTTTAAAATTAGCTCAACCAGAAATTATGAGAGGAGCTAATAAAGGTATTTTTCATAAAAATACAGCTAGTAGAAAAATATCTCGTTTGTCGTCTAGGGTAAAGGCTATTTCAAAATAATTTGAAATATTTTTAATGTTCTTGTTTCATTCCTATTGATCCATTATATAGCAGTGTTTAATCTGAACTAATACTTATCGATTCTCTTAAAGCGTATGGGAATTAATTATTAATATTCATTGAGACTACTTCTGTTTGAAAAGGAATTATTTTGGTTCATTATGACGATTATGCCGATAAAAAACCATTTATCGAGGAATGTGAGCCATCTTTTGCTTATATGAAATTGATTCAAGATGATTTCTGCTATTTAATTGATGTAAGGAGCAAACCTGAGTGGAGTTTTGTTGGCATACCAGATAGCAAAGATATGAAAAACGAGTTAATTTTTTGTGAGTGGGCTTTTTATCCTTTGATGGATAGAAACCTTCATTTTGAAAATGAAATTTTTTCAAAACTTAATTTTGAGCAAACCAAAAATCTATTTTTTATTTGTCGTTCTGGGTCCAGGTCCTTACATGCGGCTACCGCAATACAATTTCATATTAATAAGAAATTAGAACTGAAAGATAAAATTAGTTGCTTAAATGTAAAATTCGGGTTTGAAGGTGATCTGTCCAAAGATAATAGGAGGGGAAATTTGAATGGTTGGAAATTTTCAAATTTACCGTGGAAACAGCAGTGAGATGTCTGGATTTAGAAATGGATGAATCTTGGAAAAAAATAAGATCAGAACTTAAATCTAAATTGGGTCAAGATATATATAAAAATTGGATTGAAGTGCTTTCTCTTGTAAAAGTTAAAAGCAATGTGGCTCATTTTCATGTCCCTAGTAATTTTATTGCCAATTGGGTAGACAGAAATTATAGGGATCAAATAATTGAAACATTTAACAATGAAGAAATTTTTATTGAAAATCTATTGTTTGAACATAAAACTGAAGAAACACTATCTAATCAAAATGAAAGTAATAACGGTCAAACTAAAGATTTTAATTTATCGAATATAAAAAAGAATAAAGAAAATAAAAATATAGAACTACCATCATCACCACTAGATAAAAGATTTACATTTGATAGATTTGTAGTCGGAAAACCAAATGAATTAGCTCATGCAGCTGCAAAAAGAGTAGCGGAAAGCGGTCCTGTTACTTTTAATCCTTTATTTTTATATGGTGGTGTAGGGTTGGGAAAAACACATCTTATGCATGCTATTGCTTGGCAAATTAAAAAAATAAATCCTAGATCTAGGATGCTTTATCTATCTGCCGAACAATTTATGTATAGATTTGTACAAGCACTAAGATTTAAAGATATGTATGGATTTAAAGAAATATTCAGATCTGTCGATATTCTTATGGTTGATGATGTTCAGTTTATTGCTGGTAAAGAAAGTACTCAAGATGAATTTTTTCATACATTTAATGCACTAGTTGAACAAGGTAAGCAGCTAGTAATTTCAGGAGACAGAGCACCTGGTGAAATAGACGGTCTTGAAGAAAGAATAAAATCAAGACTTGCATGGGGTTTAGTTGTTGATCTACATCCAACTGACTATGAGTTAAGACTTGGAATTCTTCAATCTAAGGTTGAAATTCAAACCAAACTCCATCCAGGAATAAGTGTAAATAAAGGTATTTTAGAATTTTTGGCGCATAGAATATCCTCTAATGTACGAGTTTTGGAAGGATCTTTAACTAGATTATTTGCTTATGCTTCTTTAGTAGGTAGATCGATTGATATTGACATGGCTCAAGAATGTTTAGCTGATATTCTAAGGAGTTCTGAAAGAAAAGTAACTATCGAGGAAATTATTAGAAAAGTTGCTGATCATTATAATTTGAGAATGAGTGATATGATTTCTGCAAGGAGATCCAGAACTATTTCTAGGCCTAGACAATTGGCTATGTTTTTAGCAAAAAACTTGACTTCTAAATCCCTTCCTGAAATTGGGAGAAGATTTGGAGGAAGAGACCATACCACTGTGATTCATGCAGTAAAAAAGATAGAAGAATTAAAAAATAAAGATTTACAAATTGCCGAGGAAGTTGAAATCTTAAGAAGAATGTTAGAAGCATAATTAAAAAAATCAATTGAATAATTAATAATTTTTGTTTTAATATATATTTTTTGGATAACTTAAATGAAAGCGAGCATTGAGCAGACAGAACTTCTAAAAGCTATGGCTAAAGTGCAGTCAATAGTTGAAAGAAGAACCACCATACCTATTCTATCAAATGTTCTTATTGAAGCTAAGGACTCTTCTTTATACTTAAGAACTACAGATTTAGATATTGAAGTTTTGGATCGGGTGGAAGCCATTATTGAAACTCCAGGTTCACTTACCGTTGGTGCAAATACCCTTTACGAAATTGTTAGAAAACTACCAGATGGATCTAGGGTTGAATTTTTAAATGAAATTGGATCAAGTCAATTAGAAATTGTTGCTTCAAGATCTAGATTTTTTCTCTCAACATTGCCTAAAGAAGATTTTCCAATAATGGCTTCAGAGGAATATGATTTTGAGTTTAGTATTAAAGCGAAGGTAATCAAGAGACTCTTTGATAAGTCAAAATTTGCAATGTCTTCTGAAGAAACAAGATATTATTTGAATGGAGTTTATTTACATCCATGTATTGAAAATGAAAAAAATATTTTAAGAGCTGTTGCTACTGATGGACATAGGCTAGCTCAAATAGATATAGATAATCCAGGACTAAAAGAAAATTTCTCTGGCATAATTGTACCTAAGAAAACCGTTTCAGAGTTAAGAATGGTTTTAGAAAATGAAAACGACGATATTTCAATTTCCATTTCGAATAATAAGATAAGATTTTCTAATAATTTTTTAACATTAACATCTAAAATTGTTGATGGTACTTTTCCAGATTATAAGAGAGTAATTCCATTAGACAATGATAAAAAATTACAAGTAAATGCAAATGAATTTTCTGAAGCAGTTGATAGAGTTTCTACAGTTAGTTCAGAGAGATCTAGAGCAGTAAAACTTTCTCTAAGCTCTGGTAGGTTGCATCTTTCTGTAAATTCTCCTGAAAATGGTAAAGCAGAAGATGAGATACCTGTTGATTATAATTATGATGATCTGGAAATAGGTTTTAATGCTAGATATTTACAGGAGTTAACTTCTCAAGTAGATGGAAAAAATGTTGAGTTCAGCTTTAAATCATCTGGCGATCCTGCTTTAATGAAGGATATAGAAGATGAAGGTGCAATTTATGTTGTAATGCCAATGAGAGTCTAAAAGTTTATTAATTGGTGGATACTCTAAATTTAAAACAGTTGAAGTTGAGAAATTTTCGTTCTCATAAAAGTCTAGATTTAGACTTCAGCTCAAATTTTGTTTATTTTTCTGGTCCAAACGGAGTTGGAAAGACGAATATATTAGAGGCAATTTCATTGTTTTCACCAGGTCGTGGTTTAAGAGGGGCAAGCATTAGTGATCTTACACTAATTCAAAGTGAAAAATTTTGGAACTTATCTTCTCTTTTTAAAATAAAGAATGTGTTTACTGAATTAGAGCTAGGTTTAGATAAAAAAGGTAAAAAAACTTTAAGAGTTGATGGAAAAAATAAACCATTAATCTATTTAACTGAAATATTAAAAATAATATGGATTACTCCATTAATGGATCGTTTATGGATTGGAGGATCTAGCGAGAGAAGACGGTTCTTAGATAGACTGGTTATGAATTTTTTTCCTAATCATGCAAAAAACTGTGTACTTTATGAGCATGCATTAAAAAAAAGAAATTTTCTATTTAAAGAAAATGTAAACGACATTGCATGGTTTTTGGCTGTAGAGAAACAGTTAGCAGAAATTGGATATTTAATAGATAAAAATAGGAGAGAAGTAATAGAAATAATTATAGAAATGCAAATCAGTATGGAAAAAAAGGGACATTTTCCTATTTTAAAACTTGAATTGGATACTTATCCTATAAAAAATAGTGAGGATTTATTTGAGGAATTACAAAAATCAAGAAAGAATGATTTTAATGCAAAAAGAACTCTGAGAGGTCCTCATAAAACAGATATGGTTGTCAGTCATGGTTTAAAAAAAATGCAAGCTAAAAATTGTTCAACTGGTGAGCAAAAATCACTTTTACTTTCACTGTTTATATTAAGTTCTTTAGCAATTTCAAAAAAATTTAGAAAGCCACCAGTTATCCTTTTAGATGAGATAGTAGCTCATTTAGATAAAGAGAATCTAACAATTTTTTTAGATCAATTAATTAGTATAAATGCCCAAATATTTGCTACTGGAACTGACAAAAAAAATTTAGATATTTTACCTGCTGACGCCATATCGTATTCTTTAGATTGCAATGGTGGAGAAAGTAAAGTTTTTCTAAGTTAAAAATTTATTTAATTATATTTTTCAAATGCGTGACATAATCAAATAAATTTAGTATTGTGAAAAGGAGGTAAAAATTTGATAAATGAGCAGAAAAATAGTAGTTATGATGCAGACTCTATAAAAGTCCTAAAGGGTTTAGAGGCAGTCAGGAAACGACCTGGCATGTATATTGGTGATACAGACGACGGATCTGGTCTTCATCATATGGTTTATGAAGTAGTTGACAATTGTGTAGATGAAGCATTAGCGGGATATT
>CACMNE010000047.1:0-6212 GCA_902614945.1 uncultured Alphaproteobacteria bacterium
TATTTATCAACATAAATTTACTTTTAGATTTAATTAAAATGAATAAATATTTCAGAGATGACCGAAAAATAAATCCAACGGCAATTTCTCTAAAATCAAAATCTGAAAATGACGAAAATAAAATTGAAATTGGGCCTACAAAATTAGCAATTTCAGAATGGGAGAAATTAAATTTAGAACTTCCTAACCTAAGTAAAATGAGGGAGTATAGATGGAACAGGTTAGTTAAGCATATTAATGAAAGAGAATATGCAGGTTTATTACTATTTGACCCTCTAAATATTAGATACGCCACAGATAGTACCAATATGCAAATCTGGAATATGCATAACCCCTTTCGTGCAGTACTAGTGTGTGCAGATGGTTATATGGTAATATGGGATTATAAAAATTCACCTTTCTTAAGTAAATTTAATCCGTTAGTTAAAGAACAACGATATGGAGCAGATTTGTTCTATTTTGCAAGAGGCGATAAATCAGATTTGGCTGCTGATAAATTTTCTAATGAAATCAGAGTGTTATTATCTGAGCACTCAGGAAACAATAAAAGGCTTGCAGTTGATAAAATTATGGTAAATGGATTAAAAGCACTAGAGGCGCAAGGTCTTGAAATTAAAGAAGGTGAAGAACTCACAGAAAAAGCACGTTCAATTAAAGGTCATGATGAGATTTTAGCTATGAGATGTGCTTCTGCTGCATGTGAAAAAAGTGTATATCAAATGGAACAATTTGCAAGAAATAATGTCCCAAAAGAACATGTGAGTGAGGATGAAATTTGGGCAATTTTACATGCTGAAAATATTAAAAGAGGTGGTGAATGGATAGAAACTAGATTACTAGCCTCAGGACCTAGAACTAACCCTTGGTTTCAAGAATGCGGGCCAAGAATACCTAAAAATAATGAAATAATTGCATTTGATACTGATTTAGTTGGCAGTTATGGTATTTGCGTAGATATAAGTAGGACATGGTGGATTGGAGACAAAAAACCAATGCCTGATATGATTTATGCTATGAACCATGGTTTTGAACATATTATGACTAATATGGAAATGTTAAAACCCGGAATTTCAATGGAAGAATTAACTCATAAAGCACATGTACTTGATCCTATATATCAAAAAGGAAAGTATGGGGTTCTAATGCATGGGGTTGGCTTGTGTGATGAATGGCCTTCTATTAATTATCCAGATGGATTTATAGAGGGAGCATATAATTATCCTCTAGAAGAAGGTATGGTTCTTTGCGTAGAAGTTTTAGTAAGTCCAGAAAATGGTGATTTTTCCATAAAATTAGAAGATCAAGTACTCATAACATCAGATGGTTATGAAAATTTAACAAAATATCCATTTGACGATAGACTTTTGGGAAATTGATAAATGGTATCAAAAAAAGTAAAATTTACAGAAATGAAGGATGGTGACAAAGAAGATTACCTATTATTGAAAGAACTTGAGAAATCATATATTTCAATGACTTCTGACAGAATTATTGAGGAATTAAAAAGACAAGGTACAATTTCATTAGAAGGCTATCGAATAACTCGCTTAGAACATGGACTTCAATCAGGCACCAGAGCTTTCAGAGATGGTGCTGATATTGATTGGATTATAGGTGCCTTATTACATGATATTGGAGACGGTCTAGCCCCACAAAATCATGATCGAATGTCAGCTGAGGTTATCCGACCTTTTGTAAGAGAAGAAGTTTCATGGGTAGTTGAACATCATGGTATTTTTCAAATGATTTATTATGCTCATCATTATGGATGGGATAAAAATGCTAGAGATAAATTTAAAGATAATATCTATTATAAATCATGCTCCGATTTTTGTGAAAGATGGGATCAAAGTTGTTTTGATCCGAATTATAAGTATGAACCTATAGAATTTTTTGAACCAATGATAAGAACAGTTTTTAAAAGGAAAGCTTACGATCCTGCAAATATAAAGTCTAACCAAGTTTTTGGATTACCTCTTATCTAACAATCAATTTTTTTTTTAAACCATAACTTATTAAAATTATTTTGAATTATAAAAAAATCAGTCCTTCAGTGTTAAAGTATATTGAAGAAGCAAACGAATTATTTCCTCAAAAGCCCTATGAGTTAGGAGCTAAAAAATCTAGAGAGATATTTGCAAAACATTCTAAAAGTTTAGAACTAAAAAGAACTAAGGATATTTCAGTAATTAATGACTTCTTTCTATCTGATGGCAGAAAAATAAAAATAAGAATTTATACACCTAATAGTAAAAAGGTGAGTTCTACAGGACTGATTTATATACACGGTGGAGGCTGGGTAATGGGAGATCTAGACTCCCATGACAAAGTATGCGTTGATTTATCAATAAATTGTAATATAAATGTAATCTCTATTGATTATTCTCTATCACCAGAAAATCCCTATCCTGTTGCTTTAAACCAATGCTTTTCTATTTATTTACAATATCTTAGTGGATCTAATTTATTTAAAAAACTGAATTTAAACAATTTATTAATTGCGGGGGATTCAGCTGGTGGCAATTTAACCGCTTCATTAATTTTAAAAATCAAAAAAGAAAAATTGCCATTACCAAAGGGACAAATCCTTATTTATCCATGCCTTTCAACAGATTTTAATTCACCAGCTTATAAAAAATTTTCAAATGCACCGATTTTAGATAGAAAGACAATGATTTGGTTTTGGAAAAATTATTTAGGAAAAAATAAGGAAAATCCAATTGCTGTTCCTGAATTAGAAGAAGATTTAACAAACTTACCAGATACAATTATTTGTACCGCTGAAATAGACCCCTTAGCGTCTGATGGGATTAAATTTGTAAAAAAACTTGAAGATAATTCAGTTAATGTTAGCCATATAGTGGCAAAAAATTTAGTTCATGGTTTCATTAGGTTTAGGGAAAAAAATTCTCCGTCTGAACACTATTTCCAATTAATTTGCAAAGATATTTTAAGAATAATTGAAAAATGATATTTTATTTAGTTTATATTCAAATCTGTAGATGTAATTTCAGATTCATAATTATAGATAAAAACACCAGAAAAGTTACTTTCTTTATATACAAAAGTCTTTTTTAGATCTGAGAAAAAATCCTGTGAATTATTTTCAAAATTCTTTAAATCCAGACTTGTTTCAAATTTAAGATGTATAGCAACACTTCCACATTGTCCTATAGATATATTGAGAGAGCGTATATTAAATTTTATTATTTTTTTTCCTAAAGCTTCTGAGCAAAAAGTAGCTGCTACTTTTGCTTCACTTAATCCCTGAAATTTATAATTATAAATTTTTGCGTACATTGTTATTTTAACTCTGCAAACATATTATCAATCAGATTTTCAGCTTGGTTACCGCTGAGCTTAATTTTTTTCATGGGTTTAGTTCTTAATTTCATGTTTGACAATAATTCTCTACCTTTAGTAGATAGTTCAACACTAGAACCCACTTTAACACAAATACCTTTCTGAATAAGTTTTAATGCATCACTTGAACTTACTTTTAAATTTGAAGTGACTGACATAAATGCTTCAAAGTCTTGTATAGATAGTTCGTTATCATATTTTCTAAAATTTATTAATGAATTAAGTATCTTTTCAGAGGTAATTTCTTTTTGCTCAATTCTCAAATCTAATAATAAGGCGATATTAGCAGTAATTTTTTTTAATAAATCAACCTGATTAGTATCTAAAGATTTAGGAGTTTTATTTAGCATACACAGAGTACCTAAGGCATAATTATCTTTATTTATAACAGGAAAACCAGCATAACCTAAAGTTCCAGAACCATCCAATATTCTTGGGTGACTTTTCCAAGTAGGATGCTTACTCATGTCATCAATGAGTAAAGGTTCACTATCTAAAATCACATATGAACAAACATTTAATGAATCTCTGGCATATTTTTGCCCGTTTCTATCTTCTTCATATCCTGTAGAAGAAATAGGGCATTGAAAATCTAAGTCATAAAGACTAAAACTTGCTTTATCAAATCCAGATACATCTTTAGCTAAATCTGAATAAATTTGAAATAATTCCGGTTCAGGACTATCTATTAAACCAGTGCTTATTACTGTTTTAGCTCTTATTTCTTCATTAAACGGTCTAGGGGCTAATTCTAATGACATTTTATACTCCTATAATACAAATTATTATTCAATTAGATGTAAATAAGTCAATACTGAGTTTAAAATTAAATAAATTACTTTAGGTAATCAATTTAAATAAATTAAAGCATTAGCAATTTTTTTTGCACTAAATCTAACAGGATCAGTTACTGGTAAGTTAAGTTTATCCTCCATCTTACTTATTTCATTAATAGCAGAGGCATGGTCATAACCTCTTGTATCTAATGCAACAGCTTTAACTTTTGCTGTTGGAAATGAGTTTAGACCAGTAACTAGCTGTTCATTTAGATTAATTACTTGCTCCAATGGAGGTATTAATATTTTAGTTTCACTTTCAACAACTCTCAACCCAAGACGATGACAAAGTACTAATGCTGTAGGACAACTTCCTCTCATTAGAGGAAGGGTAGCAGTACTGCCTGGATTTAATAGTGAACCCTGCCCTTCAATGATTAAATATTCATTATTTTTGTATTTAAGTACCATTTCCTCCACTGCACCACTTGCATAATCTACTTTATAAGCATCTAAAGGTATTCCGTTCCCTGAAATACAAATTCCTGTTTGACCTGTTGCTAAAAAAACTGCATCTTTATCTTTGGCCTTTAAAGAATTTGTTAACTCCAAACCAGTAGTCATTTTACCAACTGCCATGTCAGTACCAATCATAAGTATTCTTTGATTGGATAGAAATGAAGCTCGAGCAGCTCCAATCCTAGGTTTATTATTTATAGGATTTCTTATATCCCAAATCCACTGATTAGGTCCTAATTTATCAGAAAATATGTCAGTTATATTATCATGTAAACCATTCACCACAGAAAGACCTTTTTCAATGGATTGACCAATGATCTGTATCCAACTTTCTGGAAGTCTTCCACCAGATGGCGCTGTTCCCAATAATAATACTTCTGCTCCAAATTTAAATGCTTCGTCAATATTTTCTAAAATTGGTATATGTTTATCTATATTACATACTTCAGAAACTGACTTTCCTGCTTTGCTACTATCAATTACACAAGTAATTGGATTAAGACTATACCTGATTACACCCTCAGCCATTTTTGCGAATAAAGTACCCATGCTCCCTTCCGCATAAATGGCAATTTTTTGATCTTTATTTAGCATTATTAAAATAAGCTCCATGACCAGGTTTATTCACTGGAGTTACAATTCCATTAATATAAGTGGCTCCTGAGGCTGGGTCTGGGTCTAAATTAAAATGAGAATCTAAATCAATATAGTCAAATAAGGCCCCTATTGAGCAACCAGCAGAAATTGAAACAGAACTCTCGCCCATACACCCTATCATTGTTTTAAGATTAACATTCCGGGCAATTGTAACCATCTTTATTGCCTCAGTTAGTCCTCCACATTTCATTAATTTTAAGTTAATTCCATCAACACATTTATATAAGGACAAAATATCTTTTGAGTTTCTACAACTCTCATCAACAAAAATTGGTAAAGGTCTATTTTTAAACAAAAATTTTAAATCTTCTTCCTCACCTTTAGGAAGAGGTTGTTCTACATATTCTACCCCCATTTTAAATAACCACTTCAACATTTTTTGTGCGTCATCTAAAGCCCATCCTCCGTTAGCATCAACCCTTAAATTATTACATTCATTTTTGGTAAAATGTAAAATTCGCTCTAAAATTTCTTTATCTCTATCAATACCTTCTGGTGAACCTAGTTTAATTTTTAGATTTCCAAGCATATTGTTTTTTCTTAAATAAGATACTCTTTCTTCAATTTCTTCCAGCGGCATAATTCCCAAAGTAATAGATGTGCTTACACTTGGTAAATTTAATCCAAATAATTTAAATAATGGCATATTAGCCTCTTTGGCTATTAAGTCCCATAGTGCTATATCTAATGCAGCTAGTGCACATGGTGCTAATTTATACTCAAAAGCTCTTTCATAATTTTCAATTACAGAGGAAGAAATTGACCCTGTTTCATTTAAAAATTTTTCTATTTGTGCTTTGCCATCCTTGGCAGTTTCTGATCCTTCTGTTAATCCAGGACACATTTCTCCTATTCCTATGTTATTTTTTCTACTCAAAAAAACAAATAGGTTTTCAG
>CACMNE010000048.1:0-5997 GCA_902614945.1 uncultured Alphaproteobacteria bacterium
ATAGTATTTGCTCAAGGTTGCTTTTATTTATCCATTATGAACTTAGAGTATGCAACAGCAGCAACCCTTGTATTTTCTACGCCAATTTTCTTAACAGCCTTGTCTGTTCCAATACTTGGAAATATTGTTGGTTATTGGAGGTGGTCTGCCGTATTATTAGGTTTTTTAGGAATAGTAATAATTATAAGGCCTGGCTCAGACATTTTTTCAATTTACGCTCTGCTTCCTCTTGGCGCCGCTTTTGGATATGCTTTATCGAGTGTTCTAGTAAAACTTTTTCCAAAAGAAGTTCATACAACTAACATACAACTATATACACAATTAACTACTTTAATAGCAGCAATTTTAATTTGTGGATTTACACTATCTTTTAGTTATATTAGCTCTTTCTATGATTTGTTTTTACTTGCAATCATTGGTTTTACAGGGGGAACTGGGGTAATTTTTTTAATTTGGGGATACAGGTTAGTAGAACCGAGTCTAATTGCACCATTTGAGTATTTTGGACTGCCTATTGCTTTTGCACTTGGTTGGGTTTTCTTTTCAGAATGGCCATTTGATAAATTATTCCCTGGGATTTTAGGCATTGTAGGTGGTGGTCTAATTATTGTTTGGAGGGAAGGTATCAAATCAAGGGAAAAATTTAATTATTTTAAAAAGTAAAGAACGAAGTTAGATTTTAAAATTTAGCTTAATTAATTAATTCAAACTTTTAGGTGTAAGATGGTAAACTGGATAAAGGCATGTAAAAAAGAAGAAATAGAAGTGGAGGATTTAATTCGCTTTGATTTTGAAAATAAAACATTCGCTATTTATTGTAGCCCTAGTGAAGAATATTTTTGTACTGACGGTATTTGCACTCATGAAAATGTACACCTTGAGGATGGGCTTGTTATGGATGATATCATTGAGTGTCCTATGCATAATGGTCAGTTTAACTATAAGACGGGTAAAGCGGTTAGGTCACCTGCATGTGATGATTTAAAGACTTACGAACTAAAAGTAATTGAAGATGACATATATATTGATATTGATAGTTAATTAAAATCAATTTTTTCTATTTCAAAATTTCATAAAAGTCAGGAAATCCGTCAATAACCATTTCTGTTGAAAGATATATTAAAAATAATAATCCTAGCCATGAAACCCATTTATATTTTGTAAGGATTTTCATAATAATTGTTGCAAAAAATGCCATAAAAACTATTGCTAAAATAAGGCCAAAAACAAGAAGAATTCGATCACCTCTAGCGATAGCAGCTACTGCGAGAACATTATCAATGGACATAGAAATATCTGCTATCGTAATGGTTATAAGTGCATTGAATAATTTTTTATTGTCATTGATGGAAAAGTCTTGATTTTCAATTTTATTATTTTTACTTTCTGCTGAATTAAGTCTTAATTCTTTATAAAATCGCCAGCATACAAAATATAAAAGCAAACCTCCAAAAAACAAAATACCTGGTATTTCGATTAAATAAGTAGCAATAATGGCAAAAAATATTCTAAAAAAAGCAGCTAGAGCAATTCCTAAAATAAAAGCCTTTCTTCTTAATTCAGGAGAAAGACCAGAAGCTGCCATTCCAATTATTAAAGCATTATCACCTGATAAAATAATATCAGCAAATAAAATCTGAATTATATTCCAAATTTGTTCGTTCATAGTTTATCTTAATATTTGATTTTATATAAAAATACTATTGTTTAATAAAAGGAGGTTAATCAGTAAGTATTTCTGGTTTAACTGTAGCTCCTCTTTTGGCAGCTAACTTAATTGCCTCAATCACTGCTAATGTATTTAAACCATCTAATCCAGAACAAACAGGTTCTTGTTTTTTTTCAATAACTGCTAAAAAATTATCTAATTGCTCATTTAATGGGTGATTTTTAGTTTCATCAACTTTATTATTAGTCTGGGTCAAAGGTTCCCACCAGCCTCTCTTTTCAGTACTTTTCCAAATTTTTGATTGAGGTAACTCCATAGATCCATGTGTTCCACCTATCCAATAGCAGTTTTGTTTCTGGTAAGGATAAATAGAGTTTTCTTTAGAAGTAAGTTCCCAACTCCAAGGGCTTACAATTGTATCGGAAACTGATAAAGTACCTACAGATCCATTATCAAATTTTAATAGAACAACAGCTGTATCTTCCGTATCTCCACCTCTAATAGAATTTGATTCAAAGCTTAAAACACATTCTATTTCTCCAATTAAATAACGCATAAGGTCAATATCATGAACTAAATTAATTAATAAAGGTCCACCACCTACAGATTTTCTCCAAGAATTAAAATAGTTATTAGGTTTGAATAACCAGCAAGTTGCATGAATAGAAATGATTTTACCTAAATTTCCAGATTGGATTTTCCTTTTTGCATTTTGAATAATTTTATTATGTCTTCTGTGATGTCCTATTAAAATTTTAGTCTTCTGTTTTTTTGCATACATAACTATTTCTATGGCACTTTTAATATCTGAAGATATAGGTTTTTCAATAAGAACTGGTATTTTTTCATTTAAGAAAAGTTCTGCATTTTCTTTATGCTTAGAATTAGGCGTAGCTATAATTGCACCATCTGGTCTACTCTTTTTAAGTGCTAATTCAATACTAGAGAAATATTGAACATTTAGTTTTTTTGAAAGTTCATAAGCTTCTTGGCTAGGATCAACAATTAGATCTAATTCACAATTTTTGTTATTCAAAATTGTATCAATATGTTGTTTACCAGCTAATCCTGCGCCTATTACAGCAATTTTCATGATTCAAAAACTTTGATTATTTACTTCAATTTAATCATCTATATTTAAAAGAAACTTATTTAATCTTGTTCTTCATAAATAAAATTTATAATCCTTTATATAACTTAGTGAAAAACAGAATTAATTGTCTAAATAAAATGATTTATGATATTTTTATAATAGGTGGAGGAATTAATGGTTGTGGTATTGCAAGAGATGCTTCAGGTAGAGGTCTAAAAATTTGCTTAGCTGAGATGGATGATCTTGCCAGTGGAACCTCATCAGCGTCAACAAAACTTATTCATGGTGGTTTGAGATATTTAAAATATTTTGATTTTAAATTGGTAAAGGAAGCTTTAAAAGAACGTGATGTTTTACTTAAAATCATGCCACATATTTGCTGGCCTATGCGTTTTCTTATTCCTTTGGAAAGTTTTAGAATAAACAATTTTTTTGTAAGGTGTGGGTTATTTATTTATGATTATATTGCAGGATATTCTACTCTAACAAAAACTAAATCCATAAATCTTCAAAATTCAATTTTTAATTCTTTTGTAAGATCAAAATTCAAAAAAGCCTTTATTTATTCAGATTGCTGGGTTGAAGATTCACGTTTGGTAGTATTAAACGCAGTGGATGCAAAAAACATGGGTGCAAATATCTTAACCCGTACTAAGGTAATTAACTTTACAAAAAAAGGGAATTTATGGAGTGTAATCACAGAAAACAAAAAAGGTGAAATTCATGAACACTTGTGCAAATGTATTGTGAACGCTTCTGGTCCGTGGGTTGAAAATATAAACCAGTATGTCAGTTTGAAAAGTATTTATTCTACCAGATTAATAAAAGGTAGTCACTTAGTGGTGGATAAATTATTTGATCACAACCATGCTTTTTTTCTGACTGGAAAAGATGGCAGAATAATTTTTGTTATTCCTTTTCAAGATGAGTTTAGTCTTATTGGTACAACGGAAGTTGTTCATCAAAATATAGAAATAAAACCTAATTGCTCTGATGAAGAAACAAACTACTTATTAAATTTTATAAATAGTTATTTTAGTTTTGACCTAAAAAAGGATCAGATAATTTCAACTTTTTCTGGTGTAAGGCCGCTTTATAACAAAAAAAAACAGCATAATGAGAATATATCGTCTATCACTAGAGATTATGTTTTAAACTTGGAATATTTAGATCATTTACCTTTTCTTACAATTTATGGTGGAAAACTTACAACTTTTAGAAAATTGTCCGAAAATGTACTTTCAAAATTAAAAGACTTTTTTCCTGAGATGGGACATGATTGGACTATGAAAAAACCTCTTCCAGGAGGTGATTTTTTAGTGAACGAAAAAAAAGAGGTAATTAACAAATTGCAAAAAAGTTACCCTTATTTAGGTCAAAACTGTGCGAAACGTTTCATTAATTATTATGGTACTTTAAGTTATCAAATTTTAAAAAATGTAAAATCTAAAAAAGATTTAGGTATTGATTTTGGGCATTCTTTAACAGAAATCGAGGTAGACTGGCTTTTAAAAAATGAATTTGCAAATTCAGCTGATGATATTCTATGGAGAAGGACCAAACTTGGACTAAAGTTTAATAAATCTCAAAAGAATAAATTAACAAAATGGATAGAAAAAAGAATTTAACGATAAAACTTTATAACAGTAGGTAAACAAATGTCTTACATAGTAGCAATCGATCAGGGAACAACTTCTACAAGATCTATTTTATTTGACCATAATATGAGTGCGATTAATATTTCACAAAAAGAGTTTAAACAATATTTCCCTCATTCAGGTTGGGTTGAGCATGATCCAGAAGACCTATGGAATACATCAGTATCTACATTTAGAGATGTGTTAAAAAAATCAAAATTAACTGCAGATAAAATTACTGCAATAGGAATAACAAACCAAAGAGAAACGACTGTTGTCTGGGATCCTAAATCTGGAAAATGTCCTTTTAACGCTATTGTTTGGCAAGATAGAAGAACAAGCGATTTCTGTAAAAAACTTAAAGAACAATCTAAAGAAGAAATGATTAAAAATAAAACTGGTCTTCTTTTAGACCCTTATTTTTCATCTACAAAACTTAATTGGCTTATTAATAATATTCCTGATGGTTATAACAGAGCTAAGAATGGTGAGCTTATTTTTGGGACTGTAGACTCATATTTAATTTGGAAACTTACTGGGGGAAAATCACACGTAACTGATGCAACCAATGCGTCGAGGACAATGCTATTCAATATTAAAGACAATAAATGGGATGAAGAAATTTGCAATTTAATGGGAATTCCTATGAATATGTTACCTAGAGTATTAGATTCATCAGATTTTTTTGGAGAAGTAGAAGAAAACATTTTTGGTTCATCAATACCTATTCTTGGTGTTGCTGGAGATCAACAAGCTGCTGCGATAGGTCAAGCATGTTTTAATCCTGGTATGATAAAATCAACATATGGAACAGGATGTTTTTCACTTTTAAATACAGGATCTAAATTTGTAAAAAGTGAAAATAATATGCTTACTACAATTGCTTATAGAATTAATAATAAAACGACTTATGCATTAGAAGGTTCAATCTTCATAGCTGGAGCAGTTATACAATGGCTTCGAGATGAGATGAAGTTTTTTAAATCAGCTGATAAAAGTGGTATTATGGCTGGAGAAGCTGATCAAGATCAAAGGCTATATTTTGTACCAGCTTTTACAGGTCTTGGAGCACCTTATTGGCAGCCAGATGTAAGAGGTGCAATTTTTGGTCTAAATAGAAATACTGGACAAAAAGAAATTACAAAGGCTGCTCTTGAAAGTGTAGCTTTTCAATCACTA
The DNA here is from genome assembly GCA_902614945.1 of uncultured Alphaproteobacteria bacterium. Lineage (GTDB taxonomy): Bacteria > Pseudomonadota > Alphaproteobacteria > Rhodobacterales > Rhodobacteraceae > CACIIZ01. The sequence continues at coordinate 5,579 of CACMNE010000048.1, forward strand.
GATCTTATAAATGCGATGTTATTAGATTTTGAAATGTCATTAGATAAACTTATTTTAAGGGTAGATGGAGGTATGTCAGCATCAAATTGGACAATGCAAAATTTATCAAATATAATTCAAGCTCCGGTAGATAGACCTAAATTTTTAGAAACTACAGCACTTGGAGCAGCATGGTTGGCGGGTTTAAAAGCTGGTGTTTATCCGAAAATGGATGACTTTTCAGAGCAGTGGGATCTTGATATTAGGTTTAAGCCAAAGATACAAAAATATATTGCAAGTGATTTATATAAGGGTTGGAAAAAAGCTGTTTCTTGCACTTTATAAAATTAAAAAATTTTGTCAGTAAACCAAAAATTTATGCCAATCCATTGATTACTTTAAAGTTGAAAGACCTTCAAAAAGGAAGTATTAAAATTTAA
>CACMNE010000049.1:0-5878 GCA_902614945.1 uncultured Alphaproteobacteria bacterium
AGGCTACAATAATTGCTGTAAAACCATAACCAACATTAAAGTCAATATTTATAAGACCTGCTGGACCCGTCAATTCAAACATGCCAGCTATACCAGCTAATCCTCCTGACAAACCTAGGCAAAAAATAACAATATACTTAACATTAACACCTGAAAATTTTGCAGCTTTAGGAGCCTGCCCTATTAATTTAATTTGAAACCCTAATCTATGATATGTTAAAAAATAAGTAAGGAAAACTACTGCTATGAAAGAACAAATAACACCCACATGAATTCCAGAATTAGCAATCAACTCTGGGTTAGACGCTGAAGGATATTTACTCAGATCTCTAGAACCAGGAAATCCTAAACCCTCTGGGTTGCGCAAGAACCCTACTGAAGCAAGGGCTAAAATTTGCTCCGCTACATAAACTAACATTAGTGATACTAGGATCTCATTGGTATTGAATTTAATTTTTAAAATGGCAGGTATCATTGCCCAAAAAATACCACCAATTATTCCACCCAAAATCATCAAAGGAAAAATAAACCAGGCATCTAAAGGATATAAAGCCAATCCTATACTACCGCTAAATAATGCCCCCATAATATATTGCCCCTCTGCACCAATATTCCAAATATTTGCCCTAAAGCCAAAAGATAAACCAAGTGCAATTAGAATTAATGGAGCAGCTTTAATAACTAATTGGGGTCTTGAGTATTCTGAAAAAGTTGGACTCATTATAGGGTCCCAAAATATTAACTTGATAGCTTCAAATGGATTTTTACCCATACTTAAAAATAAAAAACCACCAAAAATCATTGTTAAAATAACAGCAATAACTGGAGCGCTTACCTCTAGAAAATTCGACCGATTTTTTCTTGGTTCAATTTTTAGCATTTAAAATAATTCACTCTATAGAATTTGATATAAGCATTCCTAACCTACTGGGATTTAGTTTATTCGTCATTTCGGGGCAAGATAACTGTCCTCCAACTAATGCACAAAATACATCAGAAATTTCTAATAGTTCATCCAAATCCTGACTTATTACAATAATCCCTGTGCCCTCTTTAGCTAAATCTAGAATTTGTTGTCTGATTGATGAAGCCGCAGCAGCATCAACTCCCCAAGTTGGTTGGTTAACAATGAAAATTTTTGGATTTTGTATTAATTCTCTTCCGATAACAAATTTTTGTAAATTACCCCCTGATAAGGATCTTGCAAGAGCATCAGATCCACCAGTACGAACATCAAGCTTTTTTATTATTCTGTCAGAAAGATTCTTAGATATTCTATAATCAATTAAACCCCTTTTTGATAATTTCATCCTATGTTCGGCAGTAATTAAACAATTTTCAGTAAGTGACATGGCAGGAACTGCAGCATGACCTAAACGTTCTTCAGGAGCACTCAATAGACCTTTGTTTCTTCTTTCAACAACATTTAATTTTGTAATATCTTCATTATTAAAAAATAAAGATCCATTAGATGGCTTTAATTCGCCACTTAACAAGGATAAAAATTCCTCTTGACCATTGCCAGCCACGCCACCAATGCCAATTATCTCACCATGATGGAGTTTTAAGTTCAAATTTTTAATAGGAATACCAAATGGGTCTGATGGTTGAAATGATAAATTATTGATTTGCAAACATTCTTTACCTTTTTTGATTTTACTCTTCTTTGGACTTGAAAAGGATGTTCCAACCATTTCTTCTGCTATCTTATTGGCACTGATTTTCTGGGGATCACAATTTTTTTCAACTCTACCTCGACGCATAATTGTAGCTTTAGTACAAATCGTCCTAATTTCCTCAAGTTTATGAGATATATATAGAATAGACATTCCACTTTTAGATAATTTTTTTAAAACCAAAAATAAATCAGAAACTTCTCCGGGCGTTAAAACAGATGTCGGTTCGTCCATTATCATAATTTTTGGGTTCAATAATAAGCACCTTATAATTTCTATACGTTGCCTTTCACCAGCCGATAAATTACCGACGATCTTATCTAATGAAATAGAAAGACCATACTCACTTGAAACGTCAATAATTTGTTTTTTTAACTCTTTTTTTTCTAAGATATTATCTAAACCTAAAGCAATATTTTCAAAAACAGAAAGAGCATCAAACAATGAAAAGTGCTGGAAGACCATACCTACCCCTTTTGATCTTGCATCCTGCGGTCCTTTAGGTCGGTACTCCTTATTATTAAGATACATCCTTCCACTATCAGGTTTTACTAAACCATAAATTATTTTTACAAGTGTTGACTTACCAGCTCCATTTTCTCCAAGTAAAGCTTGTATTTTTCCATATTCTAAATCTAATGAGACAGAATCATTTGCTTTGACACTAGGATATTCTTTTGAAATATCTTTTATTTTTAAAATTGTACCTTTATCGGACATATTTTTTAAATATTTTTATTTCTTTATGCTGTTAATTTAAGGGGATATCATTATTGTCTTTAGTTTGCTGATATAATTCAGAAAGTTCATCATAGGATCTTTTGATATTGGTTACTCTTTGTTTTAAATTCTTGAGGTTTTTAAAATCACCACTGTTCAAAATTTCATCAATTGAATACGAAGTCCAATATTGATTAGATTTTTTATAATTTCCGTCTTGGACATTAAAAACTTGATTTAGTATATTTAAATCATGTGGAATTGCAAAAAGATCTCTGCTTTCTTGATAACTAAACAAATAAATAAAATTATCAAATCCAGCCCACGTAATTGCAGATAGACACATTGAACAAGGTTCATGAGTGGATAAAAAAATTAAATCTTTAGTTGGGGGATAGTTTTTTTGTTCATAAAATTTTTTTAATACATACATCTCACCATGCCAAATCGGATTTTCTAACTCATGGTTAGTATCGGCAAGAACTAAAGAGCAATCACTCTTATTCAGAATCGCTCCACCAAATATTTTATTACCTTTTAAAACACTAGCCCTTGTTTTAGGAATAATATCGTTTTCTATCGTCGATAAAATTTTTTCAATATCAAAATTCAATGTTCTTACTTTTTATATAAAGTAACTTGAAAAATTAAGTTGCATAATCACTTCCTTCTTTATCTAAAATCAACTTAATTTCATTAAAATGATTACTGTCATCTCCAGAAAAATTATCAATCTGACGAGCTACTTTTTCTGCAATTTCATCCGATATTACCCTCAGTGGTTTCCCAGTTTGCAAAGCTAAAATATATGTTTTACAGGCTCTCTCAAAATAATACATCCGGTCAAATGCATCTGCTACCGAATTACCAATCACTAATATTCCATGATTACCCATTATAAGTACCTTGATTTTTGGATCACTCATTAGTTGAGCACAGCGCTTTCCTTCACTTTCAAAAGCTAAACCACCGTAATCTTCATCAATGGCATAACGATTGAAAAACATTGCAGAATTTTGATCTACAGGAAGTAATTTGCTATCTGCTAATGATGCAAGAACTGTTGCGTAAGTTGAGTGGATATGAAGTACACAAACTGCATGTTTGCAATATTTATGGATTGAGGAATGTAACCCCCAAGCTGTAGCATCAGGTGCACCAGGGCGGCCGAGTACAGATTTATCATCCCATTGTAATTCTAATAAATCAGACGCTTTAATATTAGAGAAATGTTTTTGATTTGGGTTGATAAGAAAAGTTTTCTGTTCTTCATCTACTATTAAAGAAAAATGATTGGCTACTGCTTCGTGCATATCTAATCTGGATGTCCATTGAAATGCGGCAGCTAAATCAACTCTTTTCTGCCAGTGGTCATTCTTTTTTTGCGGAAGAGCTGTTACAGGCATTATAAGTCCTTATTGCAAATTTAAAAACAAAACTAATTAACGTTACCAAAAAAACTTTCAAATAAAAACATAAAAAAAATTCAAATCATAATTAATCATCGGTCACTTTTTTCCCAATTACTATTTATCCAAGGTTCAAAATTTGACTTTGGTAATATACCTTTTCCTTTAATATGATCTGATGCTTTTTCAGCTACCATTATAGTTGGTCCATTTAAATTTCCATTTGTAATATTAGGAAAAATTGAACTATCTACTACTCTAAGTTTCTTAACACCTATTACATTACATTTTTCATCTACTACGGCTAAAGGATCACTTGCTGAACCCATTTTACAAGTGCCACAGGGATGGTATGCACTTTCCACATGTTCTCTAATAAAATTATCAATTTCCTCATTAGTATTACAATTTTCACCTGGTTGAATTTCTTTTCCTCTAAATTCCTCAAAAGCTTTTTGATTGAAGATTTCTCTCGTAATTCTTACACAATGTCTAAAATCAGTCCAATCTTGCTCATGAGACATGTAATTAAATTTAATAGAAGGTGGTATTTTAATATCATTTGATTTAAGACTAATCTTACCCCTAGACGAGGAGCGCATTGGTCCTACATGTGCCTGCCAACTATGAGAAGAAGCAGAAGTTTTTCCATCGTATCTTACTGCTAGTGGTAAAAAATGAAATTGAATATTGGGATATTCAACCCCTGCCCTAGATCTGATAAAAGCAGCACTTTCAAAATGATTAGATGCCCCATGCCCTTTTTTTGTAATCAGCCATTCTAAACCAATTTTAGTTTTTGAAATCAAATTCCAGTATTTAAAAAGGGTTATTGGCTTTAGACATTCTTGCTGAATATAAACTTCCAGGTGATCTTGTAGATTTAGCCCAACACCCTTTCGATTGACTATAGGATTTATACCTAATTCTTTCAATTCATCAGCAGGACCTACTCCAGACAATAACAATAATCGAGGAGAATTTATAGAAGAAGCAGATATGACAATTTCTTTCCTAGCAAAATATTTTTTTATATTACCTTTTACATTGACTTCTACTCCTACCGCTTTTAACCCATCAAAAACTATCCTTTCAACAAAACACCTTTGAAGCTTTAGATTATTCCTTTTTAATGCAGGTTTCAAATAAGCGTTAGCAGCTGACCACCTTCTTCCTTTATAGATAGTTTGTTCCATAACACCAAAACCCTCTTGCTTAAAACCATTATAGTCTGATGTAATTTCAAAACCTGCTTGGTTACCAGCTTTTACAAAAGCTTTGTATAATGGGTTTGTCTGGTCTCCTCTAGAGATATGAAGGGGACCTGAAAAACCACGGTATTTTTCTGATTCATCATCAATGTCACCATGCCAAGTTTCCATTTTTTTAAAATAGGGTAAAACGTCAGAATAAGACCATCCTCTTGCACCAGACTGTGCCCAGTTGTCAAAATCTCTAGCATGACCACGAACAAATACCATACCATTAATTGAAGAAGATCCTCCAATAACATTACCTCTCGGTGTAGCTAATCTTCGATTATTCAAATTAGGTTCAGGGTCGGAAGTAAATCCCCAGTCATATTTTTTCATATTCATAGGATAAGATAGTGCAGCTGGCATTTGAATCAAAGGACTCCTGTCAGATCCCCCATTTTCAAGCAATAAAATTTTATCTATATTATCTTCGGAAAGCCTATTTGCTAAAACACAGCCAGCAGAACCTGCCCCGATTATGATAAAGTCAGCCTCCAAAAAAATATACTCCAATAAATAGTTTAAAAATCATGGGTACCAATGTATTAATTAAATCAGAAATCATTTTTAAATATAATAATGAAACCTAATAAAACAGAATATGACCCAAAACTCAATTCTTATGAAGTAGTTATTGCAGGTGGAGCTATGATTGGTACAGCAATAGCTTGGTTTCTCATCTCAAATAGGGATTTTAATGGGAAAATATTAGTTGTTGAGAAAGATCCAACGTTAGAATTTTCAAGTACTTCACGCACAAATAATAGTATAAGACAACAGTTTTCAAACAAACTAAATATAGAAATTTCAAAATTTT
>CACMNE010000050.1:0-5579 GCA_902614945.1 uncultured Alphaproteobacteria bacterium
GGCCTGCCTAGAGTCTATAAAATCTAAAGTTAGTATGGTTTTTCAACAGTTTAATTTATTTCCTCATTTAACAGTAATTGAAAACCTTACTTTGGGGCCAATTAAGGCCTTGGGGGTTTCAAAAAAAGAAGCTAAGGAAAGAGCATTATATTTTTTAGATAGAGTCAAAATTCCTGAACAAGCTTATAAAAAACCCAATCTTCTCTCTGGGGGACAGCAACAAAGAGTAGCTATTGCTCGTGCATTATGTTTAGAGCCTGAAATTATGTTATTTGACGAACCAACTTCAGCATTAGATCCAGAAATGATAGCGGAGGTTCTAGAAGTTATTTTGGATCTAGCAAATGATGGAATGACAATGGTGGTAGTTACCCATGAAATGGGATTTGCAAAAAAAGCAGCTGACAAAATTATTTTTATGGATGATGGTAAAATATTAGAGGAAAATATACCTTCAATCTTTTTTAAAAACCCAAAAACCAATAGGTTAAAAAAATTTTTAGATCAAGTTTTAAACTACTGAGATAAAATGAAATCCTTTAAATATATCTTTGTATTATTTTTTCTAGCTTCACTTGCTGGTTGTTCTAGCAGTAGTGGGAATTGGGGCTGGTATGTTATTGACCCTACAACAAAATCGGGTTTGGCAAATATTAAATTTCTAATTGGTGGATTTGGAGCAACTATTTTGTTGTCAATAATTGCTGCATTTATATCTATTATCTTAGGACTTATTGTTGCTTTACCAGGTTTTTCAAATAATTTCTTTTTAAGATCATTTAATAGAATTTATGTGGAGTTCATTAGAGCCATTCCTTTATTACCAATGTTATTTTGGGTTTTTTATGGGCTTCCAGTAATTTTTCAGTCTTTAGGCTTGAAAATAGAAATTGATGCATTTTGGGGTGCTGTTATCACTTTAGCTATTTCTGATAGTGCTTTTACCGCAGAAATTTACAGAGCTGGTATACAATCTATATCTAGAGGTCAGAGAGAAGCAGCCCAAACAATTGGGTTGTCGCAATTTCAAGCCATGAGATATATTATATTCCCACAAGCTTTAAGAAGAATTCTTCCGCCCCTAGCAAATCAATTTATTTATATAGTGAAAATGTCAGCTTTCGCATCAGTAATTGGAATGCAAGAATTGACAAGAAGAGCAAATGAGATTGTAGTAACAGAATATAGACCTCTAGAGATATATACACTACTTATTTTAGAATATTTAGTTTTAGTTTTATTAATCAGTTTTGCAGTTCGATGGTTGGAAAAAAAGTTAGGTTCTAATGAGAGTAATTCAAATTAATCAAAGTCCTTCATAGATTTTATTTTAAATGGGGAAAAAATGGATTGGAAAAATTTTTTAGATAATGCCAGAAATGGATTTAATGAACTTAGAAAAGTAACCCCTGAAACATTTGAAGGTTTTTCACAAATGGGAAAACCGGTAAAAAAAGATGGTGATCTTTCAGAAAAAACTAAAGAATTTGTTGCTTTGGGTATCGCAATTTCAACTAAATGTGAAAGTTGTATTGGTTTACATATAGAGCACTTGATAAGACTTGGTGCCACTAGAAAGGAAATAGTTGAGGTATTAAGTGTGTGTTCCTATATGGGAGGTGGTCCTTCAATAATGTTTAGTGCTAAAGCTTTAGAAGCCTTTGATCAATTAGTAAAAAAATAAACTAATGGGTAAAATTCAATGAGTAATTCAATAATCAAATTTATAGATAAAGAACGAGTTCCAGTAATTGATATAAAAAAAATTAATACTGCACCCAATAAAATAGAAATTGCAAAAGAATTATATAAAGCAAGTACTGATCTTGGTTTTATTTACATCAAAAATCACGATATTTCGGAAAACCTTATCAATGATCTTAGAACAGATGGTTTAAATTTTTTTAGGAGTTCTACGGATGATAAATCAAAAGTACTTATTACAAAAAAACATAGGGGCTGGCTGGGTTTTGGTGGAGCAAAAATGGGTGATAAAGCAAAACCTGATTTAAAAGAAAGTTTTATTTGGGGATATCAATATGACGATGGATCGTTGCCAGATGATCATCAATTAAGGGGTGTCAATAAATGGCCTGATTTTTTACCATCACTACAGCAAAATGCCATGAGTTATTTTCATCAAATAAACGAACTTGCAAAAAATCTTTTAACCTGTTTTGCAATGGGTTTAAATTTAAAAGAAAACTTTTTCATAAGGAATTGTAATGCTCCATTGAGTAGAGCGTCTCTTGTATATTATCCTGACCAACCAAAAGAAATGGGTGAAATGCAATTTGGAGTAAGTGAACATACAGATTTTGGATTACTGACCATTTTGTGTCAGGATTCTGTTGGTGGGCTACAAATTAAAGGATTAGATGGACAATGGTTTCATGCTCCTCCTATTGAAGGAACTCTTATCGTAAATGTAGCTGACCTATTATCAAGGTGGACAGGTGGAATTTATAAATCAACCCCACATAGAGTGGTTAATTCGTCAGGTCAAGAGAGATTATCAATTGTGTTAGCATTTGATCCTGATCCAGAAACACTAATCAACCCTGGAGAAATTCCTGAGATTAAAAAAAATTCAAATGAGGAACCAATTACCTGTGGTGATTATTTGATTTGGCGATTTAATAAAGCATTTTCTTATAGGAAAAACTAGTATTTTGAATTTTAAAGAAAATTTAAAAAAAGGTGCACTGAATTTAATTTTAAATTGTGCTGAACTATCTCCATCCAAAAAGGTTTTAATTGTCGCTGAAAATGAGAAATTTGGTTGGTATGATAAGTTTGTTGCAAAGATTGTACAAAAATATTGTACTGAATTGGATATTGCGGCAAATTTTTTAATGATTGAAGAACCAACTGAAGAAAATTCTTACAGAATACAAAAATTATCCTCAAAATATGATTGTATTATTTACTTTTCAAGATTGGGTGATCTCAAAAGGTTTGAAAATGTACATTCATGTAAAGTAGTGATGTCGTATGCTAGAAATATTAACATGTTAGCCTCTCAATTTGGGACAACTAATTATAAAATTCATTTAGATTTTAAGAAAAGTATTGATGAAGTTTTTATTAATACTGAAAAATTAAAAATAAGCTGTCCCTCTGGAACCGATGTAACGGGTAATTGTTATAAAGTATTTTCAGATAATAATGATGTAGCTATAAAAAGATTTCCGATGGTGGTTCATTCTCCAATAAGTGCAAATTTATTAAGTGGGGTAGTTGTAGTTGAAAAATTTTTAACTTCATCTGGATCAAGTTTTTATTCTCCATCGAAAATCAAATTGAATGAAAAAGTTAAGTTTAATATCAAAAATGGACATATTCAGTCAGTAATTGGAAATAAAAAAGATGTTTGCAATATACAAAGGCATTATGATTATGTATCTAATAAATTTGAAATCAAAAGAGATATTGTTCACTCTTTGCATTGTGGTATTCATAATGGTCTTCTTAGTGAAAGTATTAAATTAAATAATCCTGATTATTGGAGTAATACAGTTTTTGCTCATCCTAATTACTTGCATTTTCATACGTGTGGAGATTATGCGCCTGGTGAGATTTGTTGGATTTTAAAAAATCAAACCATACGTGTTGATGATCTTAATTTATGGCAAAACGGTAATATCATGTATAATAATTTTCCTTTATTGATGAAATGTATAGATAAATGGCCAGAACTTTTAACTCTTTTAAAAAACAAAACTAATTGATCTGCTAATTGAAGAGATATATGTAATTGACTAACCTAAAACAGACATACTACTTTCTTTATTAATAATTCTATTTCTGGAATAAAACCCAACATTAATGTCTCTTTTAATATTCGAAAGATTTAGTTTAATTGGATCTTTATCATGATCATGACCATTTTCGCATTTCTCGATTAAGTCTGCCATCATTATACCTGCAATTGGTGCATTTTTATATTGATTTCCACTGGAACCAATGGCCATATAAAATCCTGGTAAACTTGATTTATCATAGATTGGTATCCAATCATCTGAAACATCATATAATGCAACTACTCCCTTTATATTTGTAGAGATTGGCATATCAGGAAATCTTTGTGCTTGTCTTAAAAGTTGGGTTTTCCACTGTTCTGTAAAGTTCTGATCCCAGTCATCAGGATCTACAAATATTCGTTCATCACACTTTGGATCTTCGCTTCCTATTAAAACGTGATTACCTATTTCTGGCCTACTGTAACAACCAATATCGCTGTCTGAAATAACAAAAGCGTTTTTTTCATAATCAAACCCTTTTGGTGGTTTAACATGTGCAACTTCAACTTTTAGCGCTTTAGTTTTGATATTCATTTCCTCTTCAACACCAGCTAATTGATTTATTTTCATCGAGTGAGGGCCAGCTACATTAACAACTACAGGAGCATGAATTTTTTCTCCATTACTGAGAACAACACCTGATGTTCTCTGTTTATTTATCATGATTTCCTCTACTGAACTATTAAACAAATAGTGCCCTCCTTTTTTTTCAGAGGCCCTTTGAAGATTATGTGCAGATAGCTGAGGATCATTTATATAACCTGCAGTTGGAAAAAAGATAGCTCCCCTGAGATTTTCACCACTATTTTTTCCAAATTCTTTATCTGTAGAAAGTTTTACAGGTCCAAATTGTTTAGTGTTAACAATAGGTAGTTTTCTTTGAATTAGTTCGGGCGTCCATTTTTCAAAAGGTATTTGTAGCTCATTGGCTCTAGCAGTTATATTTTTGAGATAATCATTCTCATGTGTTTGATAAATCATGCACCCGCACTCAATAAATTTTGCAAGTCCATTTTCGTCTTTATATTCTAGATATTCCTCCCATTTCTTCCAATAATGATAACCTTCATAAGCTAGGGCACATCCGTCAAAGGTTGAGTAGTGAACTCTAATAATTGCACATGATGCGGATGTTGAACCATAGCCAGAAGAAGGGTTTCGATCTATATTTAAAGTTCTGTAACCTTTTTTTGAAAGTTCAAATGCAATAGCAGTACCTATTACACCTGCACCAACAATAATAACATCATAATTTTTTTCCATTTTGAACTACCTCATTATTCAATTATGTTTTATGGCCTTTTTTTTCATAATATATTTTTTATAATTAATAGCGTCAAATTTGATTACCAATTTATTGTTGTTTGTTTTGTAGAGGTTAAATAATCATTTGTTTTTGAAAAAGGTTTTGATCCAAAAAAACCTTGATTTGCTGAATATGGTGATGGATGTGAACTCATAAAGACTTTGTTATTGGATTTATTAATGATATGTGCTTTTTCTTGGGCATGCTTTCCCCATAACAAATAAACTATATTTTTTTTATTAGCATTCAATTGTTTTAACACCATGTCCGTAAATTGTTCCCATCCAATATTTCTATGTGATGCAGGTTTCCCTTTTTCTACTGTTAAACAGGTATTTAAAAGTAGAATACCTTGTTTGCTCCAACGTTCTAAACAGCCCGAACTGGCTGGTTTAATTCCAAGATCATTATATAATTCTATGAATATATTTTTTAATGAAGGTGGAATAGTGACTGATTTGCTTACAGAA
>CACMNE010000051.1:0-5542 GCA_902614945.1 uncultured Alphaproteobacteria bacterium
TCATACCTCCATCTCCAGTAGTAGTTGATGTTCCGGCCATTGAAGCACCTCGTCCTAAAGCCTCTTTTGCCTGTGCTGATAAAGCTCCAAAGCTCATGCCTGCAATAGTAATTGGTATATCAATTTCTAACGGATTTTCTGCATTTCTTGTTCCTAATTTTAATGCTGTTTCACATTTTTCTCGATAACCCTCTAGTGGGTATCTAGACATCGAAGCACCCAAAAAAAGAAGATCATCAAAATGAGGAACCCTTCTTTTTGATCCTCCACCTCTTATATCATAAATACCTGTAGTTGCAGCCCTTCTAATCTCGGCATTCACTTCAGGAGTGAACGTTTGTGAAAAAATTGGTAGTGTGCTAACACTATTGGTTTTTAATTTTTTATTTTTTTTTGTCATTAACTTATCTTTTTTTAATACTCTTCAGCATTGGCTATATCAAAATTATAAAGTTTTCGAGCTGATCCATATCTTCTAAATTTACTAGGTTTAAAGTTTAATTTTGCGTCATTAAGTAACTTTTCTAGAATTTCTGTATGTTTTTTGGACATTTCTTTCTCTACACAATCAGCCCCTAGGGATTTTACAGATCCTCTTACAAATATTTGTGCTTCATAAATACTATCTCCTAATGAATCTCCAACATCTCCGCACACTATAAGTTTTCCCGATTGAGCCATAAATGCAGACATGTGACCAATATCACCTTTAACAACTATATCAATGCCTTTCATGGATATACCACATCGTGACGATGCATTTCCTTTAATTAATAAAGTACCACCATGACCAGTAGCTCCTGCATATTGGCTAGCATTTCCATGAACAATTAATTTGCCAGACATCATGTTTTCTGCAGCTCCTGGACCAACGGATCCACTAACTTCTATAAATGCTTTTTTATTCATCCCAGCACAATAATAACCCGTGGATCCTTCAATTTTGACTTTTATTGAACTATCTAACCCGACTGCTAAAGCATGCACACCTTTAGGGTTTGATATCAACCAGGTTTCAGTGCTCCTGGACATTTGCAATTTTGTATTCAGCTCTCTAAGGGTTATTTTTTCAAGATCTAATTTATTCATTTAGTGTTTCCAAAAATAAACAGTTGCGGGTTCTGGTTCCCAAATCTTAGCATGATTAATCTCTGGTAAATTTGCGAATGCTCTGTATTCAGAACCAAAAGCAACATAATAGTCATTTTCTGCCATAACGGCAGGTTTACAAGATATTGGATCTCTTAATACTCCAAAACCGTCTTTAGTCCCTACTAGGAAGGTGTAAAATCCATCTAAATCTGACAAAGCTAACTTCAAGGATTGTTCTAATGTTTTACCTTTTTTTATTTGTAAACTTAAGTAACTCGCTGCAACCTCTGTATCGTTTTCTGTATTTATTTCCATACCTTCACTTATTAGTTTTTGTCTAAGTTGATTGTGGTTTGATAATGACCCATTATGAACGAGGCACTGGTCTGGGCCAGTACTAAATGGATGAGCTCCCAAAGTTGTTACTGCACTTTCTGTAGCCATTCTGGTATGACCAATGCCATGAGTGCCATCCATTTCATTTATTCCAAATTTTTGAATTACATTTTTTGGTAATCCTACTTCTTTAAATATTTCAATATTTTCACCGGAACTCATAAGAGATAGATTGGAGAAAGATTTTTTTAAAAAACTTTCTACTTTATCAACATCTTTTTTATTTACTGTTAATACGATATGATTGAAATGCTCTCTTAGAGAAAACTTTAATTTGAGCTTTTGAAGTAGCCCTTTTCGTATTTCTTTAAAATCTTCTTGATGATTTTCAGACCTTAAAGTCAATTTAATTTTATCTATTTCTCTACAATTATATATTGCAAGTCCAGAACTATCAGGTCCTCTATCAGACATAGTATTTAACATACTTGATAGCATTGACCCTAAATTACAATTTAATTTATCATCTTTTAGAAAAAGACCAATTATCCCACACATATTTATTTATCTTCTATTTAAATATTAAGATCTAAAACAATTTGATAATAGTATTATATGATATGGTATCAATTATCAAATTAGGCAATATCTATGAAACCTTTTAATTGGATAAATCATGTAGAACCCGCTAAAGGTCCACCCCCCCCAAATACATTTGGTTTCCTATTATGGTCTTTATCGGGTAGTTTTAAAATACTTTCTCTTTCTGGTTTTTTATCAATTTTAACAGGAATTACTGAGGTATCAGCAGTTTTATTGTTAGGTCTTTTAATTGACGCTGCTTTAAATTCAACTATTGAAGACCCACTAAGCAATAATATTTTATTGTTTTCTGCAGGATTACTTTTTTTTCTATTAATACGTCCAATAATTTTTGGTTCTTCTTCATACATGCAATCAGTCATTGTGTCTCCAAATATATTTAATCTTGTTTTATCTAGAATTCATAGATGGTGTATAGGTCATTCAATTCTATTTTTTGAGAATGATTTTGCAGGCCGGATCGCTCAAAAAGAAATGCAGACTGCCAGAGCAGTCACTGATGTAGTTATTGAGATTTTACAGACGGTACTTTTTGCACTTGCCTCGGTGATTGGCGCCGCACTTATGCTGACATCTGTGAATATTAAACTAACATTTGCATTATTATTTTGGCTGGTTTGTTATTTTTTCCTTATTAGATATTTTATGCCAATTATTAGGTTAAGATCTGGGAATAGAGCTAGTTCAAGAGCAATGGTTACTGGCCAAATTGTAGATACTGTTACAAATATAAAAACTGTTAAACTTTTCGCTCATAATCATCATGAAGATAGTGAAGCGTTAAAGGCTATGGCTGGTTTTCGTCATAGTTCAATTAAATATGGAGAGGTTGCTGCATGGTTTAGATTTTGTCTAAATGGTTTAGCAGGAATTTTACCAGTTATAATGGTAGGAGGTAGCCTTTGGTTTTGGAGTACAGGTCAAGTAAGTGCCGGAGATATAGCAGCAGCTGGTGCCATTTCATTAAGACTTTCCCAAATGATTGGTTGGGTCAGTTATGTTTTAATGACAATTTATTCAAATTTTGGAGAGATTGAAGATGGTGTCAGAACATTATCAAAACCATATGATTTAGAAGACAAAAAAAATGCAGAAACTTTAGAAATAAAAAAAGGTAAAGTGATTTTCCAAGATGTTAGCTTTGCATATGATAGAGACATTGGCGGAGTAAAAAATATTTCTCTCTCTATAAATCCAGGAGAAAAAGTTGGACTAGTTGGTGCATCTGGTGCGGGCAAATCTACACTAGTGTCTTTGTTATTACGTTTATACGATCCTGAAAGAGGGATTGTACAAATTGATAATCAAAATTTATCTAATGTTACACAAGAAAGCCTTCGTAAACAGATAGGAATGGTTACGCAAGAAACAGCTTTATTTAATAGATCAGCAAGAGATAATATTTTGTATGGTAAATCTTCTGCAAGCTTTAAGACTTTAGTTGAAGCTTCAAAAAAAGCAGAGGCTCATAATTTTATACTTGATCTTCAAGATCATCAAGGGCGTAAGGGGTATGAAGCACATTTAGGTGAGCAAGGTGTAAAATTATCAGGGGGACAAAAGCAAAGAATTGCTTTAGCTAGAGCAATACTTAAAGATGCACCGATACTTGTATTAGATGAAGCTACAAGTGCCTTAGATAGTGAAGTAGAGGCATCAATTCAAAAAGCACTAGAACTTGTAATGGACGGAAAAACAGTTTTAGCAATTGCACACCGTCTATCCACTTTAAGCAAAATGGATAGAATTATAGTTATGGAAAAAGGAAAGATAGTAGAAAATGGAACACACCAGGAATTATTAAATTTGAGAGGTTTATATGCCAGATATTGGGAGCGTCAATCTGGTGGCTTTATAGAAACTTATCAAGCTGCTGAGTAAGTTGATAATCCAAACTTTTTTAAAGTACATTACATTGAGTTAAATACATATTTGTTATGAATAAAGCTATTGATTTTTATTACTCTCCTACTCCAAATGGATGGAAAGTAAGTATTATGTTAGAGGAATGTGGTTTACCTTATAATACAATATTAATAAATTTAAAAAAAGGCGAACAATTCAGCTCAGATTTTCTAAAAATAAATCCTAACAAGAAAATTCCTGCAATCACTGATTACGATAAAAATGAAAATCCAATTAATGTTTTTGAGTCTGGGGCTATTTTACTATATTTGGCCGAGAAGACTGGAAAATTTATTCCAGATTCAATTGATGAAAGAAGAAAACTTACCCAGTGGTTATTTTGGCAAGTTGGTAATTTAGGTCCTATGGGTGGGCAACATAGTCATTTTTGGAATTATGCACCAACTTCAGAAAAACAAAGTTATGCAGCTGATAGATATGCAGATGAATACAAAAAATGTTTAGAGGTTTTAGAGTATCAGTTAACTGGTAGAGATTATATTATAAACGATTACTCCATTGCTGATATAATATCATGGCCTTGGGTTTTAATTGCTAAATCTATGGGAATATCTTTAGATCCATACCCAAATGTAATAAAATGGCGACAAAGACTAAAAGAAAGAGATGCAGTTAGAAGAGGTGTCGATTTAATGAGAAACAAAAAAAAATAATTTTTGTAATTAATTTTTTAATTATATTTTTATAAAAAATATTAATAAAGTTATTTTGTTTGAGGGTTTCCTGGTATAGGAAGTCCAATAAGTGAGTGATGTGATCTTGCATATTGTGGTGGATATGCAGCTTCTTTTTTAAACACTTCAGCTGCATGCCATGCCCATCTTGGATTATATAACATTCCTCTCCCAATTGCTATCAAATCCGCTTGTCCTGTACTTATAATACTTTCTGCCTGTAAAGGTTCGGTTATTTGCCCTACCGCAATAGTAGGAATTCCTACTTCACTTTTGATTCTTGATGCAAATCCAGTCTGATAAGCAGGACCAGAAATTATATTTTGTTTTGGTGAATTACCACCACTGGAAACGTCAAAAAAATCACAACCAAGTTCTTTAAGTTTTAATGCAAATTTTGTTGCTTCTTCTATATTCCATGAAGAAGATTCCACCCAATCTGTTGCAGAAAATCTCACTCCAATGGGGTAGTCACTCGATATTTCATCCCTTATTGCTTTAAAAATCTCAAGGGGATATCTTATTCTATTCTCAAAAGTAGAACCATATTTATCAGTCCGCGTGTTGCTAATAGGCGAAAGAAATTGGTGAATTAAATATCCATGTGCCATATGTAGCTCAATAATATCAAAACCAATTTCTATTGCTCTTTTTGCTGAACTTACAAAACATTTCTTAATATTCTCCAAACCTTGAGTATCTAATTCTATAGGTGAAGGCCAATTAGAATTATAAGCTTCCGAGGATGGAGCTACAGTTTCCCAACTATCTGAATTATCTCGGCTTAGTGGGTTACCTCCTAGCCATGGAATTGCAGTTGAAGCCTTACGTCCAGCATGTGCTAATTGTATACCAATTTTTGTATTACCATATCTTTTTACAAACTTTAATACTTTCTCTAATGCAATTTG
>CACMNE010000052.1:0-5513 GCA_902614945.1 uncultured Alphaproteobacteria bacterium
CAGATTTCTTTTTTATATCAGTGTTTATCGGGCCTGGCTGAATTAGTACAAATTTAATTTTACTATCATAGTTTTCTCTTCTTAGAGCATCAGTTAGTGCTTCAATTGAATATTTAGTAGCCGAATACAAACCTCTATATGGTAGTGATATGAAACCTAATACTGACGAACAGTTTAT
Source organism: uncultured Alphaproteobacteria bacterium (assembly GCA_902614945.1). Classification (GTDB taxonomy): domain Bacteria; phylum Pseudomonadota; class Alphaproteobacteria; order Rhodobacterales; family Rhodobacteraceae; genus CACIIZ01. Next base: position 179 of record CACMNE010000052.1, read on the forward strand.
AACTTTTGGATAATCTGAATTCATCATTAGTGGTATACATCTATTTATTAAATCAATTTGGCCAAATACATTTACTTCAAAAATTTCTCTCATAGCAGACCTGGGTATATCTTGGATCGCACCGGGTATCGCATACGCACCATTATTTAATAATACATCTAGTTGAGATTTAGTTTTTTCTTTTACCAAATTAACTGCACAATTTATCGATTCTTCTTTAAGTAAATCTAAAGGAAAACTTTCGATACCTAATTTTGTAAAAAAAGTACAATCTATTTTAGATCTACATGTTGCAAAGACTCTCCATCCTTTGTTATGAAGAGTAATGGCAACATCTTTACCAATCCCACTTGAACATCCAGTAATTAGAATATTTTTTGTTTTCATTTTTAAACCTATAAATTAAAAGCATATGAAATAGTTGATGGATTATTTATGACAAACAAAAAAAATTCAAATAAAGAAATAATACTAAATGAAAATCTTGACGTTGCACTTGGTCAAAGATATCTAGAATATGCTCTTTCTACTATAACTGACCGCGCATTACCTGATAGCAGAGATGGTTTAAAGCCAGTACACCGAAGAATATTATATGCCATGAGGCAGTTAAAATTAACTCCCTCCGGTTCATTTAGAAAGTGTGCTAAAATTGTTGGCGAGGTTATGGGTAATTTCCATCCCCATGGTGATAAAGCCATTTATGATTCTTTAGTGAGAATGGCTCAGACGTTTACAACTAGGTATCCACTTATAGAGGGTCAAGGTAATTTTGGTAATATTGATGGTGATAATGCAGCAGCACAGCGATACACCGAAGCTCGCTTGAGCGAAATCTCTATGATAATATTAGATGGCCTGGATGAATCTGCTGTTGATTTTAAAGATAATTATGATGGGTCAGAAAAAGAACCTGAGTACTTACCCGCTTTCTTCCCTCAACTTCTTGCAAATGGTGCTTACGGGATTGCTGTAGGAATGGCTACTAGTATTCCACCACATAACATTAGAGAAATTTTGGATGCATCAATAAAGTTAATTCAGAATTCAAAATTAGATGATTCAGATCTCATGGAGATAGTAAAAGGTCCTGATTTTCCTACAGGAGGTGTATTAGTAGACTCTAAAAGTACTATATTAGATAACTATATTTCAGGAAAAGGGAGTTTTAGAATCAGAGCTAAATTCAATCAAGAGTTTTTATCCAGGGGAAGATGGCAAATAGTAATTACAGAAATACCATATGGTATCCAAAAATCAAAATTAGTAGAAAAATTAGCCGAACTTATAAATGACAAAAAAATAAATTTATTAAATGATTTAAGAGATGAAAGTGCTGAAGATATTCGGTTAGTACTTGAGCCTAAATCGAAGAATATTCCTCCTGATGTACTTATGGAACATTTGTTCAAAAAAACCGATTTAGAATCCAGATTTTCTCTAAATATGAACGTGTTATTTGATGGTAAAATGCCTAGAGTTTCGAGTTTAAAAGACTTATTACTTAACTATATTGATCACTCTAGAAATATTTTAATCCGACGATCAAAATTTCGATTAAGAAATATAGATTCTAGGTTACATTTATTAGAAGGTTTTATAGTTACCTATTTAAACTTAGATAAAGTAATAAGTATAATTCGGTATAATGATAACCCTAAATTGGATCTTCAAAAAGAATTTGACCTTTCTGATTTACAAGCAGAGGCAATCTTAAACATGAGATTAAGATCTTTAAGAAAACTTGAGCAAATTCAGCTTGAAGAAGAAAAAGATCAACTTTTAAAAGAGCGTCTAGGTTTAGAAATGCTTTTGGAAGATGAAAATAATCAATGGCAAAAGTTGTCTAAGGATTTTGAGTTATTAAAACTCAAATTAAGTTCAAATACTACGTATTTTAATCGAAAAACAATAATTGAAGAAAAAGGAATATTAGAAAATTTAGAAATTCCTGAATTTATTGAAGAAGAAGAAGTTACGGTTATAGTTTCAAAGCTTGGTTGGATAAAATTTGTAAAAGGAACAGTAATCAACACTGAAGAAATAAAATATCGTGAGGGAGATGAGAAACGTTTTTTAATTAATGCAAAAACTTCTGATAAAATTCTTATTTTTGGAAGTAATGGTCATATCTATTCTCTTCAAGTGAATTTACTTCCAAGTGGCAGAACTAATGGAGAACCAATAAGGTTACTTACTGATTTACCTAATCAGATAGAAATAGTGAATGTTATAGTTTTTGAATCTAATTTAAGATCACTTGTTACATCTAATATTGGCGATGGTTTTATTATTAAGCATGAAGACATGTTAGCACAAACAAGGTCTGGCAAAAAAATAATTAATCTAAAAACTGGTATTATAGCCAATTGTTTAAAAAATATTAAAGGTGATTCAATTGCTACAATTGGGACAAACAGAAAACTTTTGATTTTCAAAATAAATGAATTACCAGCACTTAATAAGGGTAAGGGTGTGAGGTTACAAAAATATAAAAATGCATATCTCTCCGATATCACTTCTTTTGATTCAGAAATTGGGCTTGTTTGGTTTGATAAATCAGGTAGGAAAAATGTTTTAAGCAATTTTGAAGATTGGGTAGGTAAAAGAGCCCAATCAGGTAAAATTGCACCTAAAGGTTTTCCAAGAAATAACAATTTTAATTTGAACTAAAATTCAAAAATGAGTGAATAAAGTTCAGCAGATAAACGATTTCTATCATTGCCTAATTTAGGTTGATAAAATTTCAGTTGCAAGCTTATCTAACACTCCGTTAGCTAATTTACACTCTTTTCCATTCGGAAAAAATGATTTTGCAATTTCTAAAAATTCACTTATTACAACCTTGGGGGGAGTTTTTATCAAAAATTCAGCAGCAGCTGCTCTAAAGATAGCTCTTAAAGTTGGATCAATTCTTTCCATAGCCCAGTCTTCCTTAATTGATTTCATTATATTCAAATCAATTTTTTTTTGATGTTTAACTGTTGTTTCAATTATTTTTTTAAAAAAGATTAAATCAGCCTTAGAATAGTTATTACTGTAAAGATTTTCTTTTTCTCTATGATTTTTAAACTCTAAGACAATTTTTTCTATAGAATTACTATTTGCTTCAATTTGGAAAAGTGCTTGAACAGCATATAGCCTTGAAACACTTTTCTCTTTAATTTTTTGTAGTTTTGTAATTTTTGAACTTTCCAAAATCTAAAAATGAATTAAAATCTTATTAATTAGAATTATAATTTTGCTTGATTAAAAGCAAAGAGATCAATGCTTTTGCTACGTCTTTACCTTTATTTTTTAATTTTGGATCAGATCTCTCTATCGCTTGCTCAATGCTATTAACTGTAAGTATTCCGTTGCCAATACAAATACCTTCCAATCCTAATTGAGATAGAGCTTGGGCACTATTTTGTGCTACGATATCATAATGACTTGTTTTTCCCCTTATGATACAGCCTAAAGCAATAAACCCATCAAAATCTCTTTTAAGAAGACTGATGGCTGTTGGTATTTCTAAAGCTCCTTCAACATTTAGTATTTCCACATTTATACTACTGTGGCTTGACAATTCTTTTAGTGTTCCATCCAAAAGGTTATCATAAATTGATTTATAGTAAGGAGAACCAACAATTGCTATACTGGTATCATATTTAAGTTCAAAATTTTTAGTCTTCTTATTCATATTTTTTAATAGGTATAGTTTTTAATATCTTAAGACCGTAACCTTCTAGTCCAATTAGCTTTGGGGTGCCAGAATTAGTTAATAATTTTATGTTATTTACTCCTAGAGCTTTTAAGATTTGAGCTCCAATACCGTATCTGCGTATAGTATTGGAATTTTTATCCTCTTTATTATTTGAATGATAACTAAAATTTAGTAGTACAAGCACACCTCTGCCTTCCTCGCTTATTTGATTCATAGAGTCACTTATCTGATTTTGTCGTTTGGGTTCAATTCCTAGCAGATCCTGAAATGTATTTGTAACGTGCATTCTTACGAGTATACCTTCATCTGATCTAATATCACCTTTAGAAATTGTGTAATGTAATGAGTTACTGATCTCATCAATAAAAGTTTTTAATTGCCATTCTCCACCAAAAATTGAATTTACTTTTTGGCTTTCAATTTCTTTAACTAAGTTATCATACCTTCTTCTGTATGCAATTAAATCTGAAATAGTTCCAAGTTTTAAATTATGAATTTTAGCAAATGAAATTAAATCAGGCATTCTAGCCATTGTTCCATCTTCATTCATAATTTCACAAATTACTGCTGAGGGATTTAAGCCAGCTAATCTTGATATATCCACAGCAGCCTCTGTATGCCCAGCTCGGACAAGAACACCACCTTCTTTAGCTTTTAAGGGGAATACATGTCCAGGTGTTGCTATGTCACCTGGTCCTGATAATGGATTAATTGCTGTTGAAATCGTTAAGGCCCGGTCGTGTGCGGATATACCTGTAGTAACACCTTCTTTAGCTTCAATAGAAACTGTAAAAGCAGTTTCATGTCTTGATGAGTTTGAAGCTGACATCAATGGAAGGTTCAAAGCTTCTATGCGTTTTTTAGTTAAAGATAAGCATATTAAACCTCGCCCATAAGTAGCCATAAAATTTATTGCCTCTGGCGTAGCCATTTGTGCAGGAATTATGAGGTCTCCCTCATTTTCCCTATCTTCATCGTCTGCAAGAATAAACATTCTTCCATTTCTAGCTTCTTCAATAATATCATTAATTTCTGCGATGGCATTTTTTTCATTATGTTTGTTAACAAGCTTTTCTTTATTCGAAATATTCATTTTATTTCATACCCGCTTGCAATCTATCCATGTAACGAGCTAGTAAGTCTATTTCTAAATTAAATAGATCACCAGTTTTACTATCTTTCCAAGTAGTTACTTGTTTTGTATGTGGAATAATATTTACAGTGAAAATATTTTTACTTACATCATTCACAGTTAGAGAAGTTCCATTTAAAGCAACTGATCCTTTCACTGCAATGAATTTAATAAGTTCCTCCGGACACTCAAATGTTAATTTATGACTTTCATCTATTTTTTTTGATTTAATTAGTTTTGCTACACCATCAACGTGACCAGTAACTATATGTCCACCTAATTCATCACCAATTTTAAGTGATTTTTCCAAATTGACTTTTTTACCAATTTTCCAAGGTTCTTTTGATTCTATGATATTTGATTTTGAAATTGTTTCACTAGAAACTTCTACTTCATAAGAAAAGCCTTTTTCTTCTTTTCTTTTATTAAAAATTGTTAAACATACCCCATCATGACATATAGAGGCACCTTCGGAAGTTTCAGAATAATTATAATTA
>CACMNE010000053.1:0-5445 GCA_902614945.1 uncultured Alphaproteobacteria bacterium
CGTCTCTACCTGTAATTGCTTTTACAACATCAGATATGAACGAAGAGACAGCTTACCTGCTTACTAAAACTTATTGGGAAAATAAAAAATCTCTAGGTGAAGCAGCAAAATGGTGGAATGGTGTCTCTTTGGATATGTTGAATAATATTCTGACAGATATTCATCCAGGTGCAAAAAAATATTATGAAGAAGTTGGTGCTAGTTTAGAGTCTCACCATTAAAATAATTTATTAGTTCCTTAGGTGCTTAAAATACACCTAAGGAGCATCACAATGATTAATCTTAAAGAAATAAAATATATATGGATTGGGCTAGGATTATTATCAATCTTATTTCATATCTATCTTATTTTCTCAGGACTTGTTCCCAGTTTAATTTCTCGACCTTTGCATATGGCTTTAGCAATACCCTGGGTTTTTATTTTTATTTCTCAAAATAAACCTCAACTATTTTTAGGCTATATTTTTTCGTTTTTTGGTATTTTAAGCTGTGTTTACATTGTAATTAATGAACCTCTACTATCTGATCAGTACGGTTTTTTGAATGGGGAAGTGCAATTTTTAATTTCGATAATTTTAATTTTTATCACACTAGAAATGGCTCGACGTACAGTGGGTTGGCCTCTTCCACTGATTACTCTAATTTTTCTACTGTATGGATTAACTGGTGATAAGATCCCTGGTGAATTTGGTCATCCTGGAATTCCAATTAATAGTTTTTTGGGTACTTTAATTATTACCGAAGGAGGATTATGGGGAAAATTAACAGGTGTATCTGTCTCCATTGTGGCAGTTTTTGTAATTTTTGGAGCTATTCTGAATGCAGGTGAAGCAGGTCAGGGATTTATGAATATTGCGATTGCAGCTGCTGGAAGATTAAAGGGTGGTGCTGCAAAAGTTTCAGTAATTTCCTCTGCTTTATTTGGTTCAATTTCAGGTTCTGCTTCTGCTAATGTTGCTTCAACTGGAATGGTTACATTACCTACTATGATAAAACTAGGATATTCAAAAAAAATAGCTGGTGCAGTAGAAGCTGTTGCATCTACAGGTGGTCAAATAATGCCACCACTTATGGGTGCAGGTGCTTTCGTAATGGTTGAATTAACAGGGATTCCATATAGCCAAATAATAATAGCTGCCTTTATACCGGCTTTACTATATTTTTTTGCTATCTGGCTTGGTGTTAATCGATATGCAGAACTATATGATTTAAAACCTTATAAAGTAGAAATGTTACCTCAAATTTCTACAGTCATTAAAACTGCTCTTTTTTTTCTTATTCCATTTTCAGTGTTGTTAGCATTTATGTATTCAGGCTTCACACCTCAGTTTTCAGCAGCAATTGCAATACTATCTGGATTACTTCTTTTATTTTTTGACATAAATTTAAATTTTAGTTGGAAAACGACAAAAACAAGAATTGTAAACGCATCGTTATTTGCAGGTCGTCAAGTATCAATAATAGCATCTATTATTCTTTGTGCTTCACTAATAGTTGGGGTTCTAGGAATAACAGGGTTGGGAATAAAAGTAACATCTTCAATTATTACTCTATCTGGTGGTAATCTATGGTTAGCTCTTTTTCTAACGGCTATTGCATGTCTCATTTTAGGAATGGAAGTTCCAACGACTGCAGCATACGTAATCTGTGTATCTGTAGCTGGTCCAGCACTTATTGATTTAGGCCTTAAACCACTATTAGTGCATTTATTCATTTTCTGGTTTGCACTTTTGTCTACAATCACACCACCTGTTTGTGGAGGTGTTTTTATTGCAGCAAGTATGGTAGAAGAGAATTGGTTAAGAGTTGCCAAAACTGCTCTAGTTTTGGGTCTAGGTTTATATATCATTCCACTTGCTATGATACGTCACCCTTCGTTAATTGATTTTGCTAATTTTCCACTTTTAAGTATTTTAACCTCAATTCAAATTGGGGTAGGACTATTTTTCGTTAGCAAAGGTTTGATTGGTAAAAATTTAATATTAAGCAGATTATTTTTAATTGTTTCTGGAACTACAGTTATATTTCTTCCTAACGTAGGTTCCATTATATACTGATATGATTTAATTTAATCTTTTAATTTTAGCTCAATTGAAAATATAAAATTATTGGAAAATATAAAATTGATAAACTTGTGGACGCAATAACAATTCCAGCAACAGCTTTATCATCAGCATTATATTTTTGTGCTAAAAGATAAGAAGTTACTGCAACTGGAGCAGACATTTGCAATACAAGAATAGAAAAAGGAATATGGTCGAGATATAAAATGTATCCAATAATTAAAGATAATGATATGCAGATAAATAACTTTAAAATACTTAATTTTAGAGCCCAATAAAAGTGGTTAGTATTTAAACTAGCTACTGCTACTCCAAGTGTAATAAGCATAAGTGGTATAGCCATTTGTCCAATTAGCTCAAATGTAGAGGTTAAAAAATGTGGAGTTTGGTATCCTGTTACTAAAAAAAATAAACCTAGAAATGTTGCTGTTAGTAGGGGTTCATTTTTAAGTGTTTTAAATAATGACATCTTTCCTGAAACAAACCAAATTCCAATAGAAAAAGATAAAATTGATGTAATTGATAGAACTAAAACAGCATAACCTAAGCCAATTTCTCCAAATGCAAAGTAAGCTAAAGGTAACCCAATATTGCCAGTATTGCCAAAAGATAAAGGAGCTAAATATGTTTTGGAATTAATTTTAATTAATTTGATGACAAAAAAAAAGGTTATAATTATTAATGCATAGGTAAAAAGAGTAACTAGAGTAAAATTAAATAAAAGTTTTATGTCTATTTTAGTATTCATGAGTGAAACGAATACAAGGCAAGGAACTGCTATGTTCATACACAACCTAGTTACAAATTGCATAGGATATTCAAATCCCTTTTTAACCCAAAAAAAACCAAGAAATGAAAGAAAAAAAACTGGAAAAACAATCTCTATAACTTCAATAAATATCATTTTTCTTAAATAATAATTTAAATAATTTTCTGAAAAGTTTAATCAATTAAGTTTTAGGTTTAAATCTAATGTCTGACTCTTTGGATCCATCGTGGTATGTTCCAAAAACTCGATCAAATGGCACTAACCCGTCGCCACCATAATTAACGTTAAAGTATTTATGATGAAGGTAATGCATATATGCATGCGTATCAAATGCTTTTTTCGCGGATATTTCAACTTTATCAAAACCAATATGACCTGGTACAGCTCCGAAGCCTGCAAAATGTAATTGATAAAGTGCTATAATTGGATTAGATGGAAGTAAAAAATGCCAAAAAACTGTACCAAAATATAAAATGTGTTCAACTGGATGCATCGATAGCGATGACCATGGACTTGGATTAACTGATTTATGATGAACAGAATGCACCCATTTGTATAATATAGGAATGTGTATTAGTCTATGAATGCAGTAAAAATGAAAATCATGAATTATAGGTACAACTAAAATCATAAGAATGAACCATATTTTATTCTCTGAAAAATTAATCCAAGGTATGTATCCATTGGAAAAAGTCCATAACATTAGAATTTGAAGCATAGACCATATGGGAACGCCAAAAAGCATTGATCTTGCCATATTATCAATTGTCTGGTTTTTGAACCAAAAAAACTTATTTTTAATATCCTGAGGGAAACTTTTATTATATTTGAATCTATTTGCTTGTTTTTTCTTTATGTAAAGGGGAACTTCCCATCCTTGATACCAAATAAAAGCCAAAACCATATTAATAACTAAAATATTAATAGTCCAATCCCATGAAAAATTAGACATAGTTTCCACTGGGGGTATAACAAGAAACCAATAAATAAGTGAGGAAATCATAAATAGTACATTGTAAGGAAAAAAATATGCAGGTATCCAAGCCAATATTTTTTTTGGTTTAGGTGGAAATAACCAAAGAGGGGCTGGCTCTAATAACTTAATTGGAGCCCAATCACCACGTTTATCTCGAGTACCAAATTCTTTATCGTCCAATTATGTTCTCTGCTTAACAAAAAAAAATCATTTATATTTTATATTTTTTAAAGACTTGAGTAAACTAATTTTAGGATTTTAAGAGAATTAGTTTTTACATTAAAATGATAAATCTATTTTTTTTCTTTAAAATACTTATCATATGTTTTATTTATTCATTCTATTTACTATTTGCAGTAGAGACTTGTTCTTTTGATTATTTTTGCTTTTGGTGTTTTCTTCCTTATAATTACTCCTGGTCCCGGGGTTTTATCAACCGCTGGAGTAGGAACCGCTTATGGGTTTAGATCAGGTATAAGATATGTTTTTGGACTTTTTTTGGGTACTAACATTGTTGCATTATTAGTTATTTCTGGTCTAGCAAGTGTTATTTTTTCTTATCCTATAGTTAGAACTATTTGTTTATTTTTTTCATCAATTTTTTTTATATATCTATCATTAAAAATTATGTTTAAAGATGCCAATTTAAATTTTTTAAAATCCCAAAATATGCCCGGAATTAAACATGGAATATTCTTACAGCTTATTAATCCAAAAGCATACATAGTTAATTTATCTTTTTATTCAGGTTTTGTTTTCTATCCCTCAAATTTTTTAACAGAAATTTTATTAAAACTATTAATTAGTAATTTAATTTGGATTCCTATACATTTAATTTGGCTATATGCAGGAGTATTATTTTATGAATTACCTTTGAGTAAAACAATAAAAAATATAGTAAGATATTTAATGGCAATAAGTTTGATTTTAGTAGTTATACTTTCTTTAGCATCAGTATAAAAATAAAATTGTTATTAATTCATTCTCTTTGATCTAAATTTTCTAATAACTCTTGAAGTCTTTCTAAGGTGCCATTATCGCTAAAAGACTCAATTATGGAGGGAGCTTTCTGCATCCAATTGGGTCTATTGCCTGACCATAATTCAACTGTTGGTTTAAATTCTATTTGGTCTCCTAATAATCCAGCTGGGATATAAGCCATTCCTTCAAGAAGATCAGGTTTATTATATATAAAACAACTACAAGATGGACAGTAATAGTAATACATATCCATACCACTACCACCAACTATTTTGTAAGATTTTAAATTACCAGTTATATTTATTTCATGTTCAGGCCAAGCTAAAGCAGAAATAGAAGTTCCAATTCTTTGATGGCATATAGAACAATGACACATAAACTGCATCATAGGGTCATGTTCCATCTCGACAGTTATTTCACCACAATGGCATTTCGCACTTTATTTCATTGGGGTTTCCTCCATCTCTTAAACTTACTTTCAATAAATTATACGATCAGAAAATGTTTTTTGTAAAATGAAAAATGTGTGAAAAATACGCTAAAGGGGGAGATCGAGGGGGACTTTTTCAACTTTTCATTTCCAATATGACACTTATGACACTTATGACATCCATCCCTGAGACATATCCTTGAGGCACCCCAAAAACTATAGTTTT
>CACMNE010000054.1:0-5429 GCA_902614945.1 uncultured Alphaproteobacteria bacterium
ATAGTGTTTGTACAAATTTTACTCATTTTATAATTCATTGATTAAATTATGTGTATTTTTATCTTAAATAAAGTAAATATTTATAAAGATATTGTAGTTTTGAAATATTTGATAAATCTATCCACATGAGTAATGTTAATATCTCAAAACTATATCATTTTGATGAAATGTTTGATAACATTTTAAAACCTAACGAATGTTATATGGAATATTTTAAATGGCTTAAATCTGAAGATCTCAATAATTTAAAAAAAAAACAAATAGAATCCAATGAGTTCTTCAAAAAAACTGGCATCACATTTAGTGTATATGGAAATTTAGAAGCAGAAGAAAGGATAATACCTTTTGATATTATTCCCAGGGTAATTTCTGAAAAAAAATGGATGTTTATTTCTAAAGGAATAAAACAAAGAGTTAAAGCTATTAACCATTTTCTTCATGATATTTATAATCAACAAGAAATAATTAAAGCTGGAATATTACCTTTAGAGTTAATCAAAAATAATAATTCTTTTTTAAACGAAATGATTGGTTTTACTCCTCCTGGGGGTATTTTTACTCACATTGTTGGAATAGATTTAGTTAGAACTCCTAATGAAGATTTTGTTGTTCTCGAAGATAATACAAGAACACCTTCTGGCGTATCTTATATGGTGGAAAATAGACAGACAATGCTACAAATGTTTCCAGAACTTTTTGATAAGATTAAAATTAAAAATGTCACCAATTACCCAATATCTTTATTAAGATCACTAAAAGAATGTTGTCCTAAAAAAAATGATTCAAAACAGGTTATAGCAATTCTTACCCCAGGACCCCATAACTCAGCATATTTTGAACATTCTTTTCTAGCTGACGAGATGGGTATAGAGCTTGTAGAGGGAAATGATTTAAAGATTAAAGATAAAAAAGTTTCTATGAGAACTACTCAAGGTTATAAACCAATTGATATAATTTATAGAAGAGTAGATGATTATTTTTTAGATCCACTTACTTTTAACCCAAAATCAATCTTGGGGGTGCCAGGATTAATGGATGTATATAAATCTGGCAACCTTACAATAGCTAATGCGCCAGGATCAGGGATAGCAGACGATAAGGCTATATATTCTTACATTCCAGATATAATTAATTTTTACACTGGGGAAAAACCATTATTAAAAAATGTTAAAACTTGGCGTTGTTCAGAAAAAAATCATTTAAAATACGTTTTAGATAATTTAGATAGTCTTGTAGTAAAGGAAGTTCATGGTTCTGGTGGATATGGTATGCTTATTGGCCCAAAATCTACAAACAAAAAAATAGAATCTTTTAGGAAAAAAATAATATCAAATCCAGACAAATATATTGCACAGCCAACTTTAGAACTTTCTACTGTCCCAGTTTTAACTAATAAAGGTTTATCTTCAAGACATGTAGATTTAAGACCATTCATTCTAGTTTCACCAAAAAGCATAAATATAACCCCAGGTGGACTAACAAGAGTGGCGCTTAAAGATGGTTCGTTAGTGGTAAATTCTTCTCAGGGCGGGGGAACAAAAGATACATGGATATTGGAAGATTTTTAATGCTAGGAAAAACTGCAGCACATATTTTTTGGATGTTTAGATATTTAGAGCGTTGTGAAAATACTGCAAGGATTATTAATGCTAGCCATTTTATTTCTCTAACTCAAAAACAAAATATTACCAACCAGTGGGATTCAATTTTGAATGTTGGTGGTAATAAAAGTTTTTTCCTTTCAAAATATGGTGAAGTTAAAAAGTCAACTGTCATTAATTTTACCTTAAGAGATAAAACAAACCCGTCTTCTGTATTATCTCTAATTGGAAATGCACGACAGAACGCACGAGTGGTAAGAAATAACTTAACAAAAGAAGTATTCGAAACAATTAATGAAACATATCATATATTATCAAATATTTTTAAACGACCAATAAATGAAAAAAACTTATTAAATACTCTTTCAATTATCAGGACAAAATGTCAGCTAGCTAGAGGCACTTTACATGGTACAATGCTGAGAGATGATACTTATATATTGGCAAGAATGGGAACTTTTATTGAAAGAGCTGATAATACATCGAGAATATTAGATATAAAATATTATGTTTTGCTCCCATCTGTAGGTTTTGTTGGATCAAATGTTGATAATGCACAATGGGAAAATATACTTAGATCTGTATCTGCTTATAGATCCTATAATTGGTTGAATGAATACGAGTTTAATCCTCGTGGTATTTGTAAATATCTAATTTTAGATGAGAGATTACCAAGGTCACTTATTTTTTGTAATCTTAGTATTTATGAAAATTTAGTGGCTATTTCAAAATATTATGACAAAAATTTTAATAGTTTAATTAGGTCTGAAAAGTTTTATGAAGAAATGTTAAATCTTACTATAGAAAAAGTATTTGAAGAAGGACTTCACGAATTTTTAGTACGTTATTTAAAGAATTTATTCATTCTGTCCACAATTATTGAAACTGACTTTAGATTTTATAAATAATGAACCTTACCATAAAACATATATCAAAATACAAATTTTCAAAAAATTTATCTTATGGAGTTCAACGACTTCGTCTAAAACCTCAAAACAACAAAATTCAAAATATTAATAGTTGGAATATTAATATCCAAGGCGGTGTAGAACAATTTGAATATTTAGATCACCACCAGAACTTATGTACTTTTTTGACGCTAAATAATGATTTAAAAGAGATTATAATTTCAGTTGATGGTCAGATCAATACTATTGAATCTAATGGAATACTCGGAAATGATAAGCCTAAAACTAAACCTTGGATGTATAAAATGTATACTCCAATTACTAAACCTGGTAACCATATAAAATCGTTTTGTAAAAAATGGTTAGACTTATCTTATTCAGAATTGGATATTTGCCACTTTGTTGCTTATGATATTAGAAAATTTGTTAAATTTAGGAAAGGATCTACTAGTGCATATACTTCTGCTGAAGACTCCTTTAAGAAGAAAACAGGTGTGTGCCAAGATTTCACTCACATCTTTATTTCATGTTTAAGGTTTTTGGGTTTTTCAGTAAGGTATGTAAGTGGTTATCTTAAAATTGAAGGGGTAAATGAACAAGATGCTACTCATGCTTGGGCAGACGTTTTCATTAAAGATTTAGGCTGGGTGGGATTTGATGTGGCTAATGGAATTTCTCCTGATGAAAGATATGTAGTACTGGCTAATGGATTTGATTTTTTTGATGCTAGTCCAATACATGGATTACATTTAGACAGTCAAAATACTAGTTTAGATGTATCTGTTTGTGTGCAACAATGAGGGTAAACCATTGAGATGACATATTGTCTTGGAATGAAAATCAAGGAGGGATTAATATTCATGTCAGATACAAGAACAAATTCTGGTGTGGATAATATTTCTTCTTATAAAAAAATATTTAATTGGACTAAAAATAATAAAGCTTCAATTACTATTTTAACCGCAGGTAATCTGGCAACCACTCAAGCTCTTGTAAGTGAAATAAATGGGAGAAATGTTAGCGACAATTCCAGAGCTTTAGAATTATTTAACCAACCTACAATGTTTCAAGCTTCTAAGTTTGTGGGTAAGAAATTAAAGAAGATAATAGATAGTAATTCAAGTGGAGGACTTAGAGCTGATTCATCTTTTGATGCAACAATTATATTAGGAGGCCAAATAAAAGGGGGAGAACCAAGAATATTTTTAATTTATCCTCAGGGCAATTTTATTGAAGTTTCGCAGGATAACCCTTTTTTCCAGATTGGAGAAACTAAATATGGTAAGCCAATTCTAGTACGAGGATATGATTATGAAATGGGGTTTTCAGATGCAGTTAAATTGATGCTTTTATCCTTTGACTCAACCATAAAGGCAAATTTATCAGTTGGTTTTCCTTTGGACCTTCATATCTATAAAGCTAATTCGTTTAAGGAGGCTGAAATAATAAGAATTGAATCAGATAATAAATACTATTCAAAAATTTCTAATGGATGGAGTAAAGCTCTTAAATCAGCTTTTGACTCAATGCCAAATTTTCCGATAGAATAGCAATAAATAACTAGGTTACAGATAAAAAATAGCTATTTACTAAACGCCCTTTTTAGTTCTTCCTCAAGACACAGTAGCTATTTTTTGTGTTTTCAATTTTTGAGGTGATAATCTACTTATCAAAAGATAATTAAGATCATTTAGAATAATAATGACCATTACAGTGGATATATGCTATATTGTGTTAAGCTTTTGAATAAACCCGTTCAACAGCTATAGCAATAAACTTTAGTGGTACTTTATAATTATGCGAAGAACCTATTTTAGTAAAATATATATAGATCAATGTTATAGTATATAATCAAATAGAGATTTAAAATAATAAATCAATAAAGATTATTTTATTAATTTTTCACTTACACCAATTCCAGCAGCATCATAAGCATCATAAATTTCGTCAGCACCAGAATTTCTTAAAATATTTGGGTCTCCTTTTGTAGTAGTAGGTACTATAATTTGTCCTTTAAAACCATATTTTCTTGCTTGTTTAGTAGACCAATTTTGAGAATGAAATTCTGGTAGTGATAATATTATTGTTTTTAGTTTTCCAAATCTGAGTTTAGACCAAAAACCAGGATCCTCTGCATCTGCGAATGCCACTCTTTTACCATTTTTTAAATATTTTTTAACTAAATCGGTATCAGCATCAAATCCTACTACTTTTATATTTTTTTCTTGTAAATTTTGAAAAATAGAACTTCCAATTCTGCCCATACCAAAAATCATCACTTGCGCCTCACCACAAGTATGAGGTTCTTCATCTGGGTGATGTGTTTTTCTTTCTAAAACGACAAGGTATTTTTCAATATAAACATATATTTCATGTACATAATTATTAATAATCGATCCAATTATAAAGCTTAGGCAAACACTACAAGTAACAATAGTTAATATTTCAGAATTTATAGCACCTGCATCCAACCAAGAAGATAAAATAATTAATGAAAATTCAGAATAAGTTGAGAGAGATATAGTTATCAAAAAAGCGGTATAGGACCTCAATTTAAAAGCAAGAAGAAGGAAAAATAATATTACTGTTTTAAAAATTAGGAAAGATAATAAAAATAAAGCATGCTTCAAAACATAACTATCAATTTTTAATTCCATACCAAGAGAAATAAAAAACGCTAAAAGTAATATCTCTCTAAGCCCCCATATTTTCTCAGAGAGCTTATCAGCATGTTTGTAATTAGAAAGACAAATCCCCATAATCAAAGCACCTATCTCTCCTGTTAAACCCGTAAATTTAAAAAACTCAGCTCCAAAAAATAAAGCTATTATAATTGCTGCTATTAGTTCTAGTTCTTTATTTGAACGCAAATTAGACAAAAAATATAATAGGATTGGTATAAAAAACGGGAATAAGAAAA
>CACMNE010000055.1:0-5401 GCA_902614945.1 uncultured Alphaproteobacteria bacterium
TTTTTTCTTTCATATACTGCAGTTGATTGGAACTCATATAGAGGAATCTTAACTGTAATAATTTGCCAAGGACTATCTGGAATAGCTAAAGACCTCACTAAAGTTAGTAGCAAGTCAGCAATTAGAATATTGGCTCCTGTAAATAAAAGCTCTACCTTATTTCATTGGACTTCGTGGCTCACTGGATCCAAAAATTCAATAAAAGGATTAGGATTCTTTTTGGGTTGTTTATTACTTGTATTTTTCGATTTTAAAAATTCAGTCCTTATTCTATCTTCTATACTCGCCTTACTTTTCCTCTGCGTTATAATTAAGATGCCACAAATAAAAGAGGAAAGAAAAGGAACCACAAAACTTAAATCAATATTTTCATTATCTACGGATACTAGAATAAATTATTTATCTATAGCTCGTCTATTTTTATTTGGTGCTAGAGACGTTTGGTTTGTGGTAGGAATACCTTTATACTTTACAAGTGCATTAACTTTTGGAGAAAGATTTTCAGAAGATACCGCTTTTTTGTTAATAGGTATTTTTATGGCTTGTTGGATAATTCTATACGGAATTTCACAAGTCTTAGCCCCTCGCATGATATCAAAACAAATAGAACTGAAACCTGCAAAAACAATTAGAAAACTTATTTCAATACTTATTATTTTTCCAGCTATTATTGTATTACTATCTTATTATAATGGATCACAACCAACTTTTTTTCTCAATGTTTTTCTTTGCATCAGGTTTTGTTGCAGTTGAATTTCTATTGAACGAGGGATGGCATCCAGTACAGCTAAATTTCTTAAGACATATTTTGGTTGTATTAATATTAGTACCTATTTGGATTTATTTTGATAGTTTAGATGCTGTATTAAAAGCAAATTGGAAATTGGGAATATTTGTTGGAGGGTTAGGTTTTGGCTGTGGAAGTATTCTTTTATTGTATGGTCAAATTTTTTCAGATCCTGTTACAATAACTATTATTATTGCAGTATCAGTTATTTTTGAGGTTATATTAGATAAAAGAATCCTAAATAAGGAATTAGTAATAGGTATTTTAATTTCTATAATAGGAGGTTGTATTGCAGTATTAGGTTCTCAAGATTTAATTAAAGTTTCTTGGGGTGCTATTCTTGCTGTTACTGCTGTTTTTTTATTTGCTTGGGCATCAAGGGCCAATGTAATTGATTTTCCTAATCTATCAACGCTTGGTCAAACAGCTATTTGTATGATTGGTTCATTCACATTTATTTCAGCTATTTTCCTAATACTAATAATATCTAATAAAATTACGGATAGTTTTATTATAAAAGCATCCATAAAAGAATACTTACAATTAGCAGTATATGCATTTTTAGGCATGGCATTTTCGCAATTTCTTTGGCTTCTAGGAATAAAGAAAATAGGTCTAGGTTTGGCATCTATTCATATGAATGCTACCGCTTTCTATGTTATGATTATTCTTTCTTTTTTTGGAGGTAGCTGGAATAATTATCAGTTAGTTGGTGCCTTAATAGTTGCAATTGGGGTTTTTATATCTCAAAGTTCTAAAAAAAGTTTTATTACCTAAAGAGGTATCTCTTCTTCAAAATGGGGAATATGATATCCTTTTTGAACTGCAGGACGATCATAAATTTCCTTGTACCATCTTAATACGCCTGGATAATCGTTTAAATTAATTTGGTGCCGCTTGTGTCTTGCAATCCACGGCCAAATTGCAATATCAGCAATTGTATATACTCCATCATTTCCACCTGAAACGTATTGAAATTTTTCGAGGCGATTATTGAGAATTTTGTATAAATTTTCTGTAGTTTGTTTAAACCGATTTTCAGAATACTCAGATTTTCCTGGATTATAATATAGAAAGTGATGGGCTTGTCCGCAAATAGGACCTAATGTACTCATCTGCCACATAAGCCATTGAAGGGTATCAAATCTATTTTCATCAGAAGGCAAAAATCTCTTATACTTCTCAGCCAGATAAATTAAGATAATACCACTTTCTCTAATATAAACTTTTTTCTCATAATCAAAAATAATAGGTATTTTATTATCAATAGAAATAGTTTTAAACTTTCCTGAAAATTGATCCCCCTTTGAAATATTAATTGGGATAGCACTATATTTCACTTCTAATTCTTCAAAAAGAATAGAGACTTTTCTTCCATTCGGTGTGGGCCATGTATATAGATCAAACATTTCAAACCCTGTTTTTTTAATAAAATTTATATTAAATCTTTTATAGCTTCTACAGGATCTGCTGTTATTTTTGAAAAGATTTTTTTTATTTTTGATTTATCATTTTTTGAAAAGTCAAAATTCGTACCCAATACTATATCAGTTCCAGGTTTTCTTTTCTTAAGAAACTTACCTAATTCGATGCAATCATCCATAGTAGTATTACATGACATAGATATTCCAAATAATTTAAAATCAATAGAATTGATTAAATCAATTAATTTACTCTCTGAGTACCCTAAAGCTAAGAAAGGATTAACTCCATTTTTTTTCATAATCATGGATGCTGTTATAATTCCTAAACTATGGGTTTCCGATTGAGGTAATATTAGAAGAATAGGAGGACCCTTAAAGTCTAAATAAAGAGGTCCTAAGTATTTTTTTTCATAAATTCGAAGTAATTTTTGTAACCGATCTACTCCAAAGGAAACGTCTATAAAAGAAACCTGATCTTGTTTCCACATATTGCCAAGTTTATCTGCTGTTTTTGGGATTAACTCTTCAATTAAGAGATCTGTAGATTTACTTTGATTACATAAATTATTAATTAGTTGTATTTGCTTCTCTTCGTCTCTAGAGAGAATTAAATTACAAAAAACATCAAGATCATCCTCTAAAAGAATGATACCTTTTGATTTAAATTTCTTAGTGGCTACCTCGCTTAAAGCGTAAATTGCAAGGCTTAGCTTTTCAGATTCTTCTGAAGTGCTTTTACCCAAAATAACTCCCCCCATGTTCAGCATGACAGAATTTTAGATAAAAGATAGTAAAAAGTGATAATTTTGGTTTTTTTTTTTAATATACTAATTAATTATTTAGGTTTTCAATTAAATCAGATAACTTCTCACCTATTTCAACCTTAGATATTTTAGGCCAATGTATAGTTTTTTTATTTGAAATGATTGAAACTTTATTTTCTGAATTACCAAAAACAGTAGACTTTTTATCTATTTTATTAGCCACAATTATATCACAACCCTTTTTAGTTAATTTTGATTCAGCGTTTTTAATTAGTTCATTAGTTTCAGCTGCAAAGCCTATAACAAGCTCAGGTCTATTTTTTGATTTTGATAAATCAGATAAAATATCTGGATTTTCTCTAAGTGAAATTTGAGGTGGGTTCGAGGAATTCTTTTTTATTTTATAAGAGTTTTTATTTTCGACGTACCAGTCAGAAACTGCAGCAGCACATATTGCTATATTATAAGGTCCATTTTTAAATACTGCATCGTACATTTCTCGTGCTGTTTCTACATTAATTATTTTTGCTCCCACTGGTTTTTCAATGTTAGATGGTCCAGTTATAAATGTTACCTTTGCTCCTTTTCTTAATAGAGCATTTGCTATTGAGGTACCTTGTAATCCACTAGAATCATTTGAAATATATCTTACAGGATCTATTCTTTCTCTAGTTGCCCCCGATGTAACAAGGATTTTTTTGTTTGAAAGATTACTATTTTTGAATGTATTCATCACCTCACTCTTTATCTCAAGGGGTTCAGCCATTCTTCCTAATCCAAACTCTCCACAAGCCATTTCTCCTGAATTAGGACCAACAAATTGAAAGCCATAGTTCTTTAATTTTTTAATATTTTCTTTTGTTGCAACATGGTTCCACATCCGAACATTCATGGAAGGAGCCAATAAAACTTTTTTATCTGTAGCCAATATCAAGGTAGTGGCCAAATCATCTGCAATTCCATTAGCAAATTTTGCGATTAAATTTGCAGTAGCTGGTGCCACTATTATAAGCTCTGAAATTCTAGATAACTGTATATGGCCCATTTCTGATTCATCATTGAGGTCAAATAAATCAGTATAAACTTTATTTTTTGAAATAGCAGAAATCGACAAAGAGGTAATGAAATTTGATGCACTTTTTGTTAAAACAGGAATTATTTCAAAATTTTCAGATTGAAGATGTCTAATAAGCTCTAAGGTTTTATAGGCAGCTATACCTCCTCCAATTATGATTGTAATTTTCTTTTTCAATTTTATAATTCCATAAATTATTCTTAAATTATTTTTTATGATTAAATTTATATATTACATTTAACCCATGCATTGTTATATCAAGATCAATATAATTAAACATTTTAGTTTCTCTCCCAAATAGTGGTGCTAATCCTCCAGTTGCTATAGTTGTCATTTTATGTGAAACATCTGATCTAATTTTACTGATAATTCCTTCTATAAGTCCTATATAACCCCAGAAAAAACCTGATTGAATACAATCTTTAGTATTTTTCCCAATAACATTTTTTGGTCTTCGGATATCAACATATGGAAGAGCAGCAGCAGCGTCATGGAGTGCTTTATTAGAAACACTTACTCCAGGTGCTATCGCACCTCCAAGATAAGCTCCATCTTTCCCGACAATATCAAAAGTTGTTGCAGTACCAAAATCAATAATAATTAAATTACCTTTATATAAATCAAATGCCCCTGCAGTATTCACAATTCTGTCAGAACCTACGTTTGTACCTTCGTCGACTTTTACTTTGATTGGAAGTTTACACCCATCTTTACCAACGGCTAATGGTTTACATTTGAAATATCTGTCAGATAATATTCGTAAGTTAAATCCAACTTTA
The DNA here is from genome assembly GCA_902614945.1 of uncultured Alphaproteobacteria bacterium. Taxonomy (GTDB): domain Bacteria; phylum Pseudomonadota; class Alphaproteobacteria; order Rhodobacterales; family Rhodobacteraceae; genus CACIIZ01. The sequence continues at coordinate 4,830 of CACMNE010000055.1, forward strand.
GGTACAACTGAACTAAAAATCATACCATCTATTTTTTTTAAATTGAAATTGTTTAAATCCATAAGAGATTTAAACCAAACAAAATACTCGTCTGCTGTTCTTTCTTCGGATGTAGAACAGCGCCATTGAGCTAATTTTTTATTTTTCTCAAAAATTGCAAAGACAGTATTTGTATTTCCAACGTCGATAGCTAACAGCATTTATATTCACTTATGTTTAATTCAAAACCAAAAAAACTCAAAATATATTAATAAAATATCATACTATAATAATAAATACATGTTTATTCTTTGGCATAACTATTTGACTTTATGCACAAAAAGGTTTTTGTGATATTTTTGCATAATTTATTTGCAATAAATGTTAAAAAATCTAAAAAATTGCCATACCAAAAAAAAAATCCAATAAAAACAATAGTTTATAGTGTGGCAGATTAAAGCAGGCTATTTTTGGGATTTTTTTTTGATTTTTACTCAATTTTAAAGTCTTAAAGTATCCCCAGTTTTATCCACAGGCTAAATTATATCGTTTTATTTTTTTCAATGATTTCAATGGTCTTTTGATATTTATTG
>CACMNE010000056.1:0-5224 GCA_902614945.1 uncultured Alphaproteobacteria bacterium
AATTAAAATCGTTTTTATTTACTTCAAAAAATGTTTAATATCATTACTGTAACAATGCAATTTGACCCCTTAGAAGATCGTATAATAATGGACTGTTCTAATAAATCAAAGGACACCCAACGATTATTGTTAACCAGAAGATTATTAAACAGATTGATACCAAGCCTGACTGACCAATTAGAAGTCGCTTCTGCTAACAAAATTTCCAAAGAGCTAGAGCAAGCTTTTGCCCAAGAAAAAGCTGAAGTAAAAAAAATAAAAACCAAATCTGTTATATTAAAAAAAGATAATCCGTCTTGGCTTGTTACAAGTGTAAAAGTTGAAAAAAGTAAATTCGAATTTAAACTTTTATTTATAAACGAAAAGGGATTAGAGACCTCTGGAAAAGACGATAACCAAAAAAAAGCAGAATTTGTTTTAGCTATTTCTAATTTAAGACAATGGCTTAATGCATTATTCAAAATTTATACTAAAGCTGAATGGGATACAAAGTGTTTCCCTAATTGGATAGAAGACTTTAATTTAAAATATGAAAAAAAACCATTTATAAACTAAAAAGCCCCAAATAAGTGGGGCTTTAAATTTTATTTAATACAAATTTTAATTATTTGATAACTACTGGTTTCCACTTACCATCTACAACCGTATTCTTACTAAATAGCCCAGCAACATCTCCATTCTTATCAAAATCCTGGGGACCAGCTGCTCCTACATAGTCAATACTTCCACCGGATGCTAATATTTCTTTAGCTTTTTTCCATTCACCAGGTAATATTTTCTCTCCAGGACCATTAGCCACTTCTCTAAGTGCAGCAGCAATTTTAGATCTATCAGCCGATCCTGCTTTTTCAATAGCTAATGCCATTAAAAATGCAGCATCATAAGAGTTAGGGACAAAAGGATCTGACGCAGGTACTCCAGCAGCATCAGCATGCTTCTTCCAAGATTTAAAAGCATCAGTACTTGAATCAGACGCAGAAGTTGTGAATGTAACATTTCCAAGATTTTCAGCTCCTAACTGGTCAATTACTTCTTGAGCTAGCATTCCGTCTGCACCTATAAAATTTTCAAATGCACCTGTTTCTAAAGCATTACGCATTATAGTAATTCCACTTGAACCATAATAGGCAAATAACGCTAAATTATCAGAACCGGACCCCAAAGTATTAACTTCGGATCTATATGAAGCTTTATTTGGTTCATGAGCCTCATTACCTGTAATTTGTCCACCCATTGAAGTAAATGCTTTTGAGAATACTGCTGCAATAGCGGCATTATAGTCATCATTAGCATAAGAAACTGCTATATCTTTAATACCTTTAGACATTGCTAATTCTGCTAAGGCTATTCCTTGGTAAGCATCAGAAGCAGCTGTTCTAAAAACTAAATCTGTTCCATTTTCCATTTCACTAATAGCAGGTGAAGAAGCTGAAACCGATAACGTTACAACTCCAGCTGGTATGGATACAGATTCTGCTTGAGCAATAGTTGCTCCAGAGCAAACAGGTCCTACTATTCCAGTAACAACTTCAACATTTACTAATTTTGTAACTGCATCTACTGCAGCTACTGGATCACAAGCACTATCAACTTTAACAGCAACATATTTTTGACCATCTGAAAACAAGCCGCCTTGATCATTTACATGCTCAACAGCTAAATCAACAGCCGCTGACATTGGTTTTACCAATTCTGGTATAGGACCGGTTCGAGCCATGGGGTTACCTATTTTCACATCTGAATAAGCAACTGAACTTAAACCCGCAATAACCATCCCTGAAATTAATATTTTCTTCATCATCTGATATCTCCCTTATCCCGCATACTTTTGAGATTTACCAGAAATTGCGGGCCTTCTTTCTGGTAAAATTCCTTTAGGAAATCGCTGCAAAATAAATTGTAATAATAATCCAATAAATAACATCCTAATAAATCCTGCGCGATTCTTTAAAATACTAATATCTACACTATCGAACATAGTTGCAAGTATTTCAATAACACCATTTGTAACTAATTCACTACTAGACCATACAAACCATATCAAAAAGGCTCCTAAAATAGCACCTTTGTTATTACCGGAACCACCAGCTATTAACATTACCCAAACTAAAAAAGTCATTTTACTTGGATCAAAAGTCTGTGTTGGTTCTATAAGTCTTAAATGCTGTCCTAAAAAAGCTCCTGCTAAACCCATTATTACTGCACCCAAAATAAATGCTTCAATTCTGCGCTTAGTGACATTTTTGCCTGCAGCTGCAGCAGCTTTTTCATTTTCTCTTATGGCCGTCATCATGCGTCCCCAAGGAGATACACGCAATTTCTCTAGAAGAAAATATATGATTATAACAATAATTAAAATAGTGCATGCAAAAAAAGGTTGCCACCACCATTTTGGAATACTATCAAAAAAAACTTCCCAACCCTTTGGGTTTGAAATAAAATTCATTGGGAAGTTGCTATAAAATCTTTCTTCTGTGAAATGTTCCCATGTTCTTGGAATTTTATTGATACCCCTAGGACCATTAGTGATATCAGTTTCATTTTTTAATATTAATTTGATAATCTCTGCAATTCCAATTGTGGCAATGGCTAAGTAATCCGCTCTCAATCGAATACATATTAGACCAATTATAGTAGCAACTATTCCTGCGAAAATCATAGCCGTAATATCACCAACAATTAATGGTAATTCTAAACCACCAAAATGAAACTGACTTTTTGCAGTTGTTAATAAAGCATAAGTATAAGCACCAATTGCGGCAAAACCTGCTACTCCAGCATTAAATAAACCCGCAAATCCCCATTGAACGTTAAGTCCTAGTGCCAAAAGAGCATAAATACCACCAACAGTCAAAAGAGACATTGCGTACAAGAAATATCCTAAAAAGATTTCCATGTTAGAATACCCTCCCTCTAAATAAACCACTTGGCCTAAATATGAGCATTACCACCATTATAGAAAATGCTACACCACTTTTATATCCAGGGCTTATTACTGGTCCATCACCAAGCCACGGATAAGCAGACAATTCTTCAGCTAAACCAATAATTAAACCTCCAGCTACTGCACCAAAAGGTCTCCCTATTCCGCCCAATATAGCAGCTGCAAACATAGGAAGTAACATTCTAAAACCCATAGTGCTTTCTATAAATTGAGTATCCATAGCAAGGAAAACTCCTGCTGCTGCTGCACAAAAACCTCCGACTACCCAGGTAGCTTTCACAATATTTTCAACATTTATTCCGGAAACCTCAGCTAAATTTGGATTATCAGAAACCGCTCTCATACCTTTTCCAATTTTAGTACTAGACAATAGATAATTAAAAATAAGCATTATGATTATTGTACCTAATAATATAAAAATATGCTTATTGGGTATAAGAAGCATGATATCAATACTTGATGTAAAGTCTTTTATGATTGAATTAGGTTTTGCTATTCCTTTTACAAAAGTTATTTGGTTGGGTCCCCATATGACTTGTACCATACTTCGTATAATTAACATCATCCCAAAACTTGCTATCACAATCATAATAGTTGGTGAGTTTCGAAATGGTTTATAAAATAATCTATCCACAATTAGAGCTAAAATAATAGCACAAATACTTGCAGGAATAGCTCCTATTATAGGATGTAAAATAAGACCAAAAGAAGAAGCTACTAAAACAAATTCCCAAGTTAAGTATGAACTTGTCATCATTATTTCGCCATGTGCAAAATTAGCGAATCTTAGGATACCAAAAGTCAAAGTTATGCCAATGGCCCCAAGTGCATAGATACAACCTAAGACTAATCCAGGGATAAAATAAAAATTAATGAATTCAAACCAGAAACTTTCCCACATTATTTTTAACCCCTTGACCCAAGAAACATTCGTGCTACATCAGGATCAGAAGACAAATCTTGGCCAGTTCCAGTATACCTATTGGAACCATCTACTAATACGTAACCACGGTGAGAAATTTGTAAGGCCTGTTTTGCATTTTGCTCTACCATAAGAACTGGAAGCCCACTTTTATTTATTCTTTGTATAGTAGCAAAAATTTCTCCCCTATATTTTGGAGATAAACCAGCTGTTGGTTCATCTAATAAAAGAACTTCGGCATTTAATATTAAAGCCTTAGCCATTGCAACCATTTGTCTCTGTCCACCAGATAATTGACCCGCTAATTGCTTCCTTTTGTCTTTTAAATCTGGAAATAGGTTGTAGAGTTCTTCAAATTTTTCTTTCAGATTAGTTTCAATGGTCCAAGCACCCATTTCAAGATTTTCATGCACTGATAAACTAACAAAAACATTATCTGTTTGAGGAACATATCCAACACCTTTTCTAACAACATCACTTGGTTTTGTACCAGTAATTTTTTTTTCTAGAAGAAAAATTTCACCGCTTTTAATATCTAGAGTTCCAAGTATAGCTTTTAATATAGTAGATTTGCCTGCTCCATTAGGACCTATGATTGAAACTATCTCATTCTTATGAACCTCAATAGAAACATTATGCAAGATTTCGGTTTCTCCATAGCCCGCTATTAAATTACTAATTGATAAGATTTTATCAGAATTCAAATATTTACTCCTCCCCCAAAATAGGCTTGAATTACCCTTTCGTCATTTTTAACATTAGACATTGTTCCTTCTGTTAATACTTGACCTTCTGATAAAACAACAACTTTCTGACATAAATCAGCAATTAAATCCATGTCATGCTCAATAATACAAAAAGTATATCCCCTTTCTATATTTAGCCGTCTTATCATATCTATAATTTTTAGCATAAGAGTAGGGTTAACGCCTGCACCAGGTTCATCTAACAGCACCAGTTTAGCATCAGTCATCATTGTACGACCAAGCTCTAATAGTTTTTTTTGCCCACCTGATAAATTTCCAGCTAGTTCATCTTTTAAATTTGTTAAACCTAAAAATTCTAAACTATCCAATGCTTTGTTTAATATTTCTTTTTCTCTTAATTTGACTCTTTTACTTGAAAACCAACTATTAAAAATGTTTTCTCCAACTTGATGAGATCCTGCTACCATAAGATTTTCTAAGACAGTCATTTTTTTGTATTCGTGACTTAACTGAAAAGTTCTTAAAAGACCTAAATCATATAGTTTATGTGTAGGAACACCTGTTATATCTTCATTATACAAAAATATCTTTCCCTTAGTCGGGATTTCCGATCCAGCAATCATATTAAAAGTCGTAGTTTTTCCAGCACCA
>CACMNE010000057.1:0-5215 GCA_902614945.1 uncultured Alphaproteobacteria bacterium
TCTACACTATCATCCAGTAGGATACATGCAAATTTCATGTGAGGCGATGAGAAATGATGTTTCACAGATCTATGAACAACAGCAAGCTATAGGATATGAAAGTGTCTTCATTGAGGGAGAGAATGCTTCCACAAAATATATGAGGGGTATTTTTGATGACTGGCAGGCTAAAGGAATAACCTCAGTTCTTCATGAAAAAAAGGGAGGATATTCAAACCAAACTAAAGCAATGTATTCTTTAGCCGCAAAAGTAGAGGAATTAGGTGTAAGAATTATTACTGGTGTTGAAGTCAAAGGTTTTCTAACAAATAGTTCTTCAGATACTATTAAGTCAGTAGAAACTAACTTAGGAAGCATTGATTGTGAACGTATTGTAGTAGGTGCAGGACCGTGGGTAAGAGACTTTTGGAATATGCTAGATTTACCAAAGCAAATTCAGGTCAAAGACTTAAAAGGCAAAATACATGATGACGTTGACATGTGGAGATACTGGCAATTAGAAGAAGGCGTTTTAAAAGTTGAGCCAGATACTTTAAAAACAAATGATGGTAATATACCTCCAGTTATCCATGTAGATACTGACGCACCATTAATATCTGATGTTGATGGATCAATAATAACAGAAGAAATGTGGGGTATTTATTATAAGCCTGATTGGCATTTTGGTGGAATACAAGGGGGAGCATCACCATACAAAGTTGATACTCCAGTAGATGAAGTTAAGGTTGATCCTTATGGGCCATCTAGTCCGGAATTTGTATCGAGTACAGAATTTGCACATATGTGGGTATCTGCCTTGGCGCATTGTCATAAAAGATTTGAAGGAACAATGCCAAAGTATCATAAAGATCCTTCTGGGGGAATTGGTTGTTTTACTCCTGACAGTTTTCCTGTTTTTGATCATTTTAAAGAAAATGTAGCAGTGATTGCAGATTCAAATCATGGCTGGAAAATGATAGGTGTAGGTCATCTAATTGCAGATGAAATACTTGGTGATGAACAAGATTTATTAAAACCATTCAGATTTGATAGATTTAGCAAAGGTGAATTACATCCCGTATCAAATAGTCCATATCCATGGAGCTAAAATAAAAAAAAAGGAGGAAGTTGTGTCAAAAAAAGATATTGAGGAGTTTGTAGATGCTCCTGGAAGAGATGAGAAAGTTAAAGAAGTTAGAAAAAAAATAGATGAGTTAGGTATTACTTACCTCTATTTGCAATTTGTGTCAGTTACTGGAAAAATTATGGGAAAAGGAATCCCAGCTGACCATTGGGAAAGTGTTGCAAAAAAGGGTTTCCAATTAGTATATGGAGCAACAGTCAATCTTTTCACCAATAGAGCCGGGGATTACTTAGGATATGGTCCTGAGGCCGCTGAATTGGTTGGTATTCCTGAGCCTGAGACATTTATGCAATTACCATGGGACAAAAGAGTTGCACGTTTTTATTGTACTTTGTTCAGAAATAGAGAAGAGCGTGAAGATCCTGGTGCTTTTTTAACTGCTGATTGTAGAGGTAATCTTAGAAGATTACATGATGAGTTTTCAAAAAAGCATAACGGTTTAAGGCTTCGTATGGGGACTGAGCCAGAAATGATGTGGCTAAAATTTGATGAGAATGGAAAGCCTAAAGATGGCTATTCTAAACCTTATTGTTATCACATAGACCAATTTGAGAGTCTAAGACCAGTTTATATGAAGGTCATTGAATATGCTAGACTAATGGGACTCGATATGATCCAGGGGGATCATGAAGATGCACCTGGTCAATTGGAACTCAATTTTACATTTGATGATGTTCTTAGAAATGCAGATAGATTAACAACATATAGACAAATTTGTGCTCAAGTTGCTCGTGAATTTGGTATATTTGCATGTTTTATGAGTAAACCTTTCATGGGTGTTTCAGCATCTGGGTGTCATCATAATATGTCTCTATGGAGAGGTGGTGAAGATATATTTGTGCCTATGGGTAATGATTTAAAAAATTTACCTGGTATGCAAGAAAATTATATGCATGTTAGAGGTGGTGAAAATACATTCATGCCTGATGGTGATGATCCACAAATGCCTCAGAAAGCTGGATTAGAGGCTATTGGAGGGATAGTTCACCATCTGAGAGCTCTTACTGCAATTGGATGTTCTACAGTTAATTCTTACAGAAGATTATGGGATACTGGTTTTTGGGCACCTGTTTTTGCAGATTGGGGATTTCAAAATAGAACAACTGGTTTAAGAGTTTCTGCACCTGGTAGGTTTGAGTACCGGTCGGTTGATTCAATGGTAAATCCATACTTAATGGGTTCTACAATTCTTGCAGCAGCAGATGATGGCATTGAAAACAAATTAGATCCAGGGCCTCCTGAGGAAAGAAATATTTATCAAGCAATGGAAGAAGGTAAGCAAGTGAAAAAACTTCCAATGTCTTTAGGAGAGTCTTTAGAAGCCTTATCGAAAGATCCTGTTATACAAAGAGGTATGCCAGGTGAAATGTACAGACTTTATCATGAGTATAAATCGGATGAATGGGCCCGCTTCATGTCAACTGTTACTGACTGGGATAATGATACATACATGGAATGTTTGCCATAGATGTATATGTTAGAAATTTAAAATGAAATCATATTTACTAGGGGGCACTTTTTATGTGTGGAATAGCAGGATTAATACATAAGGGAAAATCTTCTTCAGTGGGGTTTGAAATGACGCAAATGCTTCAAGCATTAAAGCATAGGGGACCCGACTCTACTGGTTATGCTGTGTATGGTGATCAGGTAGATGATTTGGTCATGCGACTGAAAATTGCTGAAGCAGATGACATGCAAAGGGGGAGTGGAATTTATGCTGAACTTGATCGAAGAATTGATCAAATAGATTCTTTTATAAATGAACATGGAGTTAAAGTTACTAAGAAAGAAAAAATCAATGACTATTCTTATAGATATGAATTTTCTTTTGGTGGTGACTTGGGAAAGCTTGCGGAACACATTGAAGAAGTAAATGGTGCAGAAATTTTATCGGTAGGTAAGGGGTTAGAGCTAATTAAAGACCTTGGAGACGCATCTGTTGTATCAAATGCCTACGGATTAAATTCTTTTAAAGGAACTCATGGTATTGGTCATACAAGAATGGCTACAGAATCTGATGTTGACATTAGGTCAGCTCATCCTTATTGGGCTTTTCCTTATAATGATGTCTCAGTAGTTCATAATGGGCAAATCACAAATTACTGGATCATGAGAAGACAGATGGAGAAGAAGGGTCATCGTTTTACATCTAATTGTGATAGTGAACTTTTAGCGGTTTACACAGCACATAATCTATCCTTAGGAATAAGTCTGGAGGATAGTTTAAAGCAATCTATTGACGAGATTGATGGTGTTTTTACCTATCTAGTTGCTACAAAAGATCAATTGGGAATGGCAAAAGATACGATGGCTGCAAAACCACTTGTTCTTTATGAAAGTGACGATTTAATTGCAATGGCATCAGAAGAAGTTGCTATAAGGGCAATACTTCCCCATGAAATAGATACTTCTGATCCATATGATGAGGAGGTAAGAGTATGGCAAGCGTAACTGAAAACGAATTAAAATCTATGACACAGGAAGAGCGTGTGAAAGCTCTTGGAATGACTAGTGAGCAACTTACTGGTAGATCAATGTTTATGGAGTTTGATCCTGGAGAAACTGAACGGTTCGAGTATCCATGGGCACCCAAAGTTGATTTTAATAAAAGGACTGAACTTGATGCTGTTGATATGACTTCCACAGAGGTAAATTCTAAAATTAGAGAACTTATGTCAGAAGGTTATGGCACAATTGTGTTAAAAAACCCCAGAGGGAAGCATTCTTTAGCCGTAGGTATTTTAAGTAAATTAAATCTAATAATTGAGGGTTCTACTGGTTATTTTGGAGTAGGTCTCATAGATGGTCCTAATGTAAGAATTAATGGTAGGGTTGGTTGGTCCTGTGGTGAAAATATGATGTCTGGAACTGTGCTTATTGAAAAAAATGCAGGTTCAACTTTTGGTGCTGCTATCAGAGGTGGGGATTTGGTTTGTAAAGGTTCGGTAGGTTCAAGAACTGGAATAGATATGAAAGGTGGTACAATTATTGTTGGAGGAGATACTGGAGCCTTATCCGGATTTATGATGCAGCGTGGTAGAATGATTGTTTGTGGCAATGCAGGAAAAAATCTTGGCGACTCTATGTATGATGGTACCATTTATATAGGAGGAGAAATAAAATCTTTTGGAGTTGACGCAGTAGAAGCTGAACTAACTCAACTCGACAAAGATTGGCTTAATAGGAAACTAAAACAGTACGGACTAGTACCTTCAAAAGGTGTAGATCATTTTACCAAAGTTGTCGCAGGGAAACAACTTTGGAATTATGATAACTTAGAACCCACAGAGAAAAAACTAATACTTTAATTTTTATTTTTTTAATGAGAGGAAAAAATGGCAGACGGAAATCCAATTAATAAGAAACCACTAAATAGAGATCCTTATAGACTAGGGAACTCTTTTGTTTTTCCACCCCGTGTAATGGATGATATACATATAAAAGCTGAGCTTGGAAGATATAGAATGAGGGGGTTTTCATTATTTAAAAAAATACCCCACTGGGATGACTTAACTTTTCTACCTGGAACTTTAACAAGGTTTGTCATTGAGGGATATCGTGAAAAGTGTGAAACAAAAACGGTTATTGGACCAAGAGCTAAGAGGCCGTTAGAACTTGATATACCTATTTATATTACAGGTATGAGTTTTGGAGCTCTTAGTTATGAGGCTAAAACTGCTTTAGCTAGAGGTGCAACAATGGCTGGAACAGCTACCTGTTCTGGGGAAGGTGGAATGATACCTGACGAAAGGCGCTATTCCTCGAAGTGGTTTTATCAGTGTATACAATCAAGATATGGATTTAATCCTCACCATCTTGTTTTAGCAGATGGTTGTGAATTTTTTATTGGACAGGGATGCAAAGTTGGTTTGGGCGGACACCTGATGGGTCAGAAAGTAACAGATCAAGTGGCAGAGATGAGATCATTACCAGCTGGTATTGATCAAAGATCTCCTGCGAGACACCCTGATTGGCTTGGTCCAGACGATCTAGCTTTAAAAATTCAAGAAATAAGAGAAGCAACAGATTGGCAAATTCCAATTCAATTGAAATTAGGCGCTGCTAGAGTATATGATGACGTAAGGATGG
>CACMNE010000058.1:0-5093 GCA_902614945.1 uncultured Alphaproteobacteria bacterium
CATTCTGCCTTAATGGCATTAAATTGTAATAAAGATATACCAGAAGCAAATTATCCTGAAGAAATGGGTGTAGAAGCTGGGGAATGTTACCATTGTCATACTGGCAGATGCCCAGTTGGAGTAGCAACTCAAGATCCAGCTTTACGATCTAGACTTGATCCTGATGAAGCAGCTGAGCGTGTGTATAATTTTCTACATACTCTAACTATTGAAGCACAGCTGTTTGCGAGGGCATGTGGAAAAACTAATCTTCACTCTTTAGAACCAGAAGATCTAGCAGCGTTAACTATGGAAGCGTCTGCTATGGCAGGCGTTCCATTAGCAGGTACCAATCATACAGTTGGTATAGACGATTACCATCATTTTTAGGGAGATGAAGAATGGCTGGCACACAATATAGAGGTTCAGAAATAAAAGGAGTTGATCAGTTTTTAGATGACGCTGATGGACTAGATAGTGAGAGAGAAAAAGAAATTGGTCAACATATTGGTTATAGATATGACGTTAATTTAGTTCCAGATTATGGAAGGTTAACACCCTTTTTAAAAAAATATATGGAAATAATGGGATGGGATGATTTAAATTGGCTTGAAGATATTCATATGGGATATGAAGAAGGAAAGCCTGCTGTTTTTGATAGAAATATAAATGGTTGGGTTAGAGTTCCTGACAGTATTGAATTGCCAGATAACCAACAAGATCGTGACATGATAGCACGAGAACTACTATTAAAATTTCAAATGTCTGATAGACATCCATTAGTAGCTTTAAGAAAGGCATATATGAAATTTTAATATGGCAACTTCATTTACTGTATCTTGTTTACAAACGCAACCTAAACCTGATTTTGATTCAGCTATTGAAGAAGGTCTAAAATTAGCTGAGAAATCTTTATGTGAAAATCCGTCTATAATTTGTTTTCCTGAATACTGTGGAGGTTTAAAGAGCAAGAACGGTCGATTTATCCCTCCCCATAAAGATGAAGAAAATCATCCCTTTTTGAATGAATTTAAAAATTTTGCAAATAAAAATAATGTGTGGATATCTATAGGTTCTGTTGCAATTTCATACAGCAGTGAAAAGTATTGTAATCGTAGTATCCTATTGAATAATAAAGGTGAAATTGTACATCGATATGATAAAATCCACCTTTTTGATATTGATTTAGGAGACGAAAATAAATTCTTAGAGAGTGAAACTGTAAAACCTGGAAGTCTTTCCTCAATAGCGAAAACTCCTTTTGGAATTTTTGGTTTTTCAGTTTGTTATGATCTTAGGTTTGCTCAATTATATAGATCTTTAGCACAGAAAGGCTCTGAATTGTTATTCGTTCCATCTGCATTTACAAAAAAAACTGGAGAAGCACATTGGCATATTCTGAATAGAGCTAGAGCTATTGAAAATGGAGCATTTGTAATTTCTGCATGTGCTTCAGGAGTTATAGAAGGTGGTGGAGAATGTTATGGACACTCATTAATAGTTGATCCGTGGGGTGGAATTTTAGCTGATGGAGGAGTTGGTTCTGGAATTATTTCTGCGAAAATAAATCTAGCTAGTGTTAAAGAAACCCGTGAAAAAATTCCTAGCTTAAAACATGATAGAGATTTTGAATTGGAAATAATAGATGCAACAAAGGAAATTTGATGATTAGCAATAATTTTTATCAGAATGAAACCAGAACCATAGTCCCTAGTGAGCAAGAAAGATTTATAAAATTCCAATGTCGTGCAAGGCAAATGATAATGCGAGATAATTTTGGTAAACCTGATGAATCAATTATACCAAAATTATATTTAAAAGATCAAAAAGATCCTATCTGCAGAATTATTACACTTATTCATAAATTACCTGAATTTTCTCTTTTATCTGAATTGATTCATATTGCAAAAAAAACTAATGATCCTTCTCAGAGAAGGGAACAAGCTATTAAGTTACTATCTTCATCTTATTATCAAAAACATAAAGAGTTTTCAGACGTTTTGACTGCTACTTTTGCTCCAGATTCTGAAATAGCTACAACATTAGTTTCAAAAGGTGTTTGTAGATTATTATTTAATGCCTTTTCGCATGATTTTGATATAGTTTTTAATGTTTTTAAGTTGGAAAAATCAGAATTTTTATATCATTCTACAATTTCGCATAACCAACTTTTTAATGTAAATATCCATCCTGAAACTATTGTTTTAAGTTTTAATCCACAATGGAATGATTGTTAAAGTGAAAAATGCAAGTAAATAATTGACTTTTTAAGAAATATTTAACACTATTTTAGTGGGGGAAATACTATGAGTATGAAAGTTGGAATAATTGGAGCTGGTCCCTCAGGACTTTCTCAACTCAGAGCATTTGAAAGAGCTCAAAATAAAGGTCTTGAAATACCAGAAATAGTTTGTTTTGAAAAGCAATCTGATTGGGGTGGTTTGTGGAATTATAATTGGCGTACTGGAGTTGACGAAGCAGGAGATCCTTGTCATGGATCAATGTATAGATATCTATGGTCAAATGGTCCAAAAGAAGGTCTTGAATTTGCAGACTACACCTTTAAGGAGCATTTTGGAAAGGATATTGCCTCATATCCACCAAGAGCAGTACTGTTTGATTATATCAAAGGTAGATTAGAAAAAACCAAATTCCGCGATAAAATTCGTTTTAATACTAATGTAAGGGATGTTAGATTTCATCATGACACAAACCAATTTGAAGTTATTTCTAGGAATAATCAACAAGATATTGAGAATACCGATTTTTTTGATTACTTAGTTGTTGCTACAGGGCATTTTTCTACACCTAATGTTCCATATTATGAAGGTTTTGATAGTTTTAATGGAAGGATTCTTCATGCCCACGATTTTAGAGATGCTAGAGAATTTACTAGTAAAAATATTCTAATATTGGGCACTAGCTATTCTGCAGAAGATATAGGTTCACAATGTTGGAAATATGGATGTAATTCAGTAACGGTCGCTCACAGAACTGCTCCAATGGGTTTTGATTGGCCTGAAAACTGGCAAGAAGTTCCTGCACTATTAAAAACAAAGGGTAACACTGCTTTTTTCAAAGATGGAACCAAGAAAGAAATTGATGCAATTATCTTATGTACAGGATATAAACATCATTTCCCTTTTTTACCAGATGATTTAAGGCTTAAAACTGCTAATAGGTTAGCAACTGCAGATTTATATAAAGGTATAGTTTGGATACGAAATCCTAAATTATTTTATTTGGGAATGCAGGATCAATGGTATACTTTCAATATGTTTGATGCTCAAGCTTGGTATGCAAGAGATATAATACTTGGAAAAATCAAAGTGCCAGATATTTCTATTTTGAATTCTGACCCTCTTGACAGAGAAAAAAGAGAAGATGCTTTGGAGGATGATTACGCTTGTATTAGATACCAGGGTGATTATGTCCGTGAACTTATAGCTGAAACAGACTATCCTGATTTTGATGTTGATGCAGCTAATGAGGCCTTTTTCTTGTGGAAAAAACATAAAAAGAAAAACATTATGACTTTTAGAGATCAGGGAGGATTTATTTCACCAATGGATCGATCTGTCTCGCCAGCTTATAATAAACCATGGAAAGAGGAACTAGACGATAGAATGGAAGTTTATTTGAAATGAGGTTAGATTTAAATATTGGCATTAGGAAAATTGAGCAGATAAATAATTAGAAAATTAACTGAAGAGAAAATTAAGCAATAGGAGAAGAAAATGAAAAATATTTTTTTAGTACTTAGGGCCAAATTTTTAGCTTTAAGCGTTTGTTTTGCAGCACTAGGCACTGTATCAGCTAATGCAGATAGTAGTGGTGTGATAAAGATACCAACTCATAATTGGTCTAGCCAATTAGTAGGTGCAGAAGTTGTAGGCGAGCTTTTTAAAATGGTTGGTGAGAAAGTTGAATATGTTTCAATGGATAGTCAAACTGTATATCAGGCCATGGCTGATGGAGATATAGATATAGTTCATGAAGTTTGGGAAGGCGCTTTTGGAGCATCATTTGATAAAGCTGTGGCAACTGGTGGGGTTATAGACTTACTCACTCATGATGCAGTAACTCGTGAAGATTGGTGGTATCCTGTATATATTGAAGAAGTTTGTCCTGGATTACCTGATTGGGAAGCTTTAGCTAAATGCTCTGACATGTTTGCAAGAGCAGATTCAGGTGGAAAAGGCGTCTTTATTGGAGGACCAGTTGACTGGTTAAAGCATGATGCAGAAAAGGTAGAAGCTTTAGGCATGAATTTTGTTGTTAGGAATGCTGGTTCAGCTGGTGCCATTTGGGCAGAATTAGATGCAGCAGTAGCACAAAAAAAACCAGTAGTTATATTTAATTGGTCTCCAAATTTTATCGGAGCAAAGTATGAAGGTAAGTTTGTTGAGTTTCCAAAGCATGATCCAAAATGTACAACTGATGCTTCTTGGGGAGTAAATCCTAATGCTCTTTATGACTGTGGTAATCCTGCGAGTGGTTATTTAAAAATTGGGGTAAATAAGGATTTCGAAAAAAATCATCCAAAGGCATTTAACATTGCTAAACAAATGAATTTTTCAGGCCCAGATATTGATAAAATGGCCAACTATGTAGATACTGATGGTATGGAAATCGCTGAAGCTGCACAGCAGTGGTTGAAAGATCATAAGTCTAAATGGGAGAAATGGATTAAATAAGTTTAGTTTAATTTTAAAATATTAATCAGCCGATTGGCCATCAAGGCCAATCGGTATTCGTTAATCAGTTAACAGTAGTAAGATGCCAAAAAACTCCGTAACAATCTCTTGTAAAAATGTTTGGAAGCTTTACGGATCTAATCCTATAAAATATCTAGCAAGCAAAAATTTTAGTCCTTCTATAGCTGAATTGAAGGAATCTCAATATATTCCTGCAGTTTTTGATGCTTCTATTGATGTCTTTGAGGGAGAAATTCTAGTTATCATGGGGCTAAGCGGATCAGGTAAATCGAGTTTAGTTAGATGCATGACAAGACTTATTGAACCTACAAGTGGTGAGATCTATTTTGAGGGATCTGATTTACTTAAAGCAACTGAAAAAGAATTAATTGAAATAAGACGACATAAGATGGGTAT
>CACMNE010000059.1:0-4844 GCA_902614945.1 uncultured Alphaproteobacteria bacterium
AAAATTAATAAAAAAAAGGAGAGTTGATGAGGGCATTCTTCCACTTGAAACCTAAAAAAGAGTTGCTTACACTTCCCTAATAAAAAATACTACACTCAATTATCAACTGATTTAAAATAGTTAGAGAATTAAATAATGGATGAGGGAATATTTTGGTTCTTCTAAGTCATCGTTGAAGCAATACGAAATTTCCTAGTTCACACACCTTTTAAATTTATGCTATTTGTATTGCTGGTTATTACTGAATTTCTGTATTTTTTTTATTTTGAGAAAGGATAAGTCTGAATGAAATCTGAAAATATCATTTTTTATTTAACAAAATATGCAGATTTATTGTTCAGAAAGTACTGGGTCTATACATTCATTTTTGGATTTATAATATTGTTGAATATAGTTTTAATGCACGTATTAGATGCTCTTTAAATATAATAAAGATAAAGAAATGTAGAGGGAGTTAAAAATAATTTATTAAAATCAATAGTTAGTAAATTTATTAAAAATTAATTTTTAATTTTTCTGGAGTAATTAATGAAAGCAATTATTCAAAATGAATATGGTGGAGTAAATAAGTTAACTTTAAAAGAAGTAGAACAACCTATAATCTCAAAGGATCAAATACTTGTAAAAGTTTATGCTGCTAATGTTTCATCTGGCGATATGAGGTTAAACACTCTTGATGTTCCTTTACTATTAATACCTGTGGTTAAATTAATTTTTGGATTTAAGGGTCCTCGAAATCAAACAAGAGGCAAATTTTTCTACAGATTCAGGAGTTTGAAACTCAAACATGGTTACATTAGCGACGCTCATCTTTTATCCTCTCCTAAGTCTGGTAGTAAGAATTGCTCTGCTTCACAATACCAATTCTTTCTTTATGAGACAACCAACTAACAAAGAGAAAATGAAAATGAATTTGACCAAATTGCATAGTGGTTAAACGGAAAAGGTTATCTATCAGTTCGTGGAAGGAAGTTCAGAGGTGCTCATGTTCACTCCATAGTTAAGAAGAAAAGATTGAAGGATGAGAAGTTGAAAAGAGAGTATCCAGAGCGATGGTCTGAGTTTAGTTTAGAGCTGGTGGATAAGACTTTGGTTAACAATCTCAATAGCAGAGGACGCTATCCGATTTAATTGATTCCTCAACAAGTCTATCAGGCATTACAAACTCTGCTTTATACCCATCAAGAAGTGTCTCATCGTAACCCCTTGCCTTAGCAGACATTCCTGAGACAAATATGGTTGCATTTGTATTCTTTAAACTTTCCAGATGTTCATATAAATCTCCAGTACCCTGACCAACTATTTCACCAGCACTTTTGCAATTTAGTATGTGTACACCGTCTGCCGCGAGAAAAAGAGTTACTTCATGCCCACTTTTTTCTGCAGCAAGGGCAACCATTAAACCTAATGTTACTTTATTTTTGAATTCCAAATCGCTGTGAATATGAACAAGTACTTTAGACATTTATTTCTCCTTAAAATTTATTTATATAATTTATAGTTTTTTTTTGAACTGTTTCAAACTGGCGTGTCAATAAGAAAATCTATTTGCTAAAATCAGAAACGTACCCCTATAGAAACACTTACCCTATCACTCTGTAGGGTCAAAAAAAACCCATAAAATCTGTGATTTATTCGACCGTGTCATTTGTACGGTGTAATGCAGTAAGTTCTTCTGCTGACCTTACATACAATTTTACCATTACCTATCGTCGTCCACTTTTTAGTGTTCTTAAATATTCACAATACCAATTCTTCACTTATGAGACAATCACTGAACAAAAAGAAAAAGAAAAGACCTTTGACCAAATTGCAGAATGGTTGAACGGAAAAGGTTATCTATCAGTTCGTGGGAAGAAGTTCAAAGTTAATCACGTTCATTCCATAGTGAAGAATAAAAGACTGAAAGATGAAAAATTAGAAAGAGAGTATCCTGAAAAGTGGTCTGATTTTAGTTTGGAAGTGGTTGATAAGACTTTGGTCAATTCTAATCCATTAACTTAATCACACAGTCACCAAACTTCTCAGTGCCAAGGGTAAATCCTAACTCTTCACAAGTGGATTTATATTTGTCTAACTTAGATGGTTCTTGCTTTTCACTGGTTTTAGCATGGAGAAACTCATCATCCTTAAAAATACCTTCTCTAAAAACACTTCCATCAGCATTATACCGAATAGCAAAACCATTGAGTAATCCATTTTTGAACTCTCCCACCTCTTTACTTCCATCAGGATAAATATAAATACCTTGACCATCTTGGTTATTATCTAACCAATTACCTGTGTACTTAGAACCATCTTTCCAAATATAAGTTCCCTGTCCATTATACAAGTCAAACTTATATTCCCCAACATATATGTCACCTTTAAATTCGTTGTCTGCTAAATAAAGGTAAATACCTGGTCCATGCTTTTTACCATCTTTCCATGCGCCTTGATATTTGTCTCCATTTGCCCAGATATACATACCCTGACCATGCATTGTGCCCTGTTTGTATTCACCTATGTATTTATCACCTATCTTATAAGTAAAGGTACCCTGACCATGCTTTTTACCATCTTTATGTTCTCCAACGTATTCGTTACCGTTTGCATATGTATATGTGCCCTGACCATGTTGCAAATCTTTCTTCCATTCACCTTTGTATCTATCACCTTTATTAACACCAGAAGTCCAATCGTAAGTCCCAAAGCAATTATCAAAGGTTGCATTTGGATCAGACGGACAGGGCGGAAGTGAACTCATTTGAGAGGAAGGGTCTTTCTTTTCTCTCGTTTCAGCATATAGAAACTCATTATCCTTAAAGATACCTTCTCTTCTAATACTTCCATCAGCATTATACTGAATGGCATAACCATTTAATTTATTATTTTCCCATTCGCCTACATCTTTACTTCCATCAGCAAAAGTATAGGTACCCTGACCATGATAATTCCCATTCTTCCATCTACCTACGTATTTGTTACCGCTGGCATAAGTATAGGTACCCTCACCATGCCTTTTGCCATCTTGATATTTTCCAACGTATTTGTCACCTTCGGCATAGGTGTAGGTGCCTTGACCATGCTTTTTGCCATCCTTCCATTCACCAACGTACTTTGCACCATCTGCCCAAGTAATGGTACCCTGACCATGCCTTTTGCCATCTTGATATTTTCCAACGTATTTATCACCATTTCCCCAGGTAAAGGTACCCTGACCATGACTTTCTCCGTCCTTATGTTCCCCAACGTATTTGTCACCATTTTCCCAAGTATAGGTACCAATACAATTCGTCCAATTCTTAATACTCCATGAACCAACACAATCAGGCAGTGCCCAGGCATGAGACACCCCTAAAGTCAGAAAGAATAGAAAAGAGAATAAAGAAACAATCTTGATCATCAACAAAACAATATCAAAAATAGAATGATTTTCAATTATTTATTCACTGAAATCCTTTATCAGAAAGGCATCCTCACAGAAAAGTTTAACCTGTCACTCTGTAAGGCATAAAAATGTAATAAAATCAATAAGTTATTCGAATGTGACTGATTGTGTCAGTAAGTGGGTATTTCGGTATTCCAATTCTCTTTTATGTTTTGACCTCAATTTAACCTCTCAAAATTTACGAGTTCCAAACTACTCACACTACCAACATTTCCTTTTTAAAACTATAACAGAAATGAGAGAAAAAGGAATGAATGATGTTCAGATCGCAAATTGGTTAAATGATAATGGACACCCAACTCCAAGAGGAAACAAATTTAAAAATGCTCATGTTCATTCAATTGCAAAGAAAAGAAAAAGAAGATTAGAAATTCTAGATAGGAAACCTACTCTATCAATCTCTAACATTAATTTTAGATATAAAAAAAATGGATAGAAAAAGTATGGTTATTATTTAAATATTTTTAATCAATCTTATATAAATGTTATGAAAACAATCTATTTTATAATGAACTCTTTTATTCAACTTTCCTGTATGTTTTTAGGGTGGAATACAGTTAATGAATTTTACCTAAAACCAGTTAAGGTTAAATCAAAGAATAGACCTAACCGATAATTTCAATATGTTTAGTTGGTTAATTTCACCTTGGAAAGATGTAAATTCGTTACCTGAAATTAAACTTCAAGATAATGAAGAAATTATATTTTCAAACTACAAGATTAATGCACTTGATGAGGGTCATACAACTTGGAATCAAAAACTTGCGTTTTATTACTGCACTTTAACTAATAAGGCGTTCTACTTTTTAATTCTGAGAAAACTACACCCTGAAGTAAAATTTTTTGCATCTAATACAACGACAATTAAAACGCAAAATTTTGATGAAAAGGTGTGGAAAAGAATAAGTTATGAACAATTAGAAATTAAATTTGGTATAATTCCCCCACTCAGATATATTCAACTTATAGATAAAAAAGATAAATTTAATGTAAAGATTCAACTTACAGGATTTTTTAACAAACCAGTAAAACAAATTGAAAAATATATAAAAGATTATCTAATGCATCTGGTTACAAAAAAATAACAAAAACTATTTTTTATATTAGGGAAGTGCAATCAACTCTATAGCAGTTTTGATGGGTTCAATTTATTTCTGTATCTTTATTTTACATTTATAGATTAGAAAACCTTTCTCAGTTTTAGGGGGGGTGTTATGATTAATATGTCCTATCTGATTCACATTTGGTTTCTGTCATGTGAATTTCGAGCAGTAGATAGGATTTAAATACATTAAAAGAGAATTACGAATGAAAATCTTCTTTATCATTTTTATATCATTTGTTTTGATAAGTTGTTCAAAGGGTGAAATCCAAACAGTACTTTGTAATGCAACAGAAGATAAAAGTATGACTG
>CACMNE010000060.1:0-4644 GCA_902614945.1 uncultured Alphaproteobacteria bacterium
TCCAATATTTTCAAACCTAGTTTTTAATATTTTAACAGGAAGTAAACTTAATACATTTTCGATTTCTAAATCTTTTTTCTGAATAATTATTGAAACATTCGATGCTTTACTTTTCAAAGATTGACATACTACTTTCTCTACAAGTGTTATACCATTTAAGTTTTTTAATAATTTATTAATTCCTATCATTCGTGTGGATTGACCAGCTGCCAAAATCAGAATTTCTATTTTTCTAATTTCTTGATTCATCATAAGTCTATATTTTATTATTTCATTTTAGTTTATTCCAACTTAATGTTTTTTACTTTTATGATTTCAGCTATTATTGACAGTGCTATTTCGTTTGGTTTTTTTGAACCAATATCTAATCCGATAGGTGCATGTATTCTATTAATAATATTTCTATTAAAACCCATATTTAATAATCTATCTATTCTTTTCTCATGTGTTTTTTTTGAGCCTAGACACCCTATGTAAAAGCAGTCTGCTTTCAAGGCATTCTGAAGAGCTATATCATCTATTTTCGCATCATGCGTAAGTGTAATAAAAGCCGTATTCTGATCTATTGTAATAGATTTAAGTGCATCGTCAGGCCAATCATCAATAACACTTACATTTGGAAATCTTTTTTTATTCGCAAAGCTGCTTCTTGGATCAATAACATAAATATCAAAATCAAATTGATTACCAAATTCAACTAAGTACTGAGCAATATGTACAGCACCAACTACAACTAATTTATTTTTAGGAGGCAATATATAGTAAAAGACTTCCCCATTTAAGAATGATTGATGCTGATATTTTTCATTTTTAGATAAAAACTTTGATGCTTTTTCATTCTCAATTAATTCTCTTTGAGATGATTCCAAGCAGATTTTAAGAATAGAGAAATCTCCCTTAAGGTTGTTTTTAAAAAAACGTTCAAGTAATTTTCTTTTTGTAACATTTACACTTGTAATTGGTTCAATCAGTATTTTTATTTCACCACCACAAGCTAATCCAACTTGAAAAGCATCTTCGTTTGTAACACCAAATTTTAAAATTTTACTTTTCTGTGTTTTGAGTGAAATTTGTGCCTCAGAAATTACGGCACCTTCTACACATCCACCAGAAACTGATCCAGAAATTTCACCACTTTCACTTACTAATAGTATTGAACCAACTGGTTTAGGAGCACTATTCCAAGTTTCAACGACCATTGCCAATGCAAAATTTTCTTTTGCAAAAAGATATTTATTGATTTTTTCTATGATTTTTTTATCAGAAGACATAAAAACTCATATTAAATATAAAATATTTTTTTATGGTATATTTACAGGAATATAATACTTAGGGTCTTTTGCTTTTTTAATAACAGCAGGAATAATTTCTTTATATGCTTGTATTAAAGTTTGAGGTTTGGGCAATTCATGCTTAAGTAGTTGGTGCAGTTTTGGCAGATTATGTGAGGGAACCATAGGGAACATGTGGTGTTCTATATGGTATTCCATTTTCCAATATATAAAACTAAAGATAGGATTTAGTCTTATAGACCTTGTAGAGAATCTATGATCTTTAACTCCTTCTTGAAGACCCATATGTTGAGTAAGACCCCATATCATATTAATAGAAGCAAAGCACTTAGGTATTAATAATAGAAGAATAGGAAGTAGGGAGCTAAAAACAAATGAACAAATAATTATACAAACCCATAAGGAAATAAAAATTCTTGAACTATTGATGCAATTTTTTTTCTTATCTTCCGGTATACATTCTCGCATAACTCTCGTTTCTAAACCAAAAGCATGCCAAATAATCTCTTTGTGTAATGATTTATGAAAAAATATTAAGCTTATTCCTGGAATAAAAATTATAAAAAAATTGATCAAATTACTTGGTACCCAAAATATACTTCCTTCTACCTCAAAATCATGAGGATCTATTGAGGCAGTATAACTATGATGCAATGAATGACTCCAACGCCATCTAACAGGCTCAAAGTTATTCATAAAACTTGCTATGTAATAAAAAAAGTCATTGTATTTTCTTGTCTTAAATGCAGTTCCATGCCCACATTCATGCCATATGGCATCTGCCCCTCCCCATAGAGTGCAATAACATATATAAAACAATATAAACCACCAAGTTTCGTAGTAATTTATACACAATAAACCTAATCCAATCAAACCAACAAAATAAGTAACAATATGCTTAAAACCAGCCAAATCGCTTCTTTTACAAAGTTTCTTTAATTCTTTTCTGTCGACATGAATCTTAAACCAGTCATTTGATGATTTAGTAATAGTTTCTACCAATATAATTCCTTAAATTTATTACTTTGTTGCTGTTTATATAATCAGGATATAGGAGATATTATTTTTTTTTGTTAATTCAATGTTTCAAGTAGATTCTCTATATCTTTTTGGTTGTTAAAATGTGCTATTGATAATCTAATTTTTTTATTCCTTAAACTACAAATAATTTTATTTTTTTTTAATCTTTTTAATATTATACTAGGCTCAAGCATATTTGATTTAGATTGAAAAGATATGATATGATTTGAATTATTAAATTTTTTTATATTTTGAAAAACTTTCCATTTCTTTTGATTTATCCTGGAGATTAAGAATTTTGCCAACTTTTCTGAATGTTTCTCAATTTTAAATGGATTTAACTTTATTAATTCTTCAATAGACTTTTTTAACCCAATTATTGATACATATGACAAAGTTGATTGAGTGTAGCTTTTTGAATCTCTGCTATAATCACACTTATCATAAATCATGTTAAATGGATTTGGGGCTCCCATCCATCCAGCATTGAAAGGATCTGATTTAAGTGAATATTTGCTTACATAGGCTAATCCTACACCACCATGACCGCCTAACCACTTATACCCACTGGATACTAAAAAATCTGCATCCCACTTATCTGCAAAAATTGGTATTGCTCCCAAAGCTTGAGTTACATCTATTACAAGTTTAATTCCTTTTGATTTAGCTTCTTTACTTAAAATATCTAAATTAATTTTAGTTCCAGTTGAATATTGAATTAGGCTAATAGCAATAACTGAAGTTTTGGAAGTTATATTTTTTAACACTTCAGCAGTAATATCGGATTTAAGATTTTCTTCTATGAAATTAATTGAACAGGATTGTTCTTTAGCATATTTCAACCAAGGCCTAGTAACTGCTGGAAAATCATTTTTGAGCAAAAGTATTTCAGACTTTTTAGATGGTTTAATAATGTAAGGAATTTGGTTAAGAATTTCACTTGCAGATGATAACACAGCAGTTTGATTAGAGGGACAACGCAAAAGTTTAGAAGCAGTATTACGAAGTTTGTCAACTATAACAAGTTCATCTTCATCAGATATTTGTATGTTTCCAAATCTGGCGGTTTGATTCAGAAAATTTGTCATTTCCTTAATGCATTCACTACTTATTAAACCCAAGGAAGCTTGATTTAAGTAGGTAAATTTTTCTAGACAAGGATAGGATTCTCTATCTGAAAGAGAAGTTATCATTTTTAATTCAAATAAGTTTTATTTATAATAACCAACAGTATCTCCTTTTGTTGTAACTCCGAGTCCATTTATTGTCCTATTAACATAATTAAAATAACAAATAATTTGGTTTGCTTCCAAAATTTCTCCATCAGTTAACCCTAGCCTCTGTAATTTAGTTACATCTGCTTTTATCATCTTACCTGGATTTATTGTAAGTTTTTCTGCATAATTTAATAAGGCAAGTTCCTTTCCTGAAAAATACTTTTTTAAATTTTTAGTTTTTAAAGCTTTTTCAATTTGGTTACTTTTTATTTCATCATTAATAAGATCTTTAGCATTTTTCCAATGATTAGCGAAAGAATATTCACAGTTATTTATGATAGAAACATAACTACTAATAGTTTCTTGAAACCAAGTTGGTATGAAATTTTCTTCATCGTGAAGGACAGACTTATATAGTTTGTAATGGCCCTTCATGGTACTAGGTCTAAGAGAATGAACTCTCATTACATTATCAACAGTACCGTGGGGAGTTTTAACACTATTTAGAACTTTAGTTAATTTTTCAGAAGCTTCCTCATCGGTTACCATTTCAATCCAGGCGGACATATTAATTTCCTTATTGTTGAGCAAAGCAACTTAATGCTTTGCTCTAATTTACAGACCCCATTTTTCAGCTGTAGATTTGAAAAAACCTTTTGCTGTCTTTATTTTTATCCAGTGATTAACATAGTTAATCCATACTTGATCAGCTTGAGGTAGTAGCATTGCTAAAGGTGTTGGATTTCTAGGCGCATTTACCTGTATTTCTTTAACATTTGAATATTTTGCTTTCAAAGTTGATCCTTCAAGATTTGATGTAACAAATACATCAGCCCTACCTGCTAACACTTCTTGGTAACCCCTTGCTGGAGCTTCAACACTTTTTATATCAGCATTGGGAAACCATTCTTTAACCATGGGTTCCATTGCCGTACCTAATGTTGTTGCAACTCTAACCCCATCCTTATTAATTGAATCCCAACCATTAAATTTACCTACTTTTTCGGAAGTGGTAAAAGGTTTAAAGACAACAGCTAAATAACTTTCAGAAAAACCTGCAGCTTTCATTCTAGATGCTTTTATAGAAGCAGATCCAGTAATGTGATATTTCCCAG
>CACMNE010000061.1:0-4621 GCA_902614945.1 uncultured Alphaproteobacteria bacterium
AACTTATTTTCTAATAACTCTGTTTTTGCAACCCCACTAAATGTTATTACAGCCATAATTGTCGAGGGTGTAGTTACAATTTTTATCTGATTATTTTCAGAGATAGGTAATTGATCCGTATCAAATTTTGAAGGCATATAAAATGAAATTTCCCAGTTATCATTAATTATTTTTTGTTGCATTACTGGTGCTGTCATAGAAATTTTTGGACCTTTTCTATCTTTTGCACCTATATACCTTGCAAGTGGAATAAAACCTTTTCTTAATCCCTCATATCTTTCTCCAACTGTAGTAATTTTAGCTATAGTCATTTCATCATATTTTCTAATTTGAAAATGATTATTTTTTTCTAATATTGTGTACTTTGGATTTTCTAAGAAAAAAGGTATTAATATCCAAAACCCAAATATTAATAATGGTAATATAATCAAAATGAATAAAATAATAATGTACATTTTTTTATTAAAAATAGTCATAATTGACGTTAGGTAAGATCAGGCAGTAAAGACTTGTTTATAAAATTCAATGATTTTATTATATCATTCATATTGTGTTTTAGAAAATATAAAACTTAAAGGAGATTTAACATGATTGAGGCATTTAACGGGTGGATTATTTTTATTCTTTATTTATTGAATCTTGCTGGTGGCGGTTACTATGCATACCAGTCTGTTTTGAATACTGAAAATTTTATGGAAAAATATGGTATTCATAAGTCAGCACTCTTACCAGCCAGATTAGCAGGTTCATTTGTATTAACAACTTTTTTAATGGGATTATATATAATTTATCGTGGTGGTCCTGAAGGTACCTGGATATATTTTAATATTCTTTTTATACAGAGTTTAATTTTTACAATTCTTGGATATATATCTGTTAATTCAGAAGTGGCTGAAATGGAGGGAGTAGAGTATACCTCTGAGGGATATATTGCACCTGCTATTTTTACAGTTATAAATGCAATTTTGATCTGGGGGCTATCAGATAAAATTTATATGTAATTTATTTAACTACTTTAAATCTTAATTTTTAAAATTGTATATTGAATAAAAGTAATTAGACTTTTAAAGTCTAATTACTTTTATCATTTATAGGATGTTTGTATGGCTACTGGATCAAATGTAAGGACTTTTTTCGAGGGTTCGTGGTATTCTGAAGATAAATATGTAATGAGGGCAGCTGACCACGGATCATGGTTAGGTACTAGTGTTTTTGATGGTGCAAGATATGTTGATGGAGTGGCACCTGATCTCAAAGCACATTGTGATAGAGTAAATAACTCTGCAGAAGCTATGATGATTACCCCTACAGTTTCTTCTGAAAAAATGGTTGAAATAATATTGGATGGAATTAATAAATTTAAATCTAGCCAAGCAGTTTATATAAGACCAATGTATTGGGCAATTGAAGGTGGGGACCTAGCTATTGTTCCTAAAAAAGGGCTTACAGGATTTGCAATTTGCTTAGAAGATATTCCTATGGCAGACTCTAATTTAGCAGCAACTCTAACTACAACTAGATTCAGACGTCCTGTATTAGAAGATAATGTTGTTAATGCAAAAGCAGGATGTTTGTATCCCAACAATGCTAGAATGCTAGCAGAGGCTCGAGATAAAGGATTTTCAAATGCGCTTGTAGCCGATATAATGGGTAATGTAGCAGAAACAGCAACAGCTAATATTTTTATAGTGAAGGACGGAGAAATATTTACTCCTATTCCTAATGGTACCTTTTTAGCCGGTATCACTCGGAATAGACATATCTCAAATCTTACTGCTGATGGTTATAAAGTTCATGAGAAAGTAATATCATTTAAAGATGTAGATAATGCTGATGAAGTATTCATGTCAGGAAATATGATGAAAGTAACTCCTGTAAAAGCTTTTAATAGTACTAATTACCAAATTGGACCTATTACAAAAAAAACTAGAGAACTTTATTGGGATTGGGCTAAATCTGTATAAATTAATACTATCCTGATAAATAATTAGGTAACCAGGTTGATAAACCTGGAAACAAAATCATCAAAATACCATACAAAATACCTACTACTGTGAAAAGAGGTACTTCCTTAAAAGCATTGCCAGGATTCTCTTTTATAACACTTGCAGACGTATATATACCAACGCAAACTGGAGGAGTAATCATCCCAATGCCTGCAAAGGCAACAAATACTACATAAAGATGAATTAAGCTTTGATCAAAGGATAATATAATAGCCGTAAAAATTGGAATAGTTAAGTAAAATACTGGTACTATTTCAATAAAAGTACCCAAAATTAAGCAAATTAATGCCATAGCAAACCAAAAGAAATTTAAACCAACTCCCATATCAGTAATTGATTTAATAATAAATTGAGGAAATTGAGTGTAAGTAAATACTTTACTTAAAAATGTTGCCATGGCGATTATAGAAAATATAACTGAGGTAGTTATTGCAGTATCTTTTATGCTCTTTAACAATGAACCTATTGTAAGTTCCCTGTATATTAAAAAACCCATAAATATTGCCCATATTCCAGAAACAGCTGCTGACTCAGATGGAGTAAGTAGTCCTCCATAAATTCCACCCAAAATTATTAGTGGTGTTAAGAGTGCTGGAAAAGCTTTTATACCAAGTATTAGTTTTTTATAATTTGTTGCAGGTTTAGATCTTTCAATATGTCGACATTTAAATAGAACAAGAGCTATCATAAATAATAGCAAAATTAACCCAGGAAAAACTCCAGCAGCAAAAGTTTGTGAAACTGGAACATAAGTTAATGCACTATAGAGGATTGCAGCATTGGATGGTGGAATTAAGGCTTCTAGTAATGCTGCGGATGCTGCTAAAACAATTACAAAAGGTTTAGGATAACCTGCTTCTATCATCTTAGGCATCATAATTGTTCCTACTGCAGTGATTGCTGCTAAAATTGAACCACAGAATGCTGCAAAAAATCCCATGGCTATAACCATTGCAATTCCAAGTCCACCAGGCAAATGTCCTACTAAAGAGGTTGCAAAATTTACTAATCTAGTTGCAGCGCCCCCCCCGTAGCATAACCATCCCTGAAAATACAAATAATGGTACAGCTATAAGTACATGTTTATTCATAGATTCAAAAGCCATTTGGATAAGCGTAGACCATGGCAAGTTTAAGCCCCAAATTGCTGCTATAGAGCTTCCTAACCCAAAAACCAAGAAAATAGGAACAGATAAAAACAACAAAAAAAACGAAAAAATTACTGCAAATGAAAACATTAAGGAAATCGGTCTTTATAAATTTCAATTGAAGTTGTTAAAAGTAGCTCTAATGAAAATAAACCCATTATAATAAAACCCACAGGAAAAGATAAAAACATGATCCAAATTGGAACATCAATCTCTAGTTCCATCATTTGTCCAAGGTTATAAAAAAGAAGAGTTGCTTCTAGGCCTGCTTTAAAAAATATGAACGATGAAATAAAACTTATTAAGTATACAGAAAACTTAACATATTTAATACTTTTTGCAGACAAAATAGTACTTACAAAATCAACTTCAATATGATTTCCAGTTTTTAATAGTGGTCCTAACATTGGAAAAACCAACCAGCTTACTAGTGCAGGTGGGAGTTCTATAAACCAATCAAAGCCATGACCTGAAATATATCTTGTTAATGCACTTGCCGATAGAGCCAAAACCATTACACATACTATGGCCATTGCAATAAAAAATGTTATTTTACTTAAAATTACATTTATAAATTGCAATGGCAGAAGAAGATTATTCATTTAATAAAGCTGAATAACTAAATTCATATAATAAATTTATTTGGATACAAAAGACTCAGCTGCTTTTAAAGCATCAGCATCAAATTTATCCATCATAGCGGGAAGCACTTTTTCTGACATAAGTTTGTCAAATTTTGTTTTCTCTTCACCAGTTAATGTGGTCATTTTTCCACCTCTGGCTTCAAATTCAGAGATCACTTCTTCTCCTACACCAATAATTTTATTAGTAGATACATCTCCAAACTTTTTCCCAGCATCTAAAACTATTTTTTGAAGATCACTTGGTAATTTATTAAACCAGTCACTATTAGCCATGATATAAGCGTCTGCATAATATTGATAAGGTCTTTGACCAAATTTTAAAAATTCCCACCAGCTGTAAGCTCTTATACTCTGTGGAGGTGTATTGATGGTATCAATCATACCAGTTTGTAGTGCAGTATAAACTTCACTTGTTTTTAATCCTACAATTTTTGCTCCATAAGCCTTCCACATTGGTTCTTCAGCACCTATAAGTCTTCTTGCTTTCAAGTCTTTCATTGCGTCTACACCTGTTAACTCTCTAGCACCACTAAAAGTCATTACAGGTCCAACAGGATTATACATTACAAGAGTAGAATTTGTTTTATTTAAAAGATCACCCCAAATTTCAGCTCCTTTGCTAGATTGCTGAAAAAATTCTCTTTGCTGTTCAAAAGAGTCAAACAAACCTGGTATAGTCGCAACATTAAAATTTTTGTTGATTTTTGGAAAACCAACAACACCTACTACACCACCCAAGTCAACAGCACCAGAGGTGATGCCCCCCATGATTTCTCTGATACCAAATAGCTGACCAGAATGAAAAACTTCTATCTTTAATCTG
>CACMNE010000062.1:0-4587 GCA_902614945.1 uncultured Alphaproteobacteria bacterium
GTGTTATAGAAAATACCTTAAGGATGGGTACATGGCAAGGTATATATTTGTTTGAGCATAGGATTCAAAGACATGTAAGATCTGTTTTTTGTCATATTATTGGAGAATAAAGTGAAATTTCTTAGATGTGAAAAGGTATTATGATAAAAGATCAAACTATTTTACTCCTGCATGGGGCAAACAGTGTTGGAAATGAGTGGGCAAACTTTGAAAATGAATTTAAAAAGTTAGGCAATAAAGTAGTAAAACCTATACTAAGACACCACAAGTTGGGTTTCAATGGATCTGAAGAACTAGGTAATACCAGCATTTCTGATTATGTTGCTGATATTGAGGAAACTATAAAAAAACTAAAAAAAAAACCGATCATTATTGGACATTCCATGGGTGGATTAATTGCTCTCATTTTATGTTCTAAGGGTTATGGTAAATTAGGGATATTTATCACACCAGCAGCTCCCAAAGG
This sequence comes from uncultured Alphaproteobacteria bacterium, assembly GCA_902614945.1. GTDB lineage: Bacteria > Pseudomonadota > Alphaproteobacteria > Rhodobacterales > Rhodobacteraceae > CACIIZ01. The sequence continues at coordinate 467 of CACMNE010000062.1, forward strand.
AATTAATGCTATAACTTTTAGTGTATTAAAAATATTTTTTCGCAATTTATTTAGGTGGAAATTTTGGAGCAAGCCAATTCCCCCAAACTTTCCAGCTGCTTTTTATGGAGTTTTTCATGATTTTGATCGAAACATAGCTTTTAAAATTTTTAATAAAAGTTGTTCAGCTGAGTCAGGTCGTGCTTTGTGCGAAATTGGATTTCCATATTTTTTTTCTCCTTCACCAACAGAGATCAATGCAGAAGGAATTAAGTGTCCAACACTTATAATTGGTGCTGGTAGAGATAGAATAACACCAGTTCAAATTTCAAAAAAATTAAAGAAAAAACTTGGTGAAAGATCTGAATTAATAATATTTCAAAAGTTTTCTCATTATATAATGGAGGGAAAAGAATTTAGTACTATTTTCCAGTATATTTTGAAATGGATTAAAAAAAATAAAATTAATCTTTAGAAAAGGTCTTGTCTATCTATTTTATAGTAATATAAGTCAATCTAAGAAAAGTGGCGGACAGGATGGGATTCGAACCCACGAGAGGGTTGCCCCTCTACTCCCTTAGCAGGGGAGCGCCTTCGACCGCTCGGCCACCTGTCCACCTACTCGTGTACAGTGTGGATGGAATATGATCAAGAAATTTTTACCTGGGGAGATTAGTTTTTAATGATGAGTATTAAAAAATACTTTGGTACGAATTTAAAATTTAAACCAATTATGGTGATTGTACTTATTTCGTCTTTCATTTTTATTTTGGATCAGTTAACAAAATTTTTTGTAGTACACATTTTAGATCTTTCTGGAAGGTTAAGCATAACTGTTATTTCAGGTTTTATAAACTTTAATATGGCATGGAATGAAGGCATAAATTTTGGTTTATTTGCAAATAGTTCTGAAATAATGAGAATAATTCTCATTATTGTCTCGATATTAATTTGTATTGGTATCTTTTTCTGGGCAATTAAACAAAATAGTCTTTTATTACTAATTTTTTCTTCTGCAATTATTGGTGGAGCTCTAGGTAACGTAGTAGATCGAATTATTTATGGAGCTGTTGCTGATTTTCTAAATATTACTTGTTGTGGAATATATAATCCCTATTCATTCAACATTGCTGATATAGCAATTTTTTTTGGAGTAGTTGGTATTATTTTTTTCCCAAATAGTAAAAATCAGAATTAAAAAACAAATTAAATCTTATAATCTTTCCGTATTGGCAGAATCGTTTTTTAAATGCTATATATTGTCGTATGAACAAAAATAAAAACAATATATTGAATAATAAATCTACACAAAGGCCAATAATTAAATTAGATGAAAAAGTAGCTAATCAAATTGCTGCAGGTGAGGTAATCGAAAGCCCTGCTGCAATAGTAAAAGAATTAGTGGAAAATTCTATTGATGCAGGCGCAACATCAATAGACATTTTAGTTTCTCAAGGTGGAAAGTCAATTATTCAAGTGAAAGATGATGGGTGGGGTATTCCAAGAGAAGAATTACCTATTGCAGTCTGTAGGCATGCAACATCCAAATTGATTGATAATGAAATTTTAAAAGTTAATACTTATGGTTTTAGAGGAGAAGCATTACCCTCTATTGGTTCTTCTGGTAGATTAAACATTAAATCCAAGATAATTAATTCTCAAGATGCATGGGAAATTTTTGTTGAAAATGATAATGTTGGAAAAGTATTACCCGCTTCATTAAATATTGGTACATTTGTAGAGGTGCGCGATTTATTTTACAAAACTCCTGCGAGGTTAAAATTTTTAAAATCTGATAAAAATGAATTAAGAGCAATATTGGATATATTTAAGAGGTTATCTCTAATAAATCCTCAAATTAGTTTTTCTTTACGTGAGATATCATTAAATGGTTTAAATAAATCCATAGCTAATTATAAAGGTGTGTCATTTAATATTAAAGATCAAAGTAATAATCCAGGAGATTATGAAAATAAATACTCTTTTAGAGTTAGTCAGGTATTAGGTGGAGATATATTTCAAAATCTTTTGCCTATTTTTTTTTCAAAGGAAGATCTTGTTATTGAAGGTTTTATTTCTTTACCTACATTTTCAAGAAGTACTTTAGGTCACCAATACTTTTTTGTTAACGGAAGACCAGTTTGGGATAAAAATCTTACAAGTTCTGTTAGAGTAGGATATTCTGATTTTATAATGAAAGGCAGATATCCTGTTGCAGTCATTCTTATCAAATGTCCAGCGGATACTGTTGACGCAAATGTTCATCCCGCTAAAACTGAAGTTAGATTTCAAAATATTAGTTATATAAAAAATTCGATAATCTCAATTATTAAATCTACAATTGCAAGTTTTAATACAAAAACATCTACGGCTGTTTCTGAAGGAATGATGCAAGCTTTTAAAAGGAATATTAGCTATAATGATACAGTTGCACATAAAACAAGTAATTTAACTACTAGTGTTTCTTATCCATTTAAAAATAAAAGTATAAAAAATACTTCAGATTTTTTATTTAATGAAGTTTCTTCAAGAAATTATCAAGCTGAAATATCTTCTGTAGGGAACAATCATGAAAATCTGGTTGAAAAAAAGAACGAAAAGGCATTTCCTTTAGGTTCACCTGTAGCTCATATTCATGAAAATTATATAATTTCTCAAACATCTAATGGTATTGCTATAATTGATCAACATGCAGCACATGAAAGAATTGTTTATGAAAAGCTAAAAAGCTCTTTGAAACACAAATCATTAGCTTCTCAAACATTATTAATACCTGAAATAGTTGAGCTTGGTGAAGAACGTTCCCTAATCCTTTTAGGGTTTAATTCCGAGTTTAAGAACTTAGGGTTAATACTAGAACCATTTGGGAAAAAATCAATTTGTGTAAGATCTTTGCCTGAAATTTTGGGTCAAGTTAACTGTTCCTTATTTCTTAACGATTTAGCTGACGAACTTTTGGAGCATAATAATATTTCAATTGCAGAAGAAAAATTAGAAAAAGTGATATCTAAAATTGCTTGTCATGGTTCAGTAAGGTCTGGTAGAAAACTAAATCCGACTGAAATGTCTGTTTTATTAAGGACTATGGAAGAAACACCATTTTCAAATCAATGTAATCATGGTAGGCCAACTTTTATAGAGTTAAAGTTAAAAGATATAGAAAAACTATTTAATAGGAACTAAATCTTTGATACATTATTCAAATTTCATATTATATTCTTTGGGAGGAATTTTTTTATTTTTTATCCTGATTTTATTGTTTTTATTTACAAGAATTTTAAAAAATAATAAAGGGTCTAGTTTTTCTGATGATCTTGAAAAATTAAAAGAAGGTCAATTAAAATTAGCAGGTATAATTGAAAACCTTGCTAAAAATCAAAACTCAAGTAATGCTAATATTTTAGCTAATATGGAAGGTCGTTTATCCGAAGTGCAGAAACAAATCTTTGAAAGCTTAAGCGGTTCGGCTACAAAAACTGCAAGATCATTAGGTGCCTTACAGGAGAGGTTAGTTGCAATTGATAAAGCTCAAGCAAATTTAGAAAAGCTATCAGGGAATGTTTTAGGTTTACAAGATATTCTTTCTAATAAACAAACAAGAGGTGTGTTTGGTGAAATTCAACTTAAAGATATAGTTTCAAAAGCATTACCTCCCAACACCTATGATTTTCAAGTTTTACTAACTAACGGTAAAAGAGTTGACTGTATGATTTATTTACCTAATCCTACAGGCCCAATAGCTGTAGATAGTAAATTTCCATTAGATTCCTATGATAATTTGAGAATTAGTAAAAATGAAATTGACAAGAAAAGAGCAATTCAAGATTTTAAAAAATCGATAAGATTTCATATAAATTCAATTGCTGAAAAATATATTATAGAGGGTGAAACTGCAGATGGTGCAATAATGTTTTTACCATCTGAAGCAATTTATGCAGAGTTGCATGCAAACTTTTCAGATGTTGTTCGAGAGGGTTTTTCCAAGCGTGTTTGGATTGTATCTCCCACGACTTGTATGGCAACACTTAATACGATTAGAGGTATTTTAAAGGATGCTACCCTTAAGGAGAATTCAAGTAAAATAAGAGAGAATTTAAACCATTTATTTAAAGACGTTTCTAGATTAGGTGATAGAATTCAGA
>CACMNE010000063.1:0-4551 GCA_902614945.1 uncultured Alphaproteobacteria bacterium
TTCCATATATGGCAAATAGTTCCTGACATTTTAAAGTTTGGCTTGAAAGGAGCTTGGCAAAAACAGGATAAAGCTAGTAAGATTTTCATTATTATTTTCCTATTTTTGATACTTTTCCAATTACTAGGTGTTTGGGAACTGATAATATCTATAATTATTTAAATGTATGGATAAGACAGGTGGGGAGTGTTACGTTATTCAGTTGGAAGGTTAATGATTAACTTCATTTATCATATCACCATCATTCCAAGTTTTATTTTTTTTAAGTACCATCCTTGTTGAAGTATTCAACAAGACCATGATATACTCCGTCTTTATGATTTTCTGCAATCCATACCTCACCACTATCATAGTACTTTTCTGTAAGACCTTCTTTTTTTCCGTCAATAAAATTTTCCCTACTAAATAACGAACCACACTCACGATACGTTTCCATAAGACCATCTGGTCTTCCGTCTTTAAAATTACTTTTAGTAGATAACTGACAATTTTCATGATAAGTTTTTACAATACCACTATCTATATAATCCATTTTTGTAATTCACTTTAGAAAGCAACTGACCATCATTATTATAAATTAACCATTTACCATCCTTCTCACCATTTTTTAACTTTCTACTTTCTTTACCTGAAATCTCTCTTGTAAATGGAACATTTGTAGATTTCTTATAATATAGGAAATCATCTTTCCGAACTAAATCATCCATAGTAAGAGTTTCACTTCACGCCTGAATAGGAAGAATAAGTAATATTATTGCTGATAGTATAATTTTGATCATGATAAACCTCATAAAAATTTAATTACCTGCGTTTTCTAAAATTATAGATCAATGATATCTTTACTTATGCAATTAGAAAACTTTCAACAGACTTTAGAGATTTGCAGAAAGCTTAAGAGATCTAAAATTAGTTGATAATTACACTAAATTACTAACCAAAGATTAATTAAACTTATTCCTATTAACACTTACTTTTACTTTTTGAAAATTAGTTTCAGGTAAGTTGTAAGCGTTGTAGTTAAAGTTGCTGATATTCTTTCTGCTATTTCTAACAATTTTGAAGATACATCTAGTACCTAATAATGCTCCCCAACCAACTAGTAGAAGAGTTGAAAATGTAGATAATAAACACAAATTTATTACAGCAAAACTAATTAGCTATTCGCAAGTGACAAGGTGACACATATCTTATGGATAATAAAATTTATGAGACAATAATAAGATATATTTTTCAATTAAATAAATTTCAGACTATACAAATATAAATTTTTTGGTCTTAATGTATATCAATATAAAACATAAAATTGAAATATATAAGGTGATTAACAATGACACCAAAATTAACTTTATCTTTCGCAACCTTTGTAGGTTTAATTTTTTCCTTAGGTATGTTTTTTGCTCCAGAATTTGTTACAAAGGAACAGTTTCCAAATTCTGAAGGGCAAGGGTTTGAAGATTTAGTTACCCTAAGATATGCATTAGCAAGTGTTATTTTTGCGTTAGCTACTATTACATTTCATTTAAGAAATATTGAAGGATTAGAGATTCAAAAATCAGTCATGAGAGGTTATACAATAGCATTTAGTGTAGTGTTTCTTACTAACTTAGTATTACACATATCAGGTAAAATTTCTGCTATTCCACCTATTGTTGGTACGGGCTTTATAGCTATTCTTTCTTTATTTACGTTGCTTAAATTAAGAAAAAATTAAATAATAAAAACATTCCTGCAGATCAATGACACAACCATTATGGTTTACCTTCTTTTCTAAAGAACTGTAACTGTATCAAAAGCTAAATCTATAACTGACAATACAAGCATCCTATAAAATCTCCTATCTATTATTCAATACTTTGACAATAGATGGTGAATAGATTTAAACCATTATCTATGCTTGAATGTAAACCTGATTAGAGCCCTTACTTTTTTGATATCAATAGTATGTTATCAATCACTTATATTGGTACTGTAAACTGTTCCTTTAGGGTCTAGACTTATATAATGTTGACTGTTCCATACACAGAATAGACCCTATTGGTACAGTAATTTTGTACCTTTCAAAGGTACCTTTAGAGTATACTTTAATCTACACTATACAGGAGTTGCAGCACTTATATTTTCTCCTTTCTAAATCCCCAATCTGGGGTAGAATTTACGTATAGGGTGGCATGTCGCATGCGTGGGGTCTCACTTGCGTAGGATATATTTTAAGTACTAAGACAGTTTCTTAATATTTTAAGCTTTCAAATGCACCTTTTAAATAAGGTATAAAAGCGTGTTATCCATTCTGTTACATTCTTTATAGCTTTAATAACCATTGTCCAAACCAAATGGTACAATTTATTAATTGAGTTTATTGATTTCCAAAAAGATTAATAAAATCATTTTTATCAAACTCAGAAAAATATTCTGCATAATTTCTTAAAAATGTTTTTGATTCATCTTTTATTTTGTTCCCTCTTCCTGATACTCCTTTATTAAAGCGAGTACGGATACTTTTAGGGTCATTAAAAATATGTCCCAAATTAGAAATTTCAGATTTGTTTAAATTTAAAAAATTTGAAATATTTATTTCTAAATTTTTCTTATTTAGAATGGCATTTTCGTACGTTATCCAACATACACCGTCATTTACAGTATTAGCCATTCTTTTCCATGTGAGATAAAATTGCACATACCAAGTACCATAAAATTTTGTTAAAAAATCAAGTCTTTTTTCAAAATCAAATTCCATATAATTTTGGGGAACTATTTCATCTCCATTTATGAAAAAATTTGGGTATTTTTTTTCATTCGCATGACGATGCCCTAATATAATAAAATCATCTAGTGATACTAAAGAATCAAATACGTTACGTGTTAAAATAATTGGTTTAATTTTAAAATAGTTTATTTGATTAATTAAAAACATATTTGCTTTAGTATGATGTTGAGCTACTAATCCACCCTTTTTGGAAGTATTAAATATAGATTTAATTAAAGCGAATTCACACAATTCTTGATTCCTACCATTTATACCAAAATTGGTAGGACTATATGCAAAAGTATTCAAATTTTGAATATCTAAGTTCATGGATTTAGCAATTAAATTCGTCAAAAAAGTTGATCCAGATTTAGGCTGGCAAAATACTATAATTTTTTTTGATACATCTTTTTTCGCTTTAATCCTTAATAAAGATAAATTTATATTATTTTCTAATTCATTACGTGACTTATCTTCAAACTCAATTTTATTTGATGGAGTTGATTTTTTTATTATATCATTTAATTCATTTGATATAAATGGGTGTTTGTTTATTAATAAACTTTTTACTTGATTGATGAGGTATATAGGTAAAAGTTTGACATATTCCTTAAATATTTGTGTTTGTTTATTTTGTGGACAAAGAGAAAGTTTTAAAAGTAATTCTCTCACTAAATCACTATTTTTTATTTCAAGCACTTTTATAAATTTCTATCATTAACTAAAAATTATCCAATTAGTGCAATTGATATGCCATTATATGTAAGAAATTCAATCTAGAAGACTATCTAATGGTATCTATGATGATCAAGATCAGGAGCAAGATTACCCTTCAGAACACACAATATGACTCTCCTGACTTATTGTGGAGTTTCTGAGTATGGTTTGCAGAATAGAGCACACCTCAATTGCAAAGATGGATTATACCTATCCTATGTACCCCCAGTAGATCATGCAGGGGTACGACAAAGAAGACTGATGTACTAACCAATGTACCAAACGTGCCTGTTGACACAATGATGGATCAAGTTAAGTTATTGATTTCGTGTGTATTGAAATGAAATTGGGGCTGGCATAAGGCAATGATGTCTTCTCAGCCGCACCATATCACATCAGATAGTGTGTATAACTTATTGATATATATGCAGTTTTGATGATACAGATCAGTGGCATGAAAGAAAATGAGAAATAAATTTAACTTAGTCTATTTGATGAAACTTGATAATTAGTACTATTACGTTCGTCATCATGGACACAATTGAGTTTAACGATGTAAAAGATACTTATACTTCAAAAACTGCAATGCCTCGGCTTCCTTCCATTTTTGCCATTGTCATCAATTCTTTTGTTTTAGGAAGTGTATTAAAATGTTCATCTAAATACTCAATGGTATTTTGAAATGCTTCTTTTGTGTCGTATTCAAATAAAATCCCCAATTTAAATGTATCACCTTTGTTCCAAATGCGAGTACAAACAAAACGTTTTAAACCACGTTTTTTCATTTCAGGTGCCCATACTTTACTAGTAGCATCAATATGCTTTATCATCTCGTTCATTTCAAATTCTGTTACAAAGGCAATAGTAGTATAATTGATAAGTGCAGACATAATAATCTTCCATAATTTATAATCTTAAATTTAATATAATTTAATATTAAATTAGTCAAATCTTACTCATCCACCTAATCAAAACCCCTAAATGATAACCCTTCCCATAAGTCTGTCCTACTCCTACAGTTAACCATCCCCCTATCCTATCAACTAAATCACTAGGACATTCAACTGCTCTCAACGATCTCTCATACTATG
>CACMNE010000064.1:0-4093 GCA_902614945.1 uncultured Alphaproteobacteria bacterium
ACCAAGTCTTTTCAAGTGGTTGGAATTGGAAACGCTATTATTGATATTTTAGCTTACGTAAGTGATGATTTTTTAGTAAAAAATCAAATAAAAAAAGGGGTAATGAATCTAATTAATTCTGAAAGATCAAATGAACTTTTTAGAAAAATTTCAATAACTAAAAAAGTGGCAGGTGGCTCAGCGGCAAATACTATTGTTGGACTTTCTCAGTTAGGTATAAAAACATCTTACTTTGGTAAAGTTTCTAATGATGAGTTTGGAAAGTTTTTTACTGATGATTTGAATTCTAATAATATAGAATTTGGTGTGTCGGAAAAATTTGATTCTTCTAATTTATCTACCGGTCATTGTATTGTTTTAGTCACTCCTGACGGAGAAAGAACAATGAATACCTATTTGGGAGTTACGGAATTTTTATCTAAAGATGATTTAAACTTAAATATTTTACAAAATTGCGCATGGCTTTATTTAGAAGGTTATAGATATGATGGTATGGATAGTCAAAAAGCTTTTGAAATAGCTGTTAACCATTCAAAAAAAGGAGGTGGAAAGGTAGCACTTTCGTTGTCTGATCCATTTTGCGTTCAACGTCATAGGAAGGAATTCATTAACATAATAAATAAAGGGGTAGATTTAGTTTTTTGTAATGAGAAAGAGTTAATTTCACTAACTGATCAAACAGATTTGTATGCTGCTTTAAATTCGAGTAATGATTTTCCCTGTAAGGTTATTTGTACGGTTGCTGAAAGAGGAGTATATATCAAACATAAAGGTAGTTGGATAAATATTCCTACTAAAAATGTAGAAATAAAAGATACAACTGGTGCTGGTGACTTATTTGCAACCGGTTTTATATATGGAATAATCAGTGATATTGGAGATCCGTTATCATGTGAATTTGCTAATAAATGTGCTGGAGAAGTAATTAGAACACTAGGTTGTCGCTTGCATAAAGAACAATTATTAAATTTGTTATAAAAATAATTAAAGAGGGAATATAATGGAATTTAAGTATGATTTTAATAATATTTTTGCCAAAATTTTAAAAAAAGAAATTCCTAATGATACTGTTTTTGAGACAGCGCATTCACTTGCTTTCAAAGACATAAATCCTGCTGCTCCTATTCATATTTTAGTTATTCCAAAGGGTCCTTATATCAACTATGATCATTTTGCTTCACAAGCAAGTGATGAGGAAATTATTGACTTTAATAAAACCATTAATGAAGTAATTAAAAAAGAAAATTTAGACCCTGAAAGAGATGGTAATGGATATAGACTGATTGCGAATACTGGTTTAAATGGTGTTCAAGAAGTTCCTCACTTGCATTTTCATATTTTGGGTGGCAGAAATATGGGTTTAATGGTCTCAAAAAGGTAAAATAATCTTGAGGAAACTATAAATGCTTGAAAATGATAAAAACACAAAAAATGTTTTTTCTCTTAGGGTATCGTGTAGTGGTGAAACAAATAACTCTTCAGAGGGTCATCCTTTAGTATGGCTTCAGATTGATGAAGAGGTAGGTTATGTAACTTGTCCTTATTGCGAAATGAAGTTTGTTTATCAAGATCGATAAAAAAATTATTTTAAAGTTTAAAAAATGTCTCCAAAATCCCAAAATCCCAAAAATAATATATATCTTATAGATGGTTCAGGATTCATTTTTAGAGCTTACTATGCCTTACCACCATTGACAAGGTCAGATGGGTTGCCTGTTGGAGCAGTATCTGGGTTTTGTAATATGATTTATAAACTTTTAACTAATAAGTTAAATGATGCAATTTCAGCACCTACTCATGTTGTAGTTGTTTTTGATCAAAAAGGACCAACCTTTAGGTCCAAAATTTATCCTGACTATAAAATGAATAGAACAGAACCTCCAATAGATCTCATACCACAATTTGAATTAATAAGAGAAGCAACAAAGGCTTTTGGTTTAGCATGTATTGAGATGGAAGGTTATGAGGCTGATGATATTATTGCTACATACGTTGAATTAGCATTAGAGAGAAATTGGGAAACAACCATAATTTCTTCTGATAAGGACTTGATGCAACTTGTTTCTAAAAGCACCATTATGTGGGATACAATGAAAAATAAAAAAATTGGAGAAAAAGAAGTATTTGAAAAATTTGGAGTTTATCCTCCATCAGTTATTGACGTTCAAGCATTAGCTGGTGACTCTATTGACAATAAACAAAATGCCATTGAGTTTGATAGTTATAATTCTTTTTCGGACAATTTAAAGAGTAATTTTGGTAATTATGAAACTATTGATACAAAGGATAAATTGGAGCATTGGATAGGAAAGATTTATAAAATTTACTTTTTTGCAATAGATTTAGAAACTTCATCTCTTGATGAAATTGATGCAAATTTGGTGGGTATATCATTAGCAATTGAATCAGGGAAAGCATGTTATATTCCAGTAGGTCATATTGCTAGTGAACAAAATACTGACAATGACAAAAATAATTTTAAGGGTCAGCTCTCTCTAAATTATGTAATTGATAAATTAAGACCTATTCTTGAAGATCCATCAATATTAAAGATTGGGCAAAATATAAAATTTGATTACAAAATTCTATTGAAATATTCTGTTTCATTATGCTCATTTGAAGATACTATGTTAATGTCATATTCATTGAACGCAGGTTTACATCGTCATAATCTAGATACTTTGTCAGAAATGTTTCTTAGTCATAATCCAATTAAAATTGAGTCTTTAATTGGCACTGGTAAAAATAAAAAAACTTTTTCAGAAATACCAATAAATCTAGCCACAAAATATGCAGCAGAGGATGCCGATATTACATTTAGATTATGGAAAATATTTAGACCAATGTTGTCAGAAAAAAAAGTGTCTGCAATTTATAATAATATAGAAATCAATCTGATTTCAGTATTGGCTAAGATTGAAATGAACGGAATTCGAATTGATGAAAATATACTTTCAAATTTATCAACTCAATTTTTGAATAAATTAAATTTTTTAGAAGAAAAAATTTATCAACTTTCTAAAGAAAGATTTAATATTGGATCACCAAAGCAATTAGGTATTATATTATTTGAGAAGTTAGGGTTCGAAGGTGGGAAAAAAGGAAAAAATGGTACTTATTCTACTGATGTTGATGTATTAGAATCATTAGCTTCAAAAGGCTACAATTTTCCCGAATATGTTTTGGAATGGCGACAACTTTCAAAGTTAAGATCTACATATACGGAATCCCTTCAAAACCATATTAAAACAAAAACCGGAAGAGTACATACCTCATTCCTTTCCTCTGGCGCTACTACAGGCAGATTGTCTTCATCAAATCCAAATTTACAAAATATTCCTATAAGAACTGAAGATGGCAAAAAAATTAGATCTGCTTTTATCACAGATAAAGGAAAAAAGCTGGTAAGCTTTGATTATAGTCAGATTGAGCTAAGAATTTTAGCTCATATAGCAAAAATTAAGAATTTAATTAATGCATTTAAAGATGGACAAGATATTCATTCTCAAACTGCTTCAGAAGTTTTTCAAGTACCAATTGAAGACTTAAATCCTGAACTAAGAAGACAAGCTAAGGCTATTAACTTTGGTATTATTTATGGAATTTCTCCTTTTGGTCTGGCAAACAATCTTAGAATTCCAAGAGAAAAAGCCAAAAATTTTATTGATAAATATTTTGATCGTTATCCAGAAATTAAAAACTATATGGATCAGACAATAAATAAAGCTAAAGAAAAGGGTTATGTTCAAACTTTATTTGGACGAAAAATACATACTCCAAATATTAATTCAAAAGGTCCAGCGGCTGGTTTTGCGAAAAGATCAGCAATTAATGCACCAATTCAAGGAACTGCTGCAGATATTATTAAATTAGCAATGATAAAAATCCCACAATTATTTATTAATAATAATTTGAGTGCAAAAATGGTTTTACAAGTGCATGATGAATTATTGTTTGAAGTGCCGGATAAGGAGGTAGAGACTTTAAAAAATAAAGTTATTTCACAAATGGAGAATGCATGCCATCCTTTTCTTACTTTAGATGTGCCTCTAAAGGTAGAGTTTGGAGTTGGCGAGAATTGGAATAGTGCTCA
>CACMNE010000065.1:0-4091 GCA_902614945.1 uncultured Alphaproteobacteria bacterium
TTGCCGATCCAGCCCCTGTTGCTCAAACATTTTTTGTCGACCAGGATGTTGCAGATCGTACTAAGCTAGACGCTATTGTCACTGTAGCAGATGCTGTACATCTCGAAAATCAATTAGGAGAACACCACGAAGCGGAAGAACAAATCGCATTTGCTGATGTGGTTTTACTTAACAAGACAGATATTATAAAAAGTGATGGACTTGAGAAAGTTGAAGCACGTATTCGCAAAATTAATCCCTATGCTAAAATTATTAGAACTTCAAGATGTGTAACCCCACTTGATGAAATTGTTGGTTTAAATGCTTTTAGTTTGGATCGAGTTCTAGAAGTAGAGCCAGATTTTCTTGAATCAGATCATGATCATGATCATGATGATGATATAACAAGTGTCTCTTTTGTTTCAGACACACCTCTTGATTTTGAAAAATTCCAAGATTGGTTTGGAAAACTTTTACAAACAAAGGGACAAGATATTTTAAGGTCCAAGGGTATTCTTGATTTTGAAGGCCAGAACGAACGTTTTGTATTTCAAGGAGTTCATATGTTGATGGATGGATCACCAATGGGTAAATGGCCAGAAAACCAGCCTCGTAATTCTCGCATTGTGTTCATAGGTCGAGATATTAACAATATGGGACTAAAAGAAGGTTTTGAATCTTGCAAAATAGCGTAGTTGAAGATTTACCTCGTAGACGTCCTGGACGGCACGGTTTTAATGAAACAGAGTTAGAGAAAAGAGGAATACAGCGTTCATTTGGAGCACCTGTAACGGGGGCAGTATCAGTTAGTGATGGTATTGCAGTTTGTTTTGGAGATGGCAATGTCCGTTTTTTTCGTCCACAGCATGCTTACACTACTGTAAAAGCGCATTTAGGTGTTGTTCTGTGTGTTGCTGCTCACGAAGATCATATCATAACAGGCGGAGATGATGGACGATTTTTACAAATTTCATTTGATGGTAAGGTTAAAGAAATAGCTAATTTCAATTCTAAATGGGTTGATTGTGTTGCGGCAAAGGATGGCATAAGTGTCTGCTCTTCTGGTTCATCTGTCTATATTTGGTCCAAAGATCATGTTAAACCAACTATACTTAAACATTCAAGTACTGTAGGTGGGCTTGCTTTTGACAAAAAAGGAAAACGTTTGGCAGTTGCACATTATGGAGGAACTACAATTTGGGAAAAGGGAGATAGACGATGGAAATCAAAAAAACTAATTTGGAAAGGTTTCCATGGAGCTGTAACATTCAGTCCTGATGGTAAATATGTAATTACAGCAATGCAAGAAAATGCGCTTCATGGTTGGCGAGTAAGAGATAAAGCAGATTTAGCTATGACCGGGTATCCTGCAAAAGTGAAGAGCTTTTCCTGGGTTGGAAATACACCTTATTTAGTTACGTCAGGAGCAGATGAAGTAATTTGCTGGCCTTTTGACGGGAAAGACGGACCAATGGGACGACCCCCAGTTTGTGTTGCCAATGGAGGCAAACAAATTGCAACTTATGTCCATGCTTTACCAAAAGAAAAAGCAGTTATAGCTGGATTTAGAGATGGTGCTGTTCTATTGGCAGAGATTGTAGAAAATAAAGAGCCAATTGTTTTGAAAGGCTCAAGTGGAAATGAGGTAACTGCAATTGCTTTAACTTCTGGTTTATCACATATTCTAATTGGAGACTCTAAAGGTAATATATTATGGACAACACTTTGGGCTGGAGAAACAAATGTCAAATCTATTTGAACGAAAGAAGATCGATGGAAGTGCTATTCGTAATATAAAAGAGCTAATAACTAACCAATTTAAATTATCAGAAAATACAACATTAGCAGTAGCTGAATTACGGTGTCATGAGCCTGGATGTCCACCTGAAGAGACGGTAATCACTGCTCGACATGAAGATGGATCAATTAAAAATTGGAAAATAGGAAAGCCAATCAATGAAATAAAGCAAAAAGACATTGAAAATTTAAAAGACCAAAAATAAAAGGAATGAATATTTCAAAATAGGTAAATGCTCCGATAAAATTAGAATGAAAAAACCAAAAAGTCCCTGCATTGAAGTTTGTAATTTTTCTGGACCTAATGGCTGGTGCTTAGGTTGTGGTCGTACACGTAATGAATGCCAAAGGTGGAAAAAAATGAAGCCTTACGAAATAAAAAATATAAATAAAGAATTAAACAAAAGACTGAATAAAATTAAATTAACCAATTTTACAAACTAAGATTACTACCCCCAAGGATACTTCTTCAGGCTACATAATATAATTATTATACTAAATACTCTTTAAAGTTCCTTCAAAAAATATTGTGTCGTTAAAAGACACGCTGACAGCCAAGTTTTATTATGAGTAGTATGTATTAAAATGGTGTCGCAGAGCCAATTTTTTGGGGAATACCTTACCACTTTATTTTTCTGCGACAGATCTTTGTCGCAAGGATGTCGCAAGAATTTGTTATGAGTAACCATATTATTTTACAGCCTAGAATGAAAACCCCTTGTAAATAAGGATCTAGTCCTTATAACCATTGTATGAAATGGTATGATAACAGATGGGTCAACTGCTATCACTCTTATCCAGCACACGCTGCTTTTGGTGGATATAAGAATTCTGGGATCGGAAGAGAAACTCACAAAATGATGCTAAACCATTATCAGCAAACGAAAAATGTGCTTGTGTCATATGCTGAAAGTCCAGATGGTTTCTTTTAAGAAGAGTTTTTAATTAATTAACCAAGAACTAATTGTTATCTAACTTTTCTTAAAATTTTAAAAGAAATTTTCTAAACTGGTGGGAAATTCCCACCAGTTTAACCTTTTTTTGATATTAAAAACAATCTTTTATAATGATTATTACATAGTAGTAATTAACCTTTGCTGAAATTTAAAAAGAAAATTTTGAATCATAAAATAAGGTAAAAATCAATTTATTGGATACCTTGTTTCTAAGTTAATTTTCAATGCGCGGTATAAACCAAACTATCAATCCTGCAATTGGCATAAAAGAGCATATTAGATATGTAGTTTCTATTCCATATTCTTCCGTTAACAGACCTAAAAATCCTGCTGCAATACCACCTAATCCAAAATTCAAACCATAAAATAAACCACCTATCAATCCAATTCTAGTTGGTAATAAATCAATTGCATAAATTAGTATTGAGGCAAATGCACTAGCCATAATAAGGTTGATTAATATTGTAAGAATACCAGTCCAAAATAAATCTGCATAAGGTAAAATTAATGTCAAAGGTAATGGACCTAGGATAGAAATCATTATAATCCAATAACGACCTATTTTATCTCCAACAATACCGCCTATTAAGACTCCTAATGCAGCTGAAAATAGAAAAATAAAAAGCATCAATTGTGATGCCTGAATAGACAACCCAAAATGTTCAATAAGATAAAAAGTATAAAAAGATCGAAAGCTTTCAGTGTAGAAGTTTTTAGTAAAAACTAAAAAAATAAGTATTGATAGACTAAAGAAAATTGTAACTGGTGAAAAAATTTTTAATTCATTTTTATTTTTTTTATCTTTCTGAATTTTAGAAAACTCTAAGCTTATTTCATGCTGTTTACTCCCAATCCATACTAAAAGAATCATTGCTAAAAGTGCAAATGAAGCAAATATTGAAAGTGATGATAATCCCCATGGAACTAAAATAATTGCTGCAAAAATTGGTCCTAATGCACCACCAGTTTGACCCCCAACTTGAAAAATACCTTGAGCAAGTCCTTGACGGTTTCCTGCAGCATATCGAGCCATACGTGTTGCTTCAGGATGAAATATTGAAGATCCAATACCTATTAAAACTACAGAAATAAGAATTATTTGATAATTTTGCGCAAATGCTAAACTTATTAAACCAGAAAATGTGAATACCATACCAATTACTGGCGAGTAAGGAGCAGCTTTTCTGTCAGTTATTAGTCCAAATACAGGTTGTAATAAAGCTCCAGAAATCTGAAAAGTTAATGATATTAATCCAATTTGAATAAAAGATAATGCATATTTTTCTTTAAGTAATGGATAGGAAGCGGGTATTAATGATTGCATTAAATCATTTAGTAAATGTGAAGTACTTAAAATTA
>CACMNE010000066.1:0-3945 GCA_902614945.1 uncultured Alphaproteobacteria bacterium
TAGCTTTCTTCTCATCTGTTCATCGACTGCAGAAAAAGGTTCATCCATTAATAGTATATCTGAATTAACTGTAAGCGCACGTGCTAGTCCTGTCCTTTGTCTCATACCACCTGATAGCTGATGAGGATATTTATCTTCAAATCCTAGGAGTCCTACTTCTTTTATGTAGTGTAATGAAGTTTCTTCTCTTTCTTTTTGGGAAACACCTCTAGCTCTTAGACCAAACCCAACATTTTGTAAAACTGTCGCCCATGGAAGTAAAGCAAAGTCTTGAAATACAAGTGCTCTGTCAGGACCAGGACCAGCAATTTCTTTCCCTCGAACTTTGACAGTTCCTGCAGTAGGTTCGATAAGTCCTGCTATTACTTTTAGCAAAGTTGTTTTTCCACAACCACTTGGACCTAAAATAGCTGTGAGCTTTGCAGCTGGTACATTAAGAGAAACATTTTTTAGGGCAATAATAGACTCTTGATAAGTTACTCCAATACCTTCAGTATTTAAGATTATTTCATTTGTATCATTACCAGTTTTCATTACTTTTTTCCTGAATATATTTAACTATTTTTTTCTGATGGAAAGAGCCAATCTTCAAATACCCGCATAAGACTTAAAGTCAAACCAGCTATCGCCAGTATTGAAACAATTGTTGCAAACATTTTGTCATAGCGTGCAATAAATCTGTTGTAAGTTATAAGATCTCCAATACCCGTGGGTGTAATTAGTAGTTCTGCAAGAACAATTCCGATGAACGCACCTGATATACCTAGTCGGAGACCGGCAAATATCATTTTTTGAGCAGATGGAAGTATTACAAAAAGTATTGTATCAAGTCGTGATGCTAGAAAACTTTTTGACATTTCCAATAGTGATGGGTTAGTTGCTTGAATACCTTTATAAGAATTTAGAGCAACTAGTGGCATACCTAAAATGACAATAGCAACTATTTTTGACGTATCACTAATTCCATAAATATAAGTTAGCATAGGAATAAGTGCAGAAACAGGAGCAGTTTGAAATATTATAAGTAATGGCATAATAAACCATTCAGCGCTTCTAACTAACCCAATACTTATTCCTATAATAACTCCACCAATAATGGTTATAAAAAGGCCTGTAAGAAGTGGAGGTAAACTATCTGCATAGGCAACAAAAAACTCACCAGAAAAAATCATTTCTACAAATGCAACTAAAACTTTACTAAATGGAGGAAAAGCAATACTTATGTCTGCTCTACCTGCTAATTCCCAAATTGAAAACACAATAAAAAAAGAAAATACTCTCCATATCAGTAAATTATTTTTACTATTAGATTTTATGGTATTTTCTTCAGAACTAATTGATGCTTGGGAATCGCTATTAGATTTTTCCAAAAAGTTGGCTCCTATTTCAGTCGAAGAAGCTGCGGCAGAATATTCTGCCACAGTAAATTTTTTCAGCCGAACTCTAGTTTAAAGCTGCTTTGGCCTTTTCCAAAAGTTGGAAGTTCCAAAAATTATCTGGATCTAAATTAGATGCTGGTCCCTTTAGTCCTCCAGATGCTACTAGAAAGTCAAAATCTCCAAGAGCAGCAGGTAAGCCCCCACCGTCTTCTGCAAACATTCCTTGCTTAACTGCAGTTTCGAAATATGGTGTGATTTCATCCACAAGTTCTTGTGGTAAATCAGGGAGAAGACCCATTTCTTCACGTAATCTAGCTGGTAAAGTTGGGTCTGCATTAATTTCACGAGCAGATCGCATTAGTTCTTCAAGAAGAATTTGCATATCACCAGCGCGTTCTTTTAAAAAATCTGATCTTGCAAATAAAAGGCTATCAGATCCATCAACATCTCCAAGGTCTAAAATTTTAAATTTTTCTGGATGCTTTGCAAGTACAAGTCTTGTATTTGTTATATCTAAGAATGTAGCGTCAATAGTTCCTTTCATTAAGGCAACACCACGAACTTCTGAACCCGGAACAAAACTCATTTCAGAGAATTTAATGTTATGAACTTTTTCCATATAGTAAGATATTGCTTCTGTTCCTGAACCACGAGCATGTATGGTTATTGGTTTCCCATCTAAATCTTGCCAAGTTTTTACTTTATCTTTGTTAACAACACAAAGAAAACCAAGTTTTTTTAGTTGATAAAAATTTCTAACTGGTGCATTGGCCCCTAGTGTTTGCATAGCAGCGTAAGCTGAACCTACACCTACTTCTACTTGTCCATTTAAAACTGCCTGAAATACTAGATCATCAGACTGAAGAGAAATTGCTTCTGCTTTCACTCCACGAGCTTTTGCTCTTTCAAAAGCAATTAAATTTATTAAGCTTTCACCGGTTATAGTATCAGCTTCTGCAAATGTAATTACATCATCTGCATAAGCTATTGAACTTATAGTAATAAAGCTGATAATGAAGGCAACCGTAGCCTGAAGTTTTCTTATAAAGTAAACCATTTTTAACTCCATTATAATGGGGCCTATTGATGAATGACTGCCTGTATAAATATGAATGCAAGGCCCAATAATGCATTCTTTATATTATCTAATGTATTCAAAATATAATTAATTGCATATTCTTACAACATTAAATTAGAAATTTTGTTAATTAATATTAATTTAGCTTAAAAAAAAATCATTGTTGTAAATTATAAGCAAATTATTTATTAATTAATTTTGAAACGGCTGGCCCCCAATTATAAAGAGGATTTGTATTTAGTCCTATTGATCTAAAAGCGCCCCATATTGTTAAAACGATACTATCTAATATCGGTACACCAGTTCTTTTTTCTAAATTGGAAACAATACCTGCGCCTGCTAAATTGGTGCATAAAATGATTACAGCTTCAGCTCCCTCTGAAATAACATCTTCTGCAGCATTTGCTATTTTAGATTCAGAAACTTCTCCAAAGCTAAAATTATCTGTCATGTTAAAATGTCTCTCAGAAACACATTCCAACTTCTCTAACTCAAAATTATTAATTATTTTTTTCTGAATAGAAGTAACATAAGGTGTTACAAGCCCAATTCTACTTACATTTAACTCCTTAAGAGCCGCTATAATTGATAAAGTAGATGTAACAACTCGACAACCAGTTCTTTTTTTTATTACATCAATCAAAGCTCTATCTCGTTCTAAACCAAGCCATGATGCAGAAGTACCATTCCATCCTAAAACCATTGGTTTTACATGAGACAATAAATCAAAGCCTTTAATCATATTTTCATCATAAAATTGTGACAAGCTAGCTGTATCATCATCAATCCATAGTACTTCAACTCTTCCGAAATGTACCGAAGTATTCTCTATAGTTCCTATTATCTTATAGCACCAAGGTTCAACAATAGAGTTTGAAGATGGTGTAAGCATTCCTATCCGTATTTTTTGATTAATTTCCATTGCTATCTAAATTATTTAATAATTAATTCTTCAATATGCTCGAAACTGAAGCAATGAAATCCTCTAAGTCACTTCCTATGAGTCGAAGGTGAGATTTTGCTGCATCTTTTGCTTTTTGGCTATTACCTTGATTAATAGCTTTTAAAATTTCAAAGTGTTCTCCAAGTGTTGAACGCATACGACCAGGTTGAAAAGTTACTCTCATTCTATATGGAGAAAGACGTCTTCTTAGGCGTAATGTTTCTTCTGCTAAATATTGAGTATGAGATGCATTATATAGTTGATCATGAAATTTCAAATTTACATCATAAAATTCTTTATGATTTCCAGTTTTAAAAGTTTTTTCCAATAATTTATGTGTAGCATACATTTCTTTAAGTTCATCCTCTGTTACACGTCTTGCAGCTAATTTTGCACACATACCTTCCAAAACAGCCATCAGTTCAAACATTTCAATTAGTATTGAAATTGATATTTGTGCAACTTTAGCGCCTTGTCTTCCAGAATTTTGGACTAATCCAATTGCAGTTAAAGCACGTATTGCTTCACGTACAGGAGTTCTTGAT
>CACMNE010000067.1:0-3675 GCA_902614945.1 uncultured Alphaproteobacteria bacterium
ACCTCTGATGGAGGCTTTGATCTTCTATATGGTGGTGGCGGAAATGATAGTCTAACTGGTGGAGCTGAAAATGATGAGCTATCTGGAGGTGCAGGTGCTGATACTTTCAATGTAGATGCAGGAACTGATACTATATCAGATTTAACAACTTCTGACATATTAAAGGTTAGCTCTGGTGCAACAGCTAATGCGACAAATGTTTTTGCATTTGTTGCGACTTCAGATACATCTAACTTAGGAACAGCAAATATATATGCATCTGGTGGAAATGCCACAATAGATATGACACTTTCTTCTTCTGGAGCTTATAATATCTACGGCGGAGCTGGAAATGACACCCTAAAAGGTGGTACTGGAAATGATCTCTTTACGGTTATCAATTCTGGCGAAGCTAATAGCGACACTATAGATGGTGGCTCTGGAAATGATATCCTTCAACTCTCTGCAGGCACTCATACTATTGCCGGAAACTCTAATCTTGTTGGAATTGAGACTATTAAAGCTCATGCATCAGGTTCAGTTACAAATTTTTCGGGTCAGACTGAGAACCTCATCTTTCTTGGAGGCGCTGGTAATGACACTCTAAGGGGTGGTACAGGGAATGATACACTCACTGGTGAGCAAGGGGTCGATACCTTTAATGTGGGTGGAGGAACTGACACAATTACAGATTTGAGTTCTAATGATGTTTTAATTGTAGGATCAGGTGCTACAGCCAATGCTAATAATATATCCAGTTTTACCGCAAATTCCAGTACAACTAATGCAGGCACAGCTAATTTAACAGCTGCTTCAGGCGGTGCTACCATTAATGTAAGTAGTGCTGGTTCTGGAGGATTTAATTTAATTGGTGGAGCAGGAACAGATATTTTAACTGGAGGTTCTGGTGTAGATACATTTACAGTTGTAGCTTCAGGCGAAGCTAATTCTGATACTTTAAATGGTGGTACCGGAACTGATTCATTAGTACTTTCGGCAGGTACGCATATTTTTAGTGATAATTCGAAGATCAGCAATATTGAGTCAGTAACACTAAATAATTCAGGTACAGATCTAAATTTATCTTCACAATCTGAAGGTTTCACAATTGTTGGTGCTGCTGGTGTTGATGTTATAAGAGGTGGTGCTGGAAATGATAACATAACAGGAAATGGAGCCTCAGATACTTTTCATATTTTATCTGGGACAGACACCGTAACTGATTTATCAACCGGTGATATTTTTATTGTGAGTTCAGGTGCCGTACTGGATACTTCTAATATATCTGGTTTTGTTGCGACTAACGCTTCCAGCAATGCTGGGGTTGCACACCTTCGATCAGATAATTCTGGTGTTACAATAGACATGAGATTATCTGCTACTGGAGGGTATAACATAACTGGAGGATCAGGAGCAGACTCCTTTTATGGTGGTACTGGTCAAGATACATTTATAATCAGTGCTGCTGGACATCAAACTTCAGATACCTATGATGGAGGAACGAATACTGATACTCTTCAGTTATCATCAGGTACTTTCAATTTTTCAAATAATTCTTCCCTTTTAAATATTGAAACAATTAAAACAGACAGCTCTGGCAGCACATTAAATCTTACTGGTCAAACTGAAGGGTTTACGGTCATTGGTAATTCTGGAGCTGATATCATTACTGGTGGATCTGGTAATGATACATTTACCGGTGGAAGTGGAATTGATACTTTCAATATTTCATTAGGAACTGATACTGTTACAGATTTAGCAACATTAGATATTTTTAATGTATCTTCTGGTGCCAATTTAAATGCTACAGGAGTTACAACTTTTGTTTCAACTTCGGACAGTTCAAATGCTGGAACAGCAACTCTCACCGCCTCATCATCAGGAGGAAATATTAATGTTAGTGCAGTTACTGGATCTGGTACTTATACTTTAATAAGTGGGGCTGGTACAGATAATTTAACAGGTGGTTCTCAAAATGATACTTTTCAAATTGAAGGATCAGGGGAAGGAAATAGTGACGCCATTAACGGTGGGGCTGGCTCTGATACTTTAAAACTATCAACAGGAACACATTCATTAACAAATGAAGTATTATTAGCAAATATTGAAACTATAGAAACACATGCTTCGGGATCAACTCTTGTATTAACTAATCAAACTGAAAATTTTACTATCAAATTAGGTTCTGGCGTAGATAATGTCACTGGGGGGTCTGGTGTTGATACATTTGAAATTCTCAGCTCTACAGCGGGGGATAGTGATACCATTATTGGTGGTACAGGTTCAGACATTTTAAATTTATCTAATGGTAATCATACTTTTTCAGTTGATGCAAAAATAAGTTCCCTTGAAACGATTAATGCTCACTCTTCGGGATCTACTTTAAATATAACAGGGCAGTCTGAAGCTTTCTCGATTGTTGGTGGAGCTGCTATTGATGATCTAACAGGTGGTTCTGGTGCTGACGCAATTACAGGAGCGGCTGGCAATGACATTATTTCTGGCGGTGCTGGGAATGATACCATAACAGGTGGAGCAGATAATGATAGTTTAACTGGTGGTGCTGGTAATGACACATTTAATGTGGATCAAGGTACGGATACTATATTAGACCTTGGAATTAATAATGATATTTTAGTGGTCAGTTCAGGTGCGACTGCTAATGCAACAAATATTAGTTCATTTACAGCAACCTCAGGTACTAGTAATGCAGGAACGGCTGTATTAAGTGCTGCTTCTGGTGGTGGTACTATTAATATGAATCTTTCTGCTTCTGGTGCTTATACTTTAACTGGTGGAGCTGGGGTAGATAATTTAACTGGTGGTTCTGGAGCAGACACTATTACAGGAGCTGCAGGGAATGATATTATAGCAGGGGGAACCGGTAATGATATCATAACAGGTGGAGCTGATAATGATAGTTTAACTGGTGGTGGAGGTAATGATACTTTCAACATTGATGCAGGTACTGATACAGTAAATGATTTAGCCACTGGTGATGATTTAGTTGTTAGTTCTGGTGCAACTGTTAATGCTATAAATATTAATTCTTTTGTCGCTGACAGTGATACTACAAATTTAGGGACAGTAAATCTGACCGCTAGAGCTGCGGGTGGGTCTATAGATATGTCATCTGCAGGTGGAAGTGCATCGTATAATCTCATTAGCGGTGCAGGTACAGATACCTTAAAAGGTGATGCAGGAGATGACACATTCACTATTGCAGCTGCGGGTGCAGGAAATAATGATACATTTGATGGAGATGGAGGGAATGATACTCTTCAACTTTCAACGGGAACTCATACATTAACAGATAACAGTAAAATAGTTAATATTGAGACCATTCTAGCTCATTCAAGTGGATCAACTGTAGATTTAACAAATCAAACAGAAGTATTTACTATAACTGGTGGAGCTGGTGTAGATAATCTAACAGGTGGAACTGGTAATGATATTATTACCGGAGCTGCTGGTAATGATATCATTGCTGGTGGAACTGGTAATGATACGATCACAGGTGGTGCAGATAATGATAGCTTAACTGGTGGCGGCGGTAACGATACTTTCAACGTAGATTCAGGTAGTGATACAATAACAGACTTAGCTACAAATGATGATCTTGTTGTTAGTTCAGGAGCTACAGCGACAGCGAATGATGTATCAGCTTTTGTTGCGGATAGTGATACAACGAATGCA
>CACMNE010000068.1:0-3672 GCA_902614945.1 uncultured Alphaproteobacteria bacterium
TTATAAATGTATATATGTTTTTGAATTATTCTATAAATTTATAAAAAAATATTTTTGAAGGAAAAAAATGAATTGGATCTCAAACTACGTTCGACCTAAAATTAACGCTATTTTTTCTAAAAAAGATACGCCAGAAAATCTTTGGCAAAAATGTCCAAATTGTGGAATGATGCTTTTCCATAGGGAAGTAAAAGATGCATTGTGTGTATGTAATGGATGTGGACACCATATGCTTATTTCTCCTAAAGAAAGGTTATTAAACCTCTTTGATGGTGGTATTTACTCAAGAATTGATTATGAAGATGTTATCGAGGATCCTTTAGATTTTAAAGATACAAAAAAATATACGGATAGAATGAAAGAAACAAGAAAGAAGACTGGTGAAAAAGACGCCATGCTACTGACTGTTGGAGATATAGGTAGATTAAAAGTAACTGTAGCCGTTCAAAATTTTTTATTTATGGGTGGATCAATGGGCATGTCAGTAGGTAATAGTATAATTGCAGGAGTAAATAATTGTATAAAATTTAAAACACCTTTTGTAATGTTTGCAGCAGCTGGTGGAGCTAGAATGCAAGAAAGTATTCTTTCTCTTATGCAAATGCCAAGGTCCACTGTTGCTATTCAATCATTAAGAGAAGCAAAATTACCCTATATTGTAGTCTTAACAAATCCCACCACTGGAGGTGTTACTGCCTCTTATGCAATGCTAGGAGATATAACAATTGCAGAACCAAACGCACTTATATGTTTTGCAGGTCCCAGAGTAATAGAACAAACAATTGGCGAAAAATTACCTGATGGTTTTCAGAAATCCGAATATTTACTTGATCATGGTATGATTGATATGGTTACTAGTAGGGACAAAATAAGGGATGAACTTATACTTTTATTACATATACTTATGAAAAAACCTCGTGCTATCAGAGGTGATATTAAAAAAGATATAGACGAAATCAATTCTTGATTTATATACTTTTTAAATAAAAAAGGAATTTTATGCACTGTCAAATTTAGTTAATGTAAAAGAAAAAAACTATTGTAAAAAAATCTTAAATAATTTCCCAAAAAGATTGGGTTTAAATAAATTAAGAATTTCAAAGCTTTTAAAAAAAATTGGAAATCCTCATGAATCCTTACCTCCTGTAATTCATATTGCAGGTACAAACGGAAAAGGTTCTACAGTAGCATTTATAAAAGCAGGACTAGAGTCCAGAGGTGATAAAGTACACGTGTTTACTTCACCACATTTAGTAGACATAACAGAAAGAATTTTAATAGCTGGAAAAAAAATTGACTTAAAACACTTTAATGTCTTATTAGAGAAATGTGTAAAAGCCAATGGTAACAATGACCTGAGTTTTTTTGAACTAATAACAGCAGTTGCTTTCTTAGCATTCTCAAGAGAAAAAGCTCATTGGACAATTTTAGAAGTTGGATTGGGAGGTAGATTGGATTCTACCAATGTTATTAAAAGTCCATTATTAAGCATTATAACTCCAATTTCTATGGATCATCAGGAATTTTTAGGTAATAACATAAAAAAAATTGCCTTTGAAAAAAGTGGTATCATTAAAGAGAATTCAAAAGTGATTATTTCAAAACAAAAAAATGCTGCCCTAAAAGTTATAAAAAATGAAGCAAATAAGGTTGATTGTAAAACATATATATATGGAAATGATTTTAAGGCAAAATACTGTAAAAATTATTTTTTATTTATAACAAAAAGAAAAAAAATAAAACTTCCAATCCCATTGCTTAATGGAATCCATCAAATAGAAAATGCCTCAGTTTCAATTGCTGCACTTATAGAATTAAAATGTAGAAAAAAAAACCTAGTTGATGCGTTAACCAAGGTTTCTTGGCAAGGAAGATTACAGAAAATAGAAAAAGGTAAATTAATACCTAAAAATTCAGAACCAAATGGAGAAGTATTTTTAGATGGTGGTCATAATAAATCAGCGGGAATAGCATTATCAAAATGGGTGAAAAATTTCGAAAAGGTTAAAATTTATATCATACTAGGAATGATGAACAATAAGGACGTTGAAGGTTTTCTTAAGCCAATAAAACCATATATTCACAAATTAATTGCAATTAAAATACCTCAACAAAAAAACTCATACGATGCCAAAGATATTTTGGAAAAAACTAAGTCTCTTGATATTAATTCTCAAGTCACTGGAAGTCTGGAAAAGGCATTACAAATTGTATACAATGAAAAAACATATATTCCAAAAATAATACTGATTACGGGATCACTTTATTTAGTAGGTTCATTTCTGGAAAAAAATAAATAATTCAATAATTATCATTTATTTTCTTCAATCCAACTTTGCAAAGAAGCTTTCGGAGAAGCGCCAACTTTAGAAGACACCATTACACCATTTTTAAATAGAAATAATGCAGGTATCCCACGAACGCCAAATTTACTGGGTGATACTGGATTTTCATCAACATTTACCTTGGCTATTGTAATTTCACCTTCATACTCGGATGCTAATTCTTCCAGGGCAGGAGCTATTTGTTTGCAAGGTCCACACCACTCAGCCCAAAAATCAACAACAACTGGTAGTTTTGATCCAATCACTTTGTCATCAAAATTTTCATCTGTTACTTGTGTAATTGCCATAATATTATCCCGGGTTAAATTGTATTATAGTACTTAAATAAGGTTATTTAAATTCATTTTCAATATTTTCTAAAAGATCTTTTATTTTATATAAAAATTTTAAATCTTCTACCTTTCCTTCATCTTCAAGTTTGGCTCCAAGATTTTCTATTTCCATAAATGCTCTATTAATATTATTCCATGGTGATTTAACTGTATCGGTATCAGGATAAAAAACTCTATCTGCTAATTTTTTTTTTATTCTCGCCTTTTCATCTTTTTCTAAAATGTTTTGATTTTCTTCAAATAATAATATTTTTGAAAATTCACTATAAATTTTTCCTCTCTGAATTGAATTAAAGTCTTGTGTTGCGAGATCAATAAATCTTTTTGAAATTTCAAGCTTTTTTTCCCAAGTTTCTTCATGGAATTCTTGCATTAACAATTTTTGAGATTTATTAGCGAATCCATATGCATATATAGATTCTTCAGGCTCTTTATCCAGTTGATCTATTTTATATTCTTTTTGGTCATCCATAATAAATCTCCTTAGTTTAGATAATATTTCATTATTCTCACTAAGAAATTTAGCTCTCCTTTTTAATTCGTCAAAACCAACAGTCTCATACCCAATAACTGCATTTGCAAATTCACCTTTCATAAGAATTGGATGCTTATTCTTGGTAACAGTTCTCAATATTTTAGGAGTGGTATTATTTATAATTTCTTTAAATTCATTATCTCCTAATCTCATAAATTGTTTAGGGTCATTCCTTAAATCAAAAGCTTTTATATTACCATTTGTATCTTCGCAGATATAAGAAACTACATAGAACCGCGTCAATCCAAAATAAAACTCTGCTGAAATTACAAATTCTTCCTCTTTGATAAAATCATGAGCTTCAATTTTACTCATCGTTTTTAAACCTGACTCCCATAAAATAGGCGCTTTATTTTTAATTATTTTGGCTATGCCTATAGTTGCTCTGGTATCATCTAGTGCATCATGAAATGTTAAATTATTTCCTTGATCAGATATAATATTATCACTGGCAAGTTGT
>CACMNE010000069.1:0-3654 GCA_902614945.1 uncultured Alphaproteobacteria bacterium
GATGTGTTCCAGACAGCAATCTTAATAAAGAGGTTTTACCTACTCCATTTGGTCCAATTACTGTAGTAATTTCACCAACTTTTGCTTTAAATGAAATATTATATAGTATTTGAGATTTAGAGTAATGAAGACTCGCATTTTTTAAAGAAAACAATTTTATCTCCCAAGATATACTTCTATTACTTTATTATCTTTTGAAACATGATTTAAGTTTCCTTCTGCTAATACTGAACCTTCATGTAACACTGTAACTTTACAATTTAATTGCCTTATAAAATCCATATCATGCTCTACAACCACAACAGATCTTGTTTTAGATAATTCTTTAAGAAGGATAGCAGTGTCAGTTCTTTCTGAATTTGTCATTCCTGCAGCAGGTTCATCTACTAAAAGTAAACTTGGATCTTGTGCCAAGAGCATCCCTATTTCTAACCATTGCTTTTGACCATGACTTAGTTCCCCTGCTATTTTGTTTAATATTTTGTTAAGTTTTATTAATTTTGCTACCTTATTTACCCTTGTAAATTCTTCCTTAGTATATTTATAAATTAAAGTTTGAATGAAACCCCTACTATTTTTTAATGAGATCATTAGATTTTCTTCTACAGTTTGATATTCCAGAACTGTAGGTTTTTGAAATTTGCGACCCACACCCAATTGAGCAATTTGAGTTTCTGATTTTTTAATTAAAGAAATATTATTTTTTCCCCACCGGATATCTCCTATATCTGGTTTTGTTTTACCAGTAATAATATCCATTAAAGTGGTTTTTCCCGCACCATTAGGACCAATTATTGCTCTAAGTTCATTTTGTCCTATAGAGAAACTTAGATTATTAATTGCTTTAAAGCCATCAAAAGAAACAGAAATTCCTCTTACTTCTAAAATATCACTCATTTTCCAAATGACCTTTTATAGATATTCTCAAAAGCACTTATTAATCCACCTGGGGTAAATAATGTAACTATTACAAAAGATAATCCTAGAATAATAAGCCACCAATCGACCCACGAAATTATTATAAAACCAAGGTTTAAATCTGGTATTTGTCCACTTGTAAAGAAACTAGATATTAATGAGACAAAAGCTGCCCCAATTACAGCGCCAATTAATTTTCCCCTTCCCCCTATAGAAACCCATACAGCTAAGTAAATTGAAGCAATTGGAGCTAACTCAGTAGGGTTTACAATGCCAGCTTGAGGATAATAAAGTGCACCAGCTATAGCTGCCATTATTGCCGATATTACAAATACAAATAACTTATATGTCTCTACATTGTATCCTAAAAACCTAATTCTATCTTCATCATCTCTTATTCCTTGTAAAAGCTTTCCTAATTTAGACTTTGTTATAAAAGTAGCTATTATGAAACCTAAAATAAGAGCTATAGTCGATGCCCATAAAAAAAGAATTGAGATTATACTCTGTGGAAAACTTGTAAAGCCTGGAATATTTTGAAGACCTGAAAGACCATTATTTCCTCTCAATCCACTATCATTTTGAAGTAGATATAAGGAAAGAGCTAAGGTCATAGCTTGAGTTAGTATTGAAAGATATACACCTGTAACTCTAGATCTAAATGCTAGCCATCCAAAAATTAATGCTAAAAGGCCTGGTATAAATATTATGAGAAACAAATGTATAAATAAGTAATCAGCAAATATCCATATTGAAGGAATTTCTGACCCACCAACAACTCCAAATATCTGAATTCCAATGGCTTCTTTTATTTCTGAAGGGGTAGGGGGTAAGAGTTGATCTGCAAAGGCTTGAATAATAATTTCTTTTGTTCTTTCATACATCAGCCACATTCCAATTAGGTAACCTCCTAATGCAAAGAAAGCAAAATGACCAAGAGATAGAATACCGCAATATCCCCAAACCAGATCTAGTGCTATTGCAGCCAAGCAAAGCATTAATGTTTTACCTAAAACTTTAACAAAACTTGTAGAAATACTTCCAAATATTAAATCACTTAATAAGGTTATAATTAGCGAAAATAGAATAAAGAATAAGCAAAAGCATATAGTTTTAAAATCCATTGTTTTAATTAATTTTAACATTAGTCTTTAATCCCCAGCTGCTCGCCCTTTTAATGCGATAATCCCTTTAGGACGAAATTGAATGAAAATTATTATAAAAATTATCATGTAGGTTTGAGCTGCTAAAGTGTTTGAAGGGTTAAACCATTCAATACCTTTTTGAAGAAAACCTATCAAAGTTGCTCCAGCAAGTGTGCCCCATATGCTCCCCACTCCGCCTACAACTACGGTCATAAAACTTTGAACAATATAATCAGCACCAAGTTCAGAAGTTACTTTTGCATAAAGACCTATTCCAACACCAGCTATACCTGCTATTCCTGAACCAAGACCAAAAGTTAACATATTAATTCTTTCTGGATTTACTCCCATGCTTGCTGCCATTTTAGGATTTTGTGTAACTGCTCTTGTTTCAAGACCAAAGCGAGTTTTATTTAAGATAAGAACTAATATGAGTGTAAAAATAATACTTAAAAATAGAATAGCTACTCTAATCCAACTTATTGATATAATTTCATTTATAACGAGAGAACCATCTAACCATGAGGGAGAAGTTAAAGGTCTTGCTTGAGTCCCAAAAATTATTTTTGCAAGTTGTTGAAGAGCTATGCTTATCCCAAATGTAGCTAAAAGAGTTTCGAGAGGTCGTTTGTATAATTTTCTAATAACTAGCCTTTCCATTATTACACCAGCAAAAAAGGTAATCAAAAAAGCTATTGGAATAGATATAAGAATAGAAATAGTGTAATTTGTAATAAATTGTTGAACAACATAGCCAGAATATGCTCCCATCATAATGAATTCACCATGAGCCATATTAATAACTCTCATTACTCCAAAAGTTATAGCTAGACCAATAGCGGCAAGAAAATAAATTGAAGCCAAACTGATACCTTCTATAGTAAGATCTATAAATTGAAAAACCCCCACTTTTTTATTTATTGAATTTAGAGTGATTGAAACGGTATCGGTTATCTCTTTTGATGGCTCAACATATTCATAAAAATACTTATATTGTTTTACCAATAAGGTCATTTCTTCAATGCTTATTCCTTTTTCTACTATTCCTTCTCTTACAAGCTCATTAAAAACTTTTAATCTTCCATTTAACGAATTAAGAGTTTTTATTTCTTCTAAATCAATAAACCCCTGTTCAAGTTGAGAAGATAAAATTTCTTTAATTTTATCGTTAGATATTGGGGCTGGCGCAATGTTTTTGTTAACAAGTATTCCATATGCATCAGTATCAGTAAATTTGGATTTTTTTTGATCATCTATAAAGGTTTTAAAATTTTCTATCGAATTTTTTAAATATCCAAATTCTGGGATTAGTATTTGGGATACATTAGTACCCTCTGGAATTTCTTTCTTAACCACTAGTGTAGTTTCTAGTAATTGGTTTAGAGCTCCTCTTACATCAATACCAAGATCATTTTTAAAAGACAAAATTGCATCTATTCTTTTTTGAATATCTTTTTCAAATTTAACAGTAAGTAGTTTTTCAAATCTTTCCATTTTCTCTCTTAAGGTTGGGTCAACTTCATTAATAATTGCCTCTCTTAAGGGTATTCTAAATTTTTCTTTTGGATTTCTAGCTAAGTTTTCAAAAGTT
>CACMNE010000070.1:0-3620 GCA_902614945.1 uncultured Alphaproteobacteria bacterium
GTTTTTGAGGATGTTGGTTTTGAATCAGTAGATAACATACCAATATCCATGATAGATAGCTTAGTTTTGAGTAAAACGAGAAATAAAAACTTAGCATTAGGGGTAGATATAAGAACAAGAGAATTTTCTCCTGAAAACTTAAGAAAACTTCTTTCAAAGTATAAAAAAATGGTAGTTAAAATAATCTTTTTAGATTGTGATTCAAATAAACTTTTAAAAAGATTTAATGAAACTAGAAGGAGTCATCCATTGTCTGGAGTTAAATCTTTATCAGAGGCATTAGCTGAAGAAATGGAGTATCTGAAACCTATAAAAGATTTTGCTAATATTATCATTGATACAACTGATTATAGTCCTGCAGATCTTAGAGAAAAATTGCTAAATAATTTATCAATTACAAAAATAAAAAAATTTAGCATATTAATACAATCGTTTTCCTATAAAAATGGATTACCTAGAAATTTTGATATGATTTTCGACTGTAGGTTTTTGAAAAATCCCTACTGGATTTCACACTTAAAAAAATTAGATGGTCGTGACAAAAAAGTTCAAGATTTTCTATCTAGTTCTAGAGAATTTAAAATATTTTTTTCAAAAGTATTAAGCTTGATCAATTTTTTGATTCCTCAAGTTCAAAAAGAAGGGAAAAGCCAATTTTCAATTGGATTTGGCTGTACAGGAGGACAACATCGTTCTGTAGTTTTTGTAAATATGTTAAGGAATAAATTAAATAGTGAAGGCCATAATGTTCTTTCTAATCATAGAGATCTTTCAATTTAAGTAATTTAAATTTAAAAATAGGTAAAAAAATTACTATAAAACTTAAGTTAAAAATTATTAATGAAAGAGGTTTGCATGCTAGAGCATCTGCAAAATTTGCAGCTGTTGTAGACAGCTATAAATCTTTTGTAGAAGTTACCAAAGATAACTTGGTAGTTCCTGGAAATTCAATAATGGGATTACTTACTTTAGCAGCAGAAAAGGGATCAGTAATATCTATAAAAATTACGGGTGAAGATGAAAAGGTTTTGGAAGAAAAATTAAAAAGTTTAGTCAATAATTATTTTGGAGAGGGTATTTAATTTTCTCTATCTAGTTGGTACCGGTTTTTCTCCTTTATAATTATAAAAACCTATTTTATTTTTTCTTCCCAACCAATTTGCCTCTACGTATTTAACTAGCAATGGACATGGACGATATTTTGTATCAGCTAAACCGTCATGAAGAGTGTTCATAATTGCTAAGCAAGTATCAAGACCAATAAAATCTGCAAGCTCCAACGGTCCCATTGGATGATTAGCACCTAAACGCATAGAATTATCAATACTTTCAACAGTACCTACACCTTCATAAAGTGCATATATTCCTTCATTAATCATCGGCATAAGTATTCTATTTACAATGAAGGCAGGAAAATCTTCTGAATTAGTAGAGATTTTACCAATCTTTTTTACCAGATCTTTTAAGCAATTTGCAGTTTCTTCATTTGTAGCTATACCTCTTACTAACTCTACTAACTGCATAACTGGTGCAGGTTTCATAAAATGACAGCCCATAAATTTTTCAGGTCGATCGGTTCTAGCCGCTAACCTTGTTATTGAAATTGATGAGGTATTTGAGGTGAGGATTGTATGGGGTTGGAGGTGAGGTATTAAATCCTTAAAAATTTCATGCTTAATTTTTTCATCTTCTGTCGCAGCTTCGATTATTAAATCACATTTACCAAGCTGAGAAATATCAAATTCTGATTTGATCTTTTTAACGGAAGATATGCCAGCATTCTTATGCAATCTGCCTTTATCTATAGCCTTTTTCAAATTTGCTTTAATTACTTCAGAAGAATTTGATAAAGAGACTTTATTATTATCGTTTATCAAAACATCAAATCCAGAGGTGGCAAAAACTTGCGCAATACCAAGCCCCATTTGTCCTGCTCCAACTACTCCTATAAGCTTAATATTGTTATTCATTGGAATATTACATTAGTTCAAATTTTATTAGTTAATTCGGGGACAATATTAAATAAATCCCCAACCAAACCAAAATCTGCAACTTGAAAAATAGGCGCTTCTTCATCTTTATTAATAGCTACTATCACTTTGCTATCTTTCATTCCAGCTAAATGTTGTATAGCACCTGAAATTCCTACTGCAACATAAAGCTCTGGTGCAACCACCTTTCCAGTTTGACCTACTTGCCAGTCGTTAGGTGCAAAGCCTGAATCTACAGCAGCTCTAGAAGCTCCAACAGCAGCACCAAGCTTACCCGCTAATTTTTCAACTATCTCAAAATTTTCTTCACTTCCAATACCTCTTCCTCCAGAAACTACTATTTTTGCTGAAGTTAGTTCAGGTCTATCATTTTCTTGGATTTTATCTTCGACCCAATAAGACATTTTATTTTCAGAAATAGAGCAGTTGGCATTTAATATAGAAGCATTATTCGAAAGATCTGGTACCTCGAAATTAGCAGTTCTTATGCTAAGAATTTTTTTCTTATCACTACTCTTTACAGTTTGAAGAGCGTTTCCTGCATATATAGGTCTTTCAAAAGTATCTTCATTTATAATTCTTGAAATGTCTGTTATTACCATGACATCCATTAATGCAGCTGCCCTAGGTAATATATTTTTTCCAAAAGCACTAGCAGCAGAAACAATGAAATCATAATTTTCAGATAATTCAACTATAAGGGCCGACATAGGCTCTGCCAAACCATTTTTAAAAAGTACATTACTTATATTAAGGACTTTATTTACACCTTTGATTTTAGCAGCTTCATTAGAAGCACTTGCCGCATCTTCACAAGCACAAAGTATAGTAACATCTCCTAAACTACTAACTGCATTTACAGTTTTCCCAGTTAGGTCAATAGAAAGTTCATTATTTACGATATCAGCAATTACTAAAACTGTCATTTTAAATTACTCCTACTTCGTTTTTAAGTTTTTTTATAAGCTCATCTACGGAAGAAACTTTAATTCCGGACGGTCTTTCAGGGGGTTCTTTTGTTTCTAAAATCTCCAACCTATTTTTAATTTGAATATTAAAATCTTCTGGAGTTTTTTGCTCCAAAGGTTTTCTTTTTGCTTTCATAATATTAGGAAGGCTTGCATATCTCGGTTCATTTAGTCTTAAATCTACTGAGATTACTGCTGGTAAAGATACTTCTATTACTTGTAAACCTCCATCTACTTCTCTAGTTACAGTGGCTTTATTTGTATTTAATTCTATTTTTGATGCATAAGTAGCTTGAGATGTGCCCATCAAAGCTGAAAGCATTTGTCCTGTTGCATTCATATCATTATCAATGGCTTGCTTTCCACATAAAACCAAATCAATTTTTTCTTCAACTACTATAGCGTGTAAAATTTTTGCCACGTCTAATGGTTCAATATCACAATTAACATCGTCAGTTGCAATGATCAAAATAGCTCTATCAGCACCCATAGCTAAAGCAGTTCTTAAAGTTTCTTGAGATTGCTCTGGACCAATTGATACAGCAATTATTTCTTCAGCATTATTAGCTTCTTTAATCCTTATAGCTTCTTCAAGTGCTATTTCATCAAAAGGATTCATTGACATTTTGATGTTTGATAAATCAACACCACTACCATCAGG
>CACMNE010000071.1:0-3599 GCA_902614945.1 uncultured Alphaproteobacteria bacterium
CCAAACTCCTAAAATGCCTCCCAAAATTTGAACACTAATGAAAAAGATTGTTTGATTAAATTTAATTTTGTTCCTTAAATACATAATTATTGAAACTACAGGATTAAAATGAGCTCCTGAGATATTTATAAAAATGCTTATAAAAACTATCAAAGTAGCACCTGTAGCAATTGCATTTGCTAAAAGGGCAATTGCATCATTTCCCATAGATAACCTTTCTGCCATTATTCCTGATCCAACCACAGTGGATAAAAGAAAATAGGTACCTATAAATTCAGCAAAATATTTTTTCATATTCAGATACTGTAAAAAAACATAAAAAAAAGAAAGTTTTTTTTAAATAGCAACCTTTAAGAGTGTTGGATATAACAATCATGACACCCACACCTAAGACATATCATTGATGGCACCCCAAAACCAAAGCCTATTATTATTCAATATTCAA
This sequence comes from uncultured Alphaproteobacteria bacterium, assembly GCA_902614945.1. Classification (GTDB taxonomy): domain Bacteria; phylum Pseudomonadota; class Alphaproteobacteria; order Rhodobacterales; family Rhodobacteraceae; genus CACIIZ01. The sequence continues at coordinate 446 of CACMNE010000071.1, forward strand.
TTGTTAAGTGAACCTTTGATTAATCGCTGACGCAATTTCCCTGATAGCCAATCAGTAGCTGTGACGAGTAATATTATCAATATAATGTAATAAGTAACTTCTTCCCAGTTACTTTGAGTAATAATTGCCTGAGTAAGCATCAAGCCTATACCCCCGCCTACCATCGCACCGATGACAGTTGCACCACGAATATTTGATTCGAAGTAATATAAAATTTGACTTAGCAAAACTGGGGTAATTTGGGGAATAACTCCGAAACGATAGCGTTGAATATTTCGTGCTCCAGTTGATTGTACTCCGTCTATCTGTTTTTTATCTACATTTTCTATTGCCTCTGAAAATAGCTTTCCAAATGTTCCTGTGTCAGTAACTACCATAGCTAAGGCTCCTGTTAGTGGTCCCGGCCCGAAAGCTCGTGCTAAGATTATCGTCCATAGCAAATGATCTAAGCCTCTGGTAAAATCAAAAATACGACGGAAGAAAAACCTGACGGGTGCTAAGGGCGTAATGTTTTTTGCTGCCAAGAACGCAAGAGGGAATGCTACCAAGGCAGCTCCAAATGTTCCCAAAAAAGCCATTAGGATAGTTTCACCTATCGCCCAAGCAACATCGCTGTGTCTCCACATCTTATTATACCAAAAGTCTCTCATTATCTTTGGTAGCTCGCCATTAAATGCTAGTGAGGTTAATTCAGATATATTTTTCCCATGATATTGGCTGTCCAGTGTAAAGAAGAATAATTCCCAGCCATAAAAATATCTGAATACTTCTGTACGATTTCGGGTAATTGTGAGGCGACCTGCTTCTGTTGTAATAGTAACTCGGTTTTTTGACTGATTTATCCATTCTGGCAACGGCCCATTGGGGTATTCCGCCTCTACACCACCTAAACCGGGTTCAGCCCAAATTCTACCGTAATTAGGTACCTCATATACAACATCTTTTTCACCAAAATAGATCAAATGCCCGTTGCCGAGATTTATTTTACTTGTGCTACCTAATTCTATCCATTCCGGTGCTTCTCCCGATGGATATCTACCTTTTTTTTCACCTTCAATTGAGATAGAAATATCGCCTTTTCGGTTATCACGAGTGACATGCACTTTATGGCTATACATGTCCCCAACTAAGCTTTTTGCGTTTTTTAGGGACCCTCGCTCACTCAGGCCTAAGATATCGAAGGAAATAAAAACATACGTGAAGTATGCTAAAATAGCTATTGGAATACCAAATGCCCAAGCACGTTTAAAATAAAAAAGCTTGTTAACATTCGATTTGAGGGTCTCTATATTATTTGTACTCATAGCAAGCCCTCAGATTTTTTCCCGTGTGTCAAACGATCTCGAAATATACCAGACAGCTGATCAACAATAACAATGGTTACAAATAAAAGTATGAAAATAGCTCCAGCTTCGTCATACCGACCTTTACCCCACGAGATAGCATTTTTTAAATCATACCCAATTCCACCGGCACCAACAAAACCTAGAATAGCAGATATACGAATGTTGATTTCAAACCGTAATAGGGCATAACTAAAATAGTTTGGAGATACTTGAGGGAGGATGCCGAGTAGCATTTTTTGCATCCAACTAGCACCCACTGAGGATAATCCATCAAGGGGTTGAAGTGATGCATTTTCGTTGACTTCTGAAAATAATTTTCCAAGCGCTCCTGTCGTATGAAAGGTAATGGCAATCATGGCGGGGACCGGGCCACCACCAAGTATAAAAATTAATATAAGTGCTATCACAAAATCAGGAATGGCTCTCATTATATCTAAGATACGTCTAAAAACAGGAATGAGCCGAGGCCACTTAGCCATGCCCTGTGTGGCGAGCATTGACAAAAATATAGCGAATATTGATGCTGCCAAAGTTGCCGCAGCGGCGATGTTAATCGTCTCTATTAGGGATGGAAAGAACTTTACAAAAAGGCCAGGAATTTTTTCTATTTTTTCACTAGCTTCTAAAATCACTTCTCTGGGAAAGTCGAAGATACTTGTAATACCCGCCCAAAAGCTGCCTGCATTTCTATCGTCTACAACATTAAAGCCGGATATCATAAGAACGATAAAAACGCCAAGTAGAATAGCGCTATATGTGCGGCGTTTTTTTATAAGCTCGAAATATTCTGCTTCGTATTTTTGAGTTGAGGTTATTTCAGACATTACATTCCTAAAGAATCGGTAGGCCTCATTAAAGTAGGCCTACCGATAAAATTTTACTTTTTACTTAGATTTTAACTTACGTGCTTCCACGATGATTTCGTATGCCTCATGACCTATAGGCATAACTCCTAATCTTTCACCGGCAAATACCCCGTAAGCGCATTCAGGATCCATTGAATGTAAACTCGCTGTTAGAGCTGTAATCTTAACCTTTACGTCTGCTGGAAGATCTTTTCTTAAAACAACTGGCCCCTCTGGAATTGGCTTTGACTTCCAAATCTGGACCATATCATTCATATCTACCAGACCAGCATCTACCGCTTTCCTTAATGCACCAGCATTGTAACCGTCTTCCCAATCACCAAGCCCATCAGCCCAGGTAACACCTCCGTCTACATCGCCATTATTTACTGCAACAATTGTCTGCTCATGGCCACCGGTAAACTTAACTTCACCAAAATAGTCACCAGAGTCCATGGTTGCACCGGTGGCTTGTGGTATTTCAATAGATGGTATTAAGTACCCCGATGTAGAATTTGGATCACCAAAACCAAAAACTTTTCCCTTCATATCATCAAGTGACTTTATCCCGCTATCCTTTCTTGCAAAACCAACTGAGTAATAACCATAGCCACCGTCCATATTTACTGCAACTACGATTGGTTCTACTGCTTCTGGATCTGAAATATAGGTTTTAGCATAGCCTGATGCACCCAGCCAAGCCATATCAATAGTACCTCCTAAAAGACCTTGAATCACCCCATCGTAATCAGCTGGTGCAAATATTTTTGATGGGACGCCCAGCAAATCTTCAGCTTTTTGACGAAAACATTCATTATTTGTCATACGGTCTTGTGCGTTTTCACCTCCAAGGATCCCAATACGAAACTCAGATATTGAATGACCGCCTGAAAATGCAGCGGTTGATAACACTGTAGAAGCAATAATTGCTGATAGTAATTTTTTCATAGTTTATCTCCTATA
>CACMNE010000072.1:0-3473 GCA_902614945.1 uncultured Alphaproteobacteria bacterium
CAAGTACAGCAAAACCTATAAGCGCCGCTGCGACACTATCCAATAAAAGATTATTTCCTGAGGCAATATCCCCTCTTCCAAGCCTCGCAGATAAAAGCAATCCTCCAATAGAGGCAGTGATACCAGAAATAACATAGGCTAAAATTTTATAATAATTTACATTTGTGCCTGCCAATGAGGCAGCCCTTTCATTTGAACCAATTGCATACATTAATCTTCCGTGACGAGTAAGTTCTAAAAATATCCAGATGATTAAGGCAACCACTAAAAAAATAACAACTGGAACTGGTATTAATTTCTCTAGAAAAACATCAAATCGATGTCTTCCAATCCATAAAAAGCTAGCTGGAAAAACTCCATCTGCAACTTCTCCAGAGGGCAATCTCATTCCTGTAGCTATTGATCTGCCCTCCGTAGGAACTCTTTGCAAACCAATTAATAAAAACATCATTCCTAGCGTTGCTAACAAATCGGGTACTTTCATTTTTACTATTAATAACCCATTGATAAGACCCACAAAAGCACCCATTAACAAACATGCAACAACAGCAACAAAAGCACTTTGTTCTAATATGACAAGCATATAGGCAGACATCATTAATGAAGAAGTAGCAACTGATCCGATTGAGAGATCAAAACCATCAACAACTAAAGTACACGTTACACCTAATGCTAAAATTCCTGTAATGGCAACCGACTGAAAAATAAAGACAGCAGAACGTGGGCCAGCAAATCCGCTTGCAAAAATAGAAAAGAACAAGATTAAACCAGCTAATAATACAAGAAATCCATATTTTATAGAAAATTCTCTCATTCCAAACTCATTGTTCATTTATCACCTACCAAGCTCACCTAATGTACCCTGACCAGCTATTTCTACTAAAATTTTGTTAATGTCGACATTTCTATTGATATGTTCGCCAACTAAGTTTTTCTCATTCATAACTAAAACCCTATCTGCAATTTCAAGAGCTTCATCTAATTCTGCAACAAAAACAATGGTAGCTCTATTATTTGAGGTTTCTCTTATATGATTGCCAATGTCCCTTCTGGCTTTAATATCAACTCCTTGAAATGGCTCATCTAGTACAAGAAGACTACAATTCTGTAATAACCAACGACCAACAACAACTTTCTGTTGATTTCCACCTGAAAGGGTTTCAATATCATCATTTTCTGACTGACACACAATTCCTAAGTCACTTATTGTTTCTTTTGCAACATTTTTTAATGAATTAAATTTAAGCAAGGATAACCAAGAGTAATCATTCAAAAAGGGAATTGTCAAATTTCTTTCAATATCAAAATCTTTAATTACAGCATTTGATGATCTATCCTTAGGGCTCATGTGAACACCTAATTTAATTGCTTCTAATGGACTTGAAGGAGAGTAAATATTTCCGTTTAAATAAACTTTACCACTAAATTGTTTCATTACACCAAACAGGATTGAGGCTAGTTGAGTTTTACCACTTCCCAAAAGCCCCGTTACAGCAACTACTTCATTTTGGTAAATATTAAGATTAATTTCTAAACTTTCTTTATCTAATCTTAAATCTGATAAACATAAAATTTCTTTACCTTTTTCAGGTATTTTAACATTAACTTCAGTCATTTTATGACCTATCATTGCAGTAACTGCACCCTCATAGTCCAATGGTTTTTTAGCAAATGTTCCAGATATAGAACCGTCTCTCATACAAATTATCTTATCAGCAATTTGTCTAATATCAGACATTCTATGTGAGATATATAGAATTGCTACATTTGTACTTCTTAATCTATCTACTAATTTAAATAATCTATCAGCTTCTTTAGCTGAAAGAGAGGAAGTTGGTTCATCAAGTATCAAGACTTTAGGGTTTCGTGCCATTGCTCTTGCAATTGCTATTAGTTGACGATCCGCTACACCCAGCTCAGAAACAGGTTTTTTACTATCAAATGATAACCCCATTATTTCTGCAATCTTCTCTGATTCAATTCTTAGGTTTTTTTCACTTATAAAAAAACCAGACTTTTTGTCGGTAAGACGGTCTAACATCAAATTTGAAGCAACATCCAAATCAGGAATAACACCATCATTTATTGATTGGTGAACGGTAACTACTCCTTCATCAAATGCCTCTAAAGGTTTTTTTGGTTTAAAAGATTTTCCAAATAAATTAATTGAACCACCATCTGATTGATGTACTCCACATAATATTTTTACCAATGTAGATTTACCTGCCCCATTTGCTCCCATCAAGACAGTAACTTCTCCGGGAAAAAGATCTAAATCTATGTTTTTTAAAACTTTGTTTGGACCAAATGCTTTTTCTAGACCTTTAATTTGGCAGGCAGGTTTTTTCATAAACACTCATTTAATAATAGTTAATAAAATATTTATATTGATCACTGAATTGATAATTGTCAATCGTATTGACAAAGTTGAATTCAGAAGCGAAATTCTAACTGATGAGGAGAAAAAATTATGAATAAAAATTACTCAGCTTTGACTTTGGAGGAACTTCCAAAAAGACTTTCGCAAATTAGTGCTATAACCGATCAAATAGGAACTAATTTCTCTGAATGGAACGTCACAGAGGTAGGGGATGGGAATCTAAATTTGGTATTTATAGTTATTGGCAGTAAGGGAAAAATAGTTATTAAACAGGCCTTACCATATGTAAGGGTAGTCGGGGATAGCTGGCCTTTGACACTTGAAAGAGCATATTTTGAATATAATGCACTTGTTCGACAAGAAGATAGAGATCCAGGAATTGTACCTTCAGTTTTTCATTTTGATCGTGAACAAGGTTTAATTGCGATGGAATGTCTGGATAGTCATAAAATATTAAGAGGTAAATTAATCGCAGGAGAACAGGTAGAAAACTTAGGAGATGTAATAGGAAAACATTGTGCACGTTTGGCATTTAAAGGGTCAGATCTTTTCATGGATACAAAAGATAAGAAACATGATGTTAGCCTTTTTCAAAAAAATTTAGAATTAATGTCTATAACAGAGAATCTTGTTTTCACCGATCCATATTTTGAAGCAAAAATGAATAATAATACTAAAGGTTTAGATCCGATAATAAAAATAATTCGAGACGATGTTACTATGAAAAGTAGAGCTCAACTTATGCTATTAAAATTTACAAGTAATACAGAAACAATGTGCCATGGTGATTTGCATTCTGGATCTATCATGTGCACTGATATAGATACAAAGGTTATAGACCCAGAATTTGCATTTTATGGTCCCATGGGATTTGATCTAGGTATGAATATTGCCAATTATTTAATGGCTTTTTTTAGTCAGCCAGCCCACAGACAAAATTCTACTGAAATAAATTCATACCAGAACTGGATATTAAAAGTTATAGAAGAAACAATTCAAGCTTTTACCGATGAGTTTTCAAACCTGTGGCATAATAATAGACAAGGTATTCTTTTTCCAAAATGTTTATTTGAGGATCAAGACCAAAGTTCAC
>CACMNE010000073.1:0-3379 GCA_902614945.1 uncultured Alphaproteobacteria bacterium
GAAAATAAAGGACTGAATATTTTTAATTCAAAGTATGTTTTATCAAATAAAAAAACTGCCACTGATATGGATTTCGAAATGATAGAAAGAATTATCGCTCATGAATACTTTCATAATTGGACTGGAAACCGCATAACCTGCCGAGATTGGTTTCAATTATGTTTAAAAGAAGGATTGACAGTATTTAGAGATCAGCAATTTTCAGCAGATATGCAAAACAAGGAAATTGTTAGAATTGATGATGTAAAATTATTGCGTAGTAGACAATTTAGAGAAGATGCAGGTCCATTAAGACATTCAGTAAGACCAGAAAAATATTCCGAAATCAATAATTTCTATACTGCTACTGTCTATGAAAAAGGTGCTGAACTAATTAGAATGTTGAATTTGATTATTGGTGAAAAGGATTATTTTGATGCAATTAAATTATTTTTTAATAAACATGATGGGGAAGCAATTACTGTTGAAGATTGGATAAAAGTTTTTGAAGAGAGTACAGGAAGAGATTTAAAACAATTTTTTTTATGGTATACACAATCTGGTACTCCAATTGTAAAAGCAAAAGAAAAATATAGTTCAGGAGATTTTATTGTAGAGTTAACACAAACTATACCTACTCAAAATGAAAGTGTAAAAGCCAAATCCATGGTCATACCAATAAATTTATCATTTATCGATGATAATGGATTAAAGATTGCAAAAGATGAACTACTTATTCTTAATAAGAAAAAACAAAATTTTAAATTTTCAGGATTTAAAAAAAAACCAATTCCAGTTTACCTAAGTAATTTTTCAGCACCAATTAAATTAGAAATTAATCATTCTTTGGATGATCACATAAGGATTATGAGGAGTAATGCAAATTCGTTTTGTATTTGGGATTCTGCTCAAAAAATATATCTTAATCTAGCTGAGAATATAGTAAATGGTACCAATTATGAGATTAATTTGGGTGAAATTTTAAACGATTTACTATCACGTTTTCACTCAAATCCTGGCTTTTTAGCAAAATTATTAACACCACCATCTGAAGAAGATATTTCAGATCATTTGCTCAAATCCTGTAATTTCATAATCCCAGAAAATATTTATGATGCGAGAGAACAAATAAATAAAATTATTGCTATAAGCTTTAAAGATAAACTATTAGATTTATATGATAAAATCGGAAAAATTAGTGATGAATTTAATAATAAAAATACAGGTTTTAGGCTATTGAAAAATAGATATTTAGAATTTATCATACTGTCAGGTCAGGAGAAAGATATTCTTATTAATGCATTTGAAAACTCTACTAACATGACTGAGATACTTAACTCTTTAAAACTATTAGTTAAGACAGAAAATGCAGTTAGTGCCTTGAATTCTTTTTATGAGAAATGGAAAAAAAATCCCTTATTAATTGATAAATGGTTCTCCATACAAGCAATGTTCACACCCTCTAAAAATATTTTTTGTACAATTGACAAACTCAGTATTCATCCAGATTTCAATTTTAAAAACCCCAATAGATTTAGAAGTTTAATAGGTTCGTTTGCTTTTAATAACCATGTAGCATTTCATTCAAAAGATGGTAGTGGTTACAAAATTGTTTCTAAGTGGGTAAAAAAAATTGATAAATTAAATCCACAAATAGCAGCTAGATTGTCTACAGCATTTGAGACTATGAATAGAATAGAACCAAAACGAAAATTATTGATGAAAACTATTTTAAAGGATATTCGTTATTCAAAGGATTTATCAAAAGATACCTTAGATATAACCGATAGGATACTTAATACTTAATTTTTAATACTTAATTAATTACTAAAATAAAAATTATTAATATGACAGATTTTGATAGTAAATTACCAAAACCTCAAATTATCGAAGGAAATAAATATAGTTGGGAATTAGTTATTGGCATGGAGGTTCATGCTCAAATTAAGTCAAAAGCAAAACTATTTTCTTCTGCCTCAACAGACTTTGGTAGTGAACCAAATTCAAATGTAAGTATAGTTGATGCAGCAATGCCTGGAATGTTACCTGTATTAAATATGTTTTGTATTGAGCAGGCAGTAAAAACTGGGCTTGGTTTAAAAGCTAAAATAAATCTTTACTCACAATTTGACAGAAAAAATTATTTTTATCCTGATCTCCCACAAGGATATCAAATAAGCCAACTTTATCATCCTCTTGTGGGAGAAGGCGAAATTACCATAAATATTAAAGACAAAATTAGAAATATTGGCATAGAAAGAATACATGTCGAACAAGACGCTGGTAAATCCATCCACGACATGGACCCAAATCTGTCTTTTATTGATTTAAATAGAACAGGAGTAGGTCTAATGGAAATAGTATCACGTCCACATATTAGAAGTTCAGAAGAGGCAATTTGTTACTTAAAAAAATTAAGGCAAATTTTACAGTATCTTGATACTTGTGATGGAAATATGCAAGAAGGATCCTTGAGAGCTGATATAAATGTTTCTGTTCTTAGGAAAGGTAATTATGAAAAATATTTGGAAAAAGAAGACCTTTCATTTCTTGGAACTAGGTGCGAGATTAAGAATATGAATTCTATGCGTTTTATTCAGCAAGCAATAGACTATGAAGCCAAGCGTCAAGTTGGAATTCTAGAAGATGGTGATAAAATTATTCAAGAAACTAGATTATATGATCCAGATGCTGGAAAAACAAAATCAATGAGATCAAAAGAGGAAGCACATGACTATAGATATTTCCCTTGTCCAGACCTTCCACCATTAGTTATTGAACAAAACTGGGTAGATGACATCAAAAAAAACCTTCCTGAATTACCTGATGATAAAAAAAATAGATTTATTGTAGAATATGGAATTGGTGATTATGATGCTGAAGTATTAACTTCTGAAAAAAACACTGCTAATTTTTTTGAACAGGTATCAACAAAAAAAACAGGTAAATTAGCAGCAAATTGGGTTATCAATGAACTCTTTGGAAGGTTAAATAAAGAGGGTATTTCTATAAATGATAGCCCAGTTTCTTCTACTAATTTAAAAGAGATTTTATCTTTTTTAGAAGCAGGAGAAATATCTTCTAAGATTGCAAAAGAACTTTTTGAACATGTTTGGAAAACAAAAAAATCTCCAGCAACCTTAATTCAGGAATTAGGTTTAAAACAAGTAACAGACGAAGATTTTATTGAAAAATTAGTTGATAAAATAATTGCTGATAATCCTGAGCAAGTAGAGAAAGTTAAACAAAATCCAAAGATATTAGGATGGTTTGTTGGTCAGGTAATGAAGGAAAGTAAAGGAAAAGCAAATCCAAAAATTACTAATCAATTAGTGGCACAAAAACTAAAAATAAGTTACTAGGAAATTACCAATTGCAACATAACTACAAAATAATACCT
>CACMNE010000074.1:0-3236 GCA_902614945.1 uncultured Alphaproteobacteria bacterium
AAATAATAGAATTATAAAGGTGATCAAAATTTTCGGGTATTCCAAAATTTTTTAAATAATTTTTTTTAAAATTTGCAATATTAAATTTATCTAAACATACTTCTCTTACTGCAAAAATAGTTATTGGATCAAAAATTTCCTTAATACTTTTTTGGTCTTCAATAGAAAAAAACCTAGCTTTCTCTAAATAATCCCCAAAAAAATCTAGCCTTATCGGATTTGTATAAGAAGAAGGAAATATATCTATAATTCCACCTCTTATTGAAAAATCACCAAGCTCCAAAACTTTTCCAGTTTCTATATAGCCTGAATAAATAAGAAAATCTTTAAATTTTTTAATATCTATTGGTTTGCCAATATTTAATCGAAAAATTAATTTCTCCACATGAGTTTTTGGAATAACTCTTTGTGTTATAGCATTTACTGTTGCTATTATTATTTTTTTTGACCAATTATGCTGACATAATTTTGATAAAAATGTCAATCTCTCAGACTGAATTTTAAGTCTTGGTCCAGATCTGTCGTAAGGAAGACAATCCCAAGCTGGAAAATTTATAACCTCAATTTTTGAATTAAAAAACAATAAAGAATTCTTTATAATTTCAGCATCTTTATCATCTTTAGCTAAGTAAATAATATTATTTTGATTAATTTCGAATATTTTATTAATTACACACCCTTCAAACCCAAATGGAATGCCACAAACATTAATTTTTTTTGAATTTTTAATATTGAAATTATTTTTGTTTATCATTTTTTATCTTGAATTTAAATATGATCATAAAGAGGTAATACTTGAAATATAATTTTAATACTTTAGCATCTAAATCCTGAAGTATTTTCTGTTAAAGGAATAATAAATATGTTTAATTACTCAGCTGATTTTCCATTTCACCGTGGGAGAAGGTTAAGAAATAACTCTTGGATAAGGGATCTTGTTACAGAAAATTATGTATCAGTCAATGATTTGATATGGCCAATATTTGTTGTTGAAGGAGAAAATAAAATAGAGCCAATTAGTGAATTACCCGGAATAAATAGGTATTCAATTGATAAATTATTAGATATAGCTAGTAGTGCTTTTGAATTAGGTATAAAATGCATTGCTTTATTTCCTTATACTCCTTCAAAACTTAAATCTGAAAATTGTGAAGAAGCTTATAATCCTGACAATTTAGTAAACAAAGCTACTAGACTTTTGAAAAAAGAATTGCCAGACCTTGGTATCATGTTAGACGTTGCTTTAGATCCATATAATTCTTTGGGACATGATGGCTTAGTAAAAGAAAATAAAATTTTAAATGATGAAACTCTTGAAGTTTTGATCAAACAATCTTTAGTTCAAGCTGAATCTGGTGCCGATATTTTAGGTCCGTCTGATATGATGGATGGTAGAGTAAAATTAATTCGTGAAAATTTAGAAAAAAATAACTTTAAAGATACAATTATTCTCAGTTATTCAGCAAAATTTTCATCTGGTTTTTATGGTCCATTTAGAGCTGCAATAGGTTCTTCAGGCAATTTAAAAGGTGATAAAAAGTCTTATCAACTTAATTATTTAAATTATAAAGAAGCTTTAAAAGATGTTGCTCTAGACTTAAAAGAAGGAGCAGATATGGTTATGGTTAAACCAGGTATGCCTTATCTTGATTTGTGCAGACAAATATGCGATACGTTCAATGTACCTACTTTCGCTTATCAAGTTTCTGGTGAATATGCTATGCTATCAAATGGTATTAGAAACGGTACATTTGATAAAAATCAAATATTAATTGAAACTATTTCATGCTTTAAAAGGGCTGGTTGCAATGGAGTTTTGACATATTTTGCATACGAAATTGCCAAATTTTTAAATACTGATAAGTAATAGTTATTTAAATTAATTATGGATAAAATGCTCAAAAATAGTAATATATTTATCTAAAACATTTGAGGATTAAATAAATGAAAATTGGAAGAAGAAAATTATTAATCTTAAGCAGTTCTCTTTTTTTAGCAAGCACTACAATCGGATGTTCTGTAAATAATTCAAATAATGCAGGAAATAAAATTGTATCCAATGCCGATGAAGCTTTAGAAAAGCTATTCTCTATATCACCAGAATCATATTATATATATGAAAAATCTGCTGGAACTTTAATTATGCCTAAAATTACAAAAGCTGGGTTTATCTTTGGTGGATCTTACGGTGAAGGAGTTTTAAAAATAGGAGGAGCACCAGTAGACTTCTACTCTGTTGCCACAGCTTCATACGGATATCAAATTGGAGCTTTGCAATATAGCCATGTAATTTTCTTTATGACTGAAGATGCTCTAAAAACATTCCGAGTTACCGATGGTTGGGAAATAGGAGCTGACGCTGAAGTTTTTTTTAGAAAGACAGGCGCTTCACTTGGGGTTACTAATAACACTTTAACTAAACCAATATATGCAATAGTTTTTGGGCAAAAAGGCGTTATTGCAGGAGCATCACTAGAAGGAGCAAAATATTCAAGACTTATTAGATAATCATATTTATATTAAAGCCTTTTAATCAAACTAGAAGTATCAAACCTGCCCCCATTCATGTCCTGAATATCACAATAAAACTGGTTTACTAGTGCCGTTATTGGCAATTTTGCTTTATTACTGTTCGCTTCATCAAGACAAATATTCAAATCTTTTCTCATCCAATCAACTGCAAATCCAAAATCAAATTCATCATTTAACATAGTTTCTCCCCTATTTTCCATCTGCCAACTACCAGCAGCACCCTTAGAAATTACATCTAGAACTTTTTTTCCATCCAAGTTTGCTTTTTTTGAAAAATTTAAACCCTCTGCAAGACCTTGTACCAAACCTGCAATGCAAATTTGATTTACCATTTTTGTTAACTGACCAGATCCAATCGGCCCCATAAGTGATGAAAATTTTGAGTAACAAGAAATTATTGACTCTACTTTATAATAAGTCTCTTCATCTCCACCGCACATTATTGTTAATTGACCATTTTCTGCTCCAATTTGTCCTCCAGAAACCGGTGCATCCATGAAATTAATCTTTGAATTATTTGCGATAACTGCAATTTCTTTTGAAACTTTAGCTGAACATGTAGTATGATCAACCAATGTAGAACCTTTTTTCATAGAATTTATAACACCTTTTTGACCCAAAAGAACTGATCTTAAATCATTATCATTACCAAGACAGCAAAAAACAAAATCGGCTTCTTTAACGGTATTAGTGATAGAAAGTGC
>CACMNE010000075.1:0-3200 GCA_902614945.1 uncultured Alphaproteobacteria bacterium
CAGTATGTCGTCTTCTATATTAGCAGCAACACCTAAAAAAGGGGGTACTCTTAGGTTAGCAATGAGTTCTGGAACAACAACTGATATCTTAGATATGTCAGTATCTACTGGAGCTACCTCTGAATTAGTACATGGTTATGCAATTTATAATAATTTAGTAGAATTAGGCGCAGATGGATCAGTAATACCTGAACTTGCTGAGTCTGTTGAGTCAGATGATGCTAAAACCTGGCGTTTTAAGGTTAGAAAAGGTGTCGAATGGCATAATGGAAAATCATTGGATGTTAATGATTTAGCTTGTTCAATAAATTATCATAGGGGAGAGGATAGTAAGTCCTCAATAAAAGGTCAACTATCAGAAATAGCTGATGTTAGACAAGATGGAGATTACTTAGTTATTGAACTCCAGGGATCTAATTCAGACTTTCCAGTTATGCTTAGTGATTATCATGCTCCAATACAGATTGGAGGATCTGATGGTAAATTGGTAAATCCAACAGCTGGAATTGGAACAGCTGGGTACGTTTTGAAAGAATATAATCCTGGTGTAAGTGCATCTTTTGAAAGAAACCCTAATTATTGGAAAACTGGTGCTGCCCATTTTGATGCAGTAGAAACAACTATTGTTGGAGATGCTACGGCAAGACAGCAGGCATTAGTTACTGATCAGGTTGATTGTATAGATGACGTATCAGCCCCAACTGCAGGCTTGTTATCTAGAAATCAAAAACTCGAGCTTCTAGCAGTAACTGGTACCATGCATAGGGTTTTCGCTATGAGGTTAGATACACCTCCATTTGATAATAATGATGTCAGATTAGCTCTGAAATTTGCTGCAAGAAGACAGGAGATGGTAGATAAAGTACTACTTGGATATGGACAAATTGGTAATGATCACTCTATATCTCCCACACAAAAATATTTTAATACAGACCTAGCTCAAAGAGAATTTGATGCTGATAAGGCTAAGTATCATTGGGGCAAAACTGGTTTGGGAGATACTCCAATAACTTGTCACGCTTCTGGTGCATCTTTGGATGGGTCAGTTGACGTAGCCTTACTTCTTCAAGCATCTGCAAAAGAGTGTGGTATTAATTTAGAAGTAAAGAAAGAGCCAAATGACGGATACTGGTCTAATATATGGAATAAACCAGGTATAGGTATGTGTACTTCTTATTGGAGTGGAAGACCTACGCCTGACTGGATGTTTTCAACATGCTGTATAGCTGCGTCTGAATGGAATGATATGGCTTGGAAGGGTACACCAGCTGCAGACAGATTTAATGAATTAATGGTTGCAGCCAAAGGTGAGCTTGATGATAAAAAGAGACATGAAATGTATTTTGAATGTCAGAAACTTATGAATGAGGATGGTGGATATATTACCTGGTCTTATGGTCAAAATCTTTCAGCTCATAATAAAAGACTTGCCCACCCAGAAAAAGTTGCTGGTAATTGGCATCTTGATGGATGTAAAATTACAGAACGTTGGTGGTTTGCTTAAAAACTTTTGGAAAAGCGGTGAAAATCACCGCTTTTCCTTTTTATTAATTAATTTAATTTTAAAGCTACTTCAGGTCATAAGATCATATTTGAAATTTATTTTAATTAAATTTCCACAAAAAATTTAAAACTAATTCATTAAATATCTTTGGTTTTTCAATATTTATTAAATGACCGGCTCCTTTAATTATTTTTAATTGTGAATTAGGAATTAAAGCATCTATTTCTTTTGCTACTGAAGGTGGTGTTAGATTATCTAATTCTCCTACCATTACTAGGCAAGGTACTCTAATTGTTGAAAAATTATTAAGCCAGTCGTCTGAAATAAATGATCTTACTGTTTTTATATAACTGTCTTTTCTGAGAAGATTTAAGGATGAAATTAATTTACTTAATACACTTTTATTAGTTGAATCCCCTATAAGAGATTTTGCAATGGCTTCAGAAAACTGCTCAATTCTCATTCCTTGCTCAAAAGGCTTGGACCTTAAAGAAACAAATTCTTCCTTCTCTTCTTTGGAAAAGCCCCTACTCCCAAAGTTAGTATCACACAATACTAAAGTATTTACCTTATTTGGATATTTTTCATAAAACCAACACGCTATTCTAGCTCCCATAGATAAACCAACTAAATTTATTTTTTGTATTTTAAGACCTAATAAAACTTTATTCAAATCCTCTACAACATCTTCAAAGTTAAAAGAACCAATATAGTCATCGCTATCACCATATCCTCTTGTATCCCACGTAATTAAACAAAATTTATGAGCTAAATATTCTAAGTTATCATCCCAATTTCTCTTATTTCCACCAATACCGTGTAAAAAAATAACGGGATCTCCCTTACCTCGCATTTCTACAGAAATAAAAGGGGAAGGGCCTATTTTTTTTGTGTGAATCTTAATCTAGCTCTCCAAACTATTTGTCTATTTTAAAAAAATGAATACTAAACTCCTAAAAAGCGCTTACTATTATCGCTAGATAATTCTGCTAATTTTCCGTTCCATACACTTTTTCCTCTTTCCAAAATGTAGCTATAATTAGAAAATTCTTTTAGATCTTTACTAATTTTATCTATTATAAGAATTGAAATTCCTTCATTACTAACCTCTCTTAAAACATTCCAAATCTTTTTTGAGATGACTGGTGACAAGCCTTCTGTAGCCTCATCTAATATAAGTAGTGAAGGATTAGTCATAAGAGCTCTTCCTATGGCTAACATTTGTTGCTCACCACCAGATAGATTAGAAGAAAGTTGAGAAAGTCTTTCTTCAAAAATTGGAAATAAAGTTAGTATTTTATCTAAATCCCAATAACCCTTAACTGAGGCACCAATTAAATTTTCTTTAACAGTTAAATTTGCAAAAATTCTTCTACCCTCTGGTACTAATCCAATACCCAATCTAGCAATTTTATAGGACTCCATACCATTAATTTTGATACTATTAAATTCAATCTTTCCAGAATGAGGCTTTAAAATTCCACAAATAGATTTTATGGTTGTTGTCTTACCCATTCCATTTCTTCCCAATAAAGATACAATTTCTCCCTTCCTTATTAGTAAATTTACACCATTTAAAACTTGTACATTACTATAAGAAGAGTAAATATTATCTAATTTTAATATAAGTGATTTGTTCATTAAGCTGTGCCTAGGTAAGCTTCTTTTACATCCGAATTTGATTTAATTTCTGACG
>CACMNE010000076.1:0-3022 GCA_902614945.1 uncultured Alphaproteobacteria bacterium
TAAATCAGAATGTAGCCTTTTGGATGAAGAAACAATTTTAGCAACAGATAACCTTATAAAAAGTGATTTTTTTAATAAAAAATACCGAATAATTAAAGTACCTAAAGGAGAAGAAACTGGAGCTAATTGCCTTAGAATAAATGAGCATTTACTTATTCCTAAAGGGTACGATAAACTTTTAGATTTGGTATCAAAAGATTATAAAGTAAGAGTGTTAGATGTTACCGAAATGGAAAAAGTTGACGCTGGATTAAGTTGTTTGAGCCTGAGATGGTAGTAATAGTCTATTTTTGCCAGTTTTTTAATTCATTAATCCATTTTTTTTTTGCATTGAATGATTTCGCACCATCAATTACTTTTTCTAAATAACCTTTTCTTGGATTTCCAATTACTTTGTTAAATGCAATATATACGAGTGATAATACTCTTTGGTTTAAATATGTGATATAACAATATTTTTTAAAATAAATTTTCTTTTTTACACCCTCAAAATAATCAAGAGTTAATTCATGTTTCATATTTATCAACCAAAGAACACCATTAACTGTTGAATAATTATGAGGGATAATTGTTGCTACTCCTCTTGAATTGATAATAAAACGATAACCTAATAAAGATACTTTACCTAGTGGTCTAGAATTTAAACATCTATATTCCATTTGTTCTTGGTTCATATTTGAGCCATATGCAAAATAGAAAGTATAAGTATTATTTTTCATTAAAGCACCTTGAGTTTAAATTTTTTTCTATGATTTATTTTTTTTATGTTTTTAAATATTGTTTTGTTGTCTATCATAATAATGAGTTACAAAAATTTGTAGTAATTAATTTTAAAAATGCAAAATAGACAGATAATTGAACCAAAAAGATCCATAGATGTAATCCATGAAACTGACGTCTTAGTTGTAGGATCAGGACCAGGAGGTCTTTCAGCCGCTATTGCATCTGCAAGGTGTGGAGTTAAAACTACTTTATTAGAACGCTTTGGTTGTTTTGGCGGTAATATAACAGTAGTAGGCGTAGAAGGTTTTGCTTGGTATAGGCATGAGAAAACTGTTGAGGCTGGTGGAATTGGTAGAGAATTTGAGGAACTAGCAAAAGAAATGGGCGCAGCAGTACCTGAAAGCCAGTCTTTAAGTTATGAATTAGATAGTGAAGGCTTCAAATTAGTGGCAGATAAGCTCGTTATGGATTCTGGTATACATCCTATGTTGCATCGATCATTTTCTATGCCAATTATGGAAGGTAATACTATTATAGGGGTTATAGTTGAATCCAAGGCTGGAAGAGAGGCCATTTTATCAAAGGTAGTTATTGATGCAACTGGCGATGCTGATGTAGCTTTTAGAGCAGGAGCTCAATTAAATACAATGCCAGTTGAAGAACTAATGGCAACTTCAGTCATGTTTCATTTAGCTGGCGTTGATAAAAAAGCTTTTCTTTCTGAGATCCAAAATAATCCACAGTCTTATAAAGACTGGTCTGATAGTGAATGGGAAGTTGAAACAGACGGTAAAGAAGATGATTTGTTTTCTCCTTTTATAAAAAAACCATTCCAACAGGCGATCAATGACGGTCTCTTACCATCAGATTTAAAAACAATTGGTGGTACCTGGGGTGCTGTTCATGACACAGGTGAGCTAACTTATATGAATATAATTCAATTATCAAATATAGATGGAACTAACCCAGACGACCTAACAAGAGGTGAAATTGAGGGAAGAAAACAGGCTATGTTGGCAATAGAAGCTTTAAAAAAATATTATCCAGGATGTGAAAAAGCGAGACTGAGAAATTTTGGAATGAGTATTGGAATTAGGGATACTAGAAAATTAGATGCTGTTTATAATATGACAGAGCTAGATGTTAGAAAACAAGGTAAATTTGAAGATACTATCGGAATTTACCCAGAGTTTATAGACGGGTATGGTCTATTAATTTTACCCACTACTGGACGATATATGGAATTACCTTATAGTGCAATGCTGCCAAAAAATATAAATGGTCTTTTAGTTACAGGTAGAGCCACGGGAGGAGATAAAATCTCTCATGCCGCAACTAGAAACATGTCATGTTGTAGTGTAAATGGTCAAGGTGCAGGTATAGCAGCAGCTACTGCTGTAAAATCGAATAGAGACGTAAGAAATGTAAACATTGCGAACGTACAAAAAGAAATTAAAAAACAAGGTGTTAGAATTAATTAAGTAAGAGTTATTTATGGTTCAAATAATTTAAAATAAAGATAACTGTTTGGATTTTTTATTTACTCTAGTTGTGTTTCTCTTTCTACTTCCGTGTTTTAAAAAAACTTTTTTTGATGTTTCATAATAGTTATCAGTTTTCAGTATTTTTTTTATTTCATTTCTTGCAAATTTTATAGCTTCCTCATGTATAACAATTCTATTTGGATAATCTTTTCCTAGAATACAATTATTATTTTTTTGAGTGATAGGATCCATTTTCCAAGGTTCATGAATGAAGGTAGAGTCCAAGTTTTTTAGTTCAGGAACCCATTTTTTGATGAAAGCACCATTATTATCATGCTCTATAGATTGCTTAACCGGATTATAGATTCTGAAAGTATTAATACCAGTTACTCCAGATTGCATTTGTAACTGACTGTAATGAATACCAGGTTCATAATCAGTAAAAAGTTTAGCAAGTAAATTACCAGTATTTTTCCAATCCAACCATAAATCATAGCTCGCAAAGCTTACTAACATAGCCCTCATTCTAAAATTTAGCCAACCAATATTTGTTAAACTTCGCATGCAAGCATCTATAAAAGGATAACCAGTCAGCCCCTTTTCCAAAGATCTAAAATGATCATTAATATTTTGATGACGTGTCAAAGCATCAAAATTTGGATGCATAGATTTAAATTCAATTGAAGGTTGGTCTTCTAATTTTTGAATAAAATGACATCTCCATGAAATCCTAGAAGTAAATGCTCTAATATTTTTTATTTTATTTTTATCTAAATTAGATGAATTTTGGTTTAAAAAAAAATTAACTTTTTTGA
>CACMNE010000077.1:0-2956 GCA_902614945.1 uncultured Alphaproteobacteria bacterium
GTAAACGAGGCAGAGACAAACAAAGTTTCTAGGGAAGCACTTAAAAGTGCTGTATCTAAGTTAGTTGCCTCGTGGGAGAGCAAACAAGCAAAAAAATTGGCCCGCGCGAGTGGTTTAGGATTTTTAGCAGTTTCACTAGCGGCATGTAATTCATCTAGTGATGATACTGCTGCTACAACAACACCTGCAACTCCAACAACGCCTGCCACGCCTGCAGCGCCAGCAGACCCTGATCCAGTAGCCTTATCTACTACTGCTGCTGAGTCAATTTTTGGTACAACAGCAAATGATACATTTACAGC
The DNA here is from genome assembly GCA_902614945.1 of uncultured Alphaproteobacteria bacterium. Taxonomy (GTDB): domain Bacteria; phylum Pseudomonadota; class Alphaproteobacteria; order Rhodobacterales; family Rhodobacteraceae; genus CACIIZ01. The sequence goes on from CACMNE010000077.1 coordinate 303, forward strand.
TACTCAAGCTACATTCCAAGCTGGTGACGTAATTGCTGATACTTTAACTACTGATAATGATACATTAACAATTAATACAAATGCTACTATTACTGCTACACCAACTGTTATCGGAATTGAGACTGTTACCTTTAACGCTACTGATAGTCTATCAAGTGGTACTGCTACCCTTACAGTTGATATTGCTAACATTAATTCTCCTAATGTAGTGTTTGATGTTACTAATTCTGCTTCTCTTGTTGCAGCAGCTAGTATATCTAATGCCAAATCAGGGACGTTAACTTTTTCATCTGAAATGGCTACTGTAGCAGTAGCTGCCGCAGCCGATGCTGACATAGTACTAGTTATTAATCACTCTGCTCTTAATGATGGAAATGGCACAGATATTTCTACAACTGGTACTGGAGACGACTTAACTATTAATTCTGGCGCAAATACTATAAGAGTAACTGCATCGTCAGCTACCGAAGATTTAACTATTACATCTGGTAAGGTAGCAGCTTTAACTGCTGCAGGCATTCTTGGAGATGTATCTATTACAAGTACTGGAGCAGTCACAGTAACTGCTGTTACAAACGCTATTGGGTCTGCTACTATTACTAACGCTGGTGCAGCCGATGGTACAGATATAATAATTACTGATATGAATTCTGTTACTTCTGCTAACATAACATCAGCTGGTAGTATTACTGCTACAGCTAACTCAGGTTTGGCAGCTGCTGCATCCATTACTGCAACGGCCACTGAAAACTCAGCTATCAATGCCGACGGTGTTGCCAATCAAACAATGATCTTGGGTGCTAATGACCCAGGTGGGGTTATGGTTGTCTATACTTTAAATGCGAGCAGTGTTGAATCAATAGATTTAACTGGTACAACTACCGTTGCTGTTAAACTAGATGTTGCAGACGCTACTACTGAGACATTTACTAGTTCCAATACATCCCCTAACACAGCTTATTTGATGATTAATGACGCAGCAAACGGTACTTTCGATGCAGCCGGTGTTGCCGACGATGTTATGATAATAGCAGGAAATAATAATGATGGTGTAACTTATGATAAGTTAACTGATACTCAGACTGTAGGTTTAGACGTTGAACAAGTAGATCAAACTGGTACAGTAACTTACGACCATGCGACTACTGGAACTACAACTACAACAAACACTCTTAAGTATAAGATTTTTGACACTAACACAGCATCTACAAATACTGATGTTGCTGTTCAAGTTGATAAACTAGTTTTTGATGATGTTGATACCCTAACAATAGATATTGGAGCTTCTAATTCCTTAACACTAGATGGGGCAGCTAATGTTGCAATAGCCGGTAATAGTCTAGATAAAATCATTATAACTGGTAAAACTTTTGATGCTCAGGCTGATAACGATATAACTGGTGATGCTACAGCCGGTGCGCCTGTGCTTGAGATTGATGCATCTGCACTAACAGGTGTATACACAGGTAGACTGGGTACAACAGCTAATGCTGTTGAGAAGTTAACAACTGGTTCTGGTGCAGATGCTGTAACACTACAGGGTGCGGCTGCATCTACAAATGCACAAACCATTGCAACAAATGGTGGTAACGACACAGTTACAGTAAGTGCAGCAGCTTCATTTAGTTATGATGGTGGTACTGGAACTGATAAAATGGTTATTGCTAACGCAGTGGATTTATCTGCTAATACAGTGTCACTAACGTCTGTTGAAATAATAGAGTTAGATGGTGCAACTGATACAGCTACTGTTAAAGGTTCGCTTATTAATGGACAGACACTCATAATCTCAAGTGCAAATGCTGGAGGTACAAATACACTTACAGCATCAGTTGACTCACTTTCAATGGATCTAAGTAATCTTGCATTTAACAATAATTTTGGTGCTGATACAGGTGATGCCATGGTAATGAATGCTTCCTCAAGTGGATTAGCCGTTACTTTGACCGGTTCTTCCATAAAAGATACTCTTACTGGAGGTTCAGGAGCTGATATAATTACTGGTAATGCTGGTAATGATACAATTGTAGGCGGAGACGGTGCTGATAATATAAATGGTGGTGCTGGTGACGACACAATTACAGGTGGTTTAGGTGCTGACACGATTACAACAGGTGCAGGTACAGATAATATTGTTATTACTAGTGGATTAACTATGGATACTGCCGCTGACTTTACAGCGGGTACTGATAATGTTCAATTCGATTCAAGTGTAATTGAAACTGCCAATACAATGATTGCCGCTACAACGATTGATCTTGTAAATACTGATGATGCTGCCGCTGCTGAAACTGCAGTAGGAGTAGCAGAAGTTGCAGATCAAGCTAGTGGAGCGGCCTATGATGGTGTTGCTAATGCCAATAAGAATATCTTTATTCTTCTTACAGAAACTTATGCTAATGCTGCAGCTGTTGAAACTGGTATTGAAACAGGTGATCACGAAATTACAACACATGCCGACGTGGCTGTGGACGATGGTTTCTTTGTGGTTTATTCAAATGGAACAGATGCAATACTAGCATTGTGTAGCGTTGATAACACTGGTAGTGCTGACTTTGGTGCAGGCGAACTAGCGGTTACTAACCTTATTAACTTGGGCACAAATGCTCAAATTGATGCAGGCGAGTATGCAGCTGGTGACTTTGCGTATGTTT
>CACMNE010000078.1:0-2870 GCA_902614945.1 uncultured Alphaproteobacteria bacterium
ATTGAGGCCTCACTATATCTTTCAAAATATAATAAACTAATTTTCTGGTAAAATTATTATTGAATTAATCTTAGTTTAAATGGAATACTGATTTTAATTATTAGAAATTTAGAAAACTTTAATAAGTAAAGTATCTAGTTTGTATAATTTATAAATGTTGTAAGAAATTCTAATCCTATTTTTCCACTTAACTCAGGATGAAATTGACATCCAGATATATTATCATTTTTTAAGAAAGCTAATATTTTTTTTGTTTCAAAGTCAATTGTATAAAACTCATTATCTTGTTCATCAAAATTATTAACGCTAAAGGAGTGTGCAAAATAAAAACTTTTTTTTTCAAATTTATCATAAGGTGAATATTTATTTCTTTTAAATTTTTTATAGATCTTGTGATACCCTAGGTTAGGCACTTGATTTTTTTTATTATTTGCAATTCTAATTTTTTTTACGTTTCCTTTAAGGAGACTTAAACCTTTAGTTTTTCCAAATTCATCACTCCTTTCGAATAATAAATGCATGCCTAAGCAAATTCCTAAAATCTTTAAGTCATTTTTTGCTCCATCAATTATTGAAGTATCTAATTCATTATCTTTTAAAAATTTCATCATTTTAGGGAAAGAACCTACCCCTGGAATTACTAAGTGAGATAATTTTGGAATAGTGGTTTTATCTGATACTAATACTGGTTCATGACCTAAATATAATATAGCTTTTTGGATATTACCTATATTACTTGAGCTAGAAAAAATTAATCCAATTTGCATAACTACCTCAATTCTTTACATTGATTTTATAATCAATAAGAAATTTTTTTATTTCATGAATTGTTAGCAAGTTATTGTGAAAAGCACTGGCTGCTGCAAATCCATTCATACCAGTATTTTCAGCTAATAAAGTTAAGTCTTTTATTTTACCTAAACCACCACTAATTACTAATGGAACTTCACAAATATCAAAAACTTGTTCACATAACTCTTTATCAAAACCTAATTTAGTCCCATCGTTATCTATAGATGTTAAAAATACACTTCCTATACCTAAATCTATAGCTTTTTTTATCCACAATTTTACATCAATTCCGGTTGGTTCTCTCCCACTGTTAACAAATACTTCCCAGGTGGAAGGAGATTTTTTTTTTGCCTCAACAGATAAAACAATAGATTGAGAACCAAATTCTTTAGCCAACATTGTTAAAAATTTTGGGTTTTCAACTGCAGCAGTATTAATTCCAATTTTATCAGCGCCACTTAAAATAATATTGCTTGCATCTTCAATTGTTCTTATTCCACCACAAACAGTTATAGGTAAAAAAATATCTTTTGAAATTTCCTTTACCAATTTAACAGTGTTATTTCTTCCATATAAGCTTGCTACAGCATCTATACATATTATTTCATCTATTCCATTATTATAGTATTCTTTTGCTTTTTGAATTGGACATCCTATTGGTCTAAGGCCTTCAAATTTTATACCTTTTATTAATTTTTCTCCTTTTATATCAAGTCTAGATATAACTCTCATTATTTTATAGCTATCTTAAATTTCCAATTACCTGACGAATCTTTTGTAAAAATTTCTCTATTGCGATGTCTATCTATTATATCCCAAAAAGTTTCTTCAGATATACTTAGATACTCTAAGATATCCTTTAAATATTTCTTAGGATATTCGTGGTCATATTTTTTAATTAATGCGATACCTTCATCTCTAGAAATAATATTGGTTCTGATCTCTTGGGCTGAGTCCCAAGTAGCTCTTCCCATTCCAAATTTTATGTATTGCATAAAAAAGTGAAGATCCTCCATTTTGTCGTCAATCCCGGCATATTTACTATATGACCCATCTCTTCTATCTGGATTGGGTTCGAATCCTGTATTTTCAACAGCATAATAATAATTTTCTTGAGGAATCCATTTCCTATAGTAACTCATATAATGAACTTCAATTTTTGATTTGATTATTTCATGCAAATTAGGAGAGTTATATGCAGTAAAATCATTCAATTTTAAATTATAATCTTTTAATAGTTTTTTAATGGGCAATCCTGAAATAAAAAAATCTTCTAAATTTTCTTTTGAATTCAAAAAATTAAAACTTGTATAAAGTTTTGGGTCCATTGTGGGAGAATAATTATCTTCTATATTATTTCCGTACTCAGCTACATTTTCACCATAGAACACAAGTTTTGCACCTGTTGACAGAGCCATTTTAGGTCCTACATGTCTTTGTCCAATAATAAAAGGTTGAAATGGATGTCCTAATCCCTTAAATGCAAGTCTAGATAATAATTTTTGGAGTTTACCATTCGGACTAATCAAATAATTATCATAACCTTCATCTATAAAAGATAATACATTTTTTAATCCTATTTCAGTGTGCATATGGGGTTTCCATGTCACCGTTAGGGGATTCATTCCATATTTTATTTTTAAATAATGTGCAACATACCTACTATCTTTTCCACCACTACAAGGAACTATCACATCGTAACCACCATCGGTTCTACGATGTTTTTTACATAAATCTTTTAATTCTTCTTCTCTTGTTTCCCAGTCTATACTATTTTTTTCTTTTGCCCATCTACAAGCATCACAAATTCCATCAGTAAAACGTATAGTTTTTTTTGCTGAACCTATGAAATTTTTACTTTCTAATGAAGTAACTGGTTTTTTATTATTAATAACACATAATTTACAATAAATTAAATTGTTATCTTTATTGATTTCTTTAATTATATTTGGTTCAATTTTTTTTAACATAATTCAATTCATAAATTTAAAATGTGATGTTTGCAAATTGCGCACCAATACAAATTTCAAATTTATTTTGTAACAATTTTAACACATTATTTGTTAATTTTTTTTCTA
>CACMNE010000079.1:0-2655 GCA_902614945.1 uncultured Alphaproteobacteria bacterium
TGTTAGTCAAGGAAAATTCTATCTTTCTCCTAATGCTGGGCCATCTGCATTAGCTGGTAAGGGATGTCATGAAAACTATTTTAACGTTGCATGGCAAAATGATAATCTTCATGAAGCAGCAGGTGGACACGCAAATTCAGCAGGATTCAAAAATACATTCATTTTAGCACCAAACTATCCAGCAGGTAAGGACGCATTGACTGGTTTTAAAAGATATTTCAAAGGAAGCCTTGCAGGTGAAATCTATACAAAACTTGGTCAAACTGATTATGCTGTTGAAATTGCTCAAATAAGAGCTTCAAAAGCGGATAGTGTTTTCTTTTTTCTTCCTGGTGGTATGGGCATAGGTTTTATGAAACAATATGCACAGTCTGGTATAGAAATACCGGTAGTAGGGCCTGCTTTTTCTTTTGATCAGGGTATTTTGAAGGCAGTTGGTGAAGCTGCATTAGGAGTTAAGAATACATCTCAGTGGTCCAAGGATTTGGATAATAAAGCAAACAAAAAATTTGTTTCTGATTTTCAAAATGAATATGGAAGACTTCCATCTTTATATGCTTCGCAAGGTTACGATACTGGTAAGCTTTTAATGTCTGCAATGGACAAAGCTAGTGTAAAAGATATGGGATCTTTTAGAGAAGCACTAAGATCAGCTGATTTTGATTCAACAAGAGGTCAATTTAGTTTTTCAAGTAATCATCATCCTATTCAAGATATTTATGTAAGAGAAGTGATAAAAGAAGGAGATATTTTAACAAACAAAATTGTATCTGTTGGGTTGAAAGATCACTCAAATGCCTATGTTAGTCAGTGTTCAATGTAATCTAATAATTTATTAACAAGATATTAATTTTTTTGAATCTTAATAAAGATGACAGCTGAGTTATTAATTGAACAGTTGCTTAATGGTTTACAGTTTGGTTTTATGCTGTTTTTAATGTCAGCAGGTTTAACATTGATCTTTGGAGTTATGGGTCTTATAAATTTGGCCCATGGCTCTTTTTATATGATGGGTGCTTTTTCAGCAGCAGCAACCTTTGCTTTTTTTAATTCTTTTTGGCTAAGTTTATTCGCCTCTTTTTCTTGTGCAGCTGTTGTTGGTGTAATAGTTGAAAAAACTATAATAAGAAAACTTTATAACAGAGATCATTTGGACCAAGTTTTAGTGACATTTGCACTCATTTTATTTTTTTCTGAATTAATAAGATGGATTTTTGGAGCCTTCCCCCTATATCTTGACGTACCCAAAATTTTAAATGGCTCGATTGAAATATTTGATGGCATTTATTATTCAAAATATCGTCTTTTTATTATTTTTGTTGGGTTGATAATAGCTACTTTTTTATTTTTCCTTATAGGAAAAACTAATTTAGGTATTCAAATTAGAGCTGGGCAATATGACCGTGAAATGATTTCTGCTTTAGGAGTGAATATTTCAAAGCTATATACATTACTTTTTGGTATTGGGGCAGCCTTGGCTGGTCTAGCAGGTGCATTGATAGGTACAATCCAATCCGTCGAAGTTGGTATGGGAGAACCTATTCTTATACTTGCTTTCGTTATAATAGTCATAGGTGGAATAGGATCAATAAAAGGTGCTCTTATCGCTTCATTATTAGTTGGTTTAGTGGATACACTAGGAAGATTTTTAATTCCCTGGGTGCTTCAGACTATTACCAATCCTTCAGATGCTATGTCTATAGGATCTGCAATTGGTTCAATGCTAATTTATATTTTAATGGCCATTATACTAATTTTAAGGCCTACAGGATTATATGGAAAAAAACTTTCATGATCTCAGAAAAAAATATAAGTTATATTTCTTTAATTAGTCTTCTTTTAATAGCTATATTCGCGGAATATTTCAATGAACCCTATTTAATTACATTACTTTCAAGGATAATAATTTTTTCAATTGCTGCAATTGGATTAAATCTTGTACTAGGATTTGGGAATTTAATATCTTTTGGACATGCAGCATTTTTTGGTCTTGGAGGTTACATATCAGGTATTTTAGCTATTCATGCTTTTAATTCTGAATTATTAATTTCCTGGCCTTTCCTATTTAGTGGGAGTAATAACTCATTAATTATATGGTTATTTACAATCCTCTTTTGTTCACTGCTAGCTTTACTGCTTGGAGCTTTATGTCTAAGAACTTCAGGCGTATATTTTATTATGATTACTTTAGCATTTGCACAAATGCTATATTATTTTGCAATTAGTTGGCCATCATATGGTGGTGAGGATGGATTTTCTATTTATGTTCGTTCAACACTATTTGGTATAAATACTATGCAGGGATTAAATTTCTTTTTAATTTGTTTTTTTTGGTTATTAATTATCTTATTTACTATAAACAGGGTTGTAAAATCTCCGTTTGGTTTGGCTCTAAGAGCTACTAGGTTTAATTTAACAAGAGTCAAATCTGTAGGTATAAACCCTTTTAAAATTCAATTGATAGCTTTTGTTTTATCTGGAGCTATAACTGGTATCGCTGGATCTCTATATGTAGATTTAAATCGTTTTGTTAGTCCTTCTTTATTAAGTTGGCAAATGTCTGGAGAGTTTATTGTATTCATATTAATTGGTGGTTTAGGACGCATTTATGGACCCTTAATTGGAGCTGCTTTTTTTGTTACTTTTGAACAATTT
>CACMNE010000080.1:0-2653 GCA_902614945.1 uncultured Alphaproteobacteria bacterium
CATTTGAATTTGCTACTTATGTAATTGATGCAAGGAGTGGAGAGTTTCTTTATGGTAAAAATTACAGTAAAAGGTTACATCCTGCATCTCTTACAAAAATGATGACACTTTATCTAACTTTTAATGAATTAAAGAATGATAGGATAGAATTGGATGAACTTGTAACTATAAGTTCAAATGCATCTAGTGAACCTCCATCTAAATTAGGGTTAAAAAAAGGGCAAAAAGTATCAGTTAGAAATTTATTAAGAGGAGCTGCGATTAGATCTGCAAATGATGCAGCAACTGCCCTAGGAGAATTTATATCTGGTTCTGAAAATAAGTTTGCAGACTATATGACACTTACTGCTAGAGAAATGGGAATGAAAGATACCATCTTTCAAAATGCACATGGTTTAACCTCCTCAAAGCATCTTTCAACTCCCAGAGATATGGCTATTTTAGCAAGAAGACTTATTTATGATTTTCCCGAATATTATAATCTTTTTGGAAGAATCTCTGTTAATGCAATTGGTAGAACTTTATATAATACAAATAGAAAATTCTTGTCTTTGTATAGTGGTTCTGATGGAATAAAAACTGGTTTCACATCTTCAGCAGGTTTTAACTTAGCAGCTTCCGCTAAGAGAGGTAATAAAAGAATAATAGGGATTGTTTTTGGAAGTAGTTCGGTATCACTCAGAAACAAAAGAATGGTCGAACTATTAGATATTGGTTTTGCAAATTCAAAACAAACTGTGGCTTTTAACAACTTAAAAAAATTATATTTGCATCCAAATATTATAAATAGGTCAGGTAAAAATAGTCTTTTAAAACAAAGTAAAAAACCTTTAAAAAGGCCAAAATTTATAATTGATTTCACCCGCAATAAAGAAAATATTTTAGGTGATCAAATTAATGAATTAATTTCTGAAGTAAATAATTCTTCAGATCAGATCTATAAAACAGTTCAATTTGCTAGAAGACCGTTAATTAGACCATTATTTGTTTTTGAAACCAAAAAAAGTTTTAATCATGTTCGTAAAGTGGAAGATGATAAAACTAATATAGAAACAAATAGTATAATAGTAGGCTTTTATTATAATAAATATAATGCAGAACAAGATTTACCTAGTATTCTTCTCAGTGATTCAAGCCTATCAGATAAAGTTAATGCAGAAGTTATAAAAGATGTTTACATGAAAAAACAGGGTTTTAGAATAAATATTTATCCACTTTCAAAAAAAAGTGCTTTAAGAGCATGCGAAAAGATAAAGGCTTCTGGAGAACTTTGTGAAATATCTGATAAATAATTAAATTTAAAAAAATAAAATAACTTGATTGGACTAAAAACCAAGACCTTCATATTTCTTTTTAAACTTCGATACTCTACCACCTGTATCAAGCAGTTTTTGTTTTCCACCGGTCCAGGCGGGATGAGTAGATGGATCAATATCGAGGTTTATCTTATCTCCTTCTTTACCATAGGTTGATCTTGTTTTAAAACTTTCCCCTGTGGTTAAAGTGACTTCTACAAAATGGTAGTCTGGGTGGGTTTCTTTTTTCATTTTGAGTCCTTTTCGACGCTAGATATTGGTTTATAATTAGTTTTTTCTATAATTCGGGCAGATCTTCCACTACGCTCTCTAAGATAATATAATTTTGCCCTTCTTACCTTTCCTCTTCTTACAACTGTAATTTTGTCAATATTTGGTGAATGTAATGGAAAAATTCTTTCAACTCCTTCTCCAAATGAAACTTTTCTAACAGTAAAAGATGCTGAAATACCAGACCCACCTTTTCTTGAAATAACTACTCCCTCATAATTTTGTACTCTACTCCTAGTTCCTTCACTTACTTTATATCCAATTCTTAAAGTATCCCCTGGAGCAAAGTCTGGTATTTTTTTATCTAGTTTCTTTATCTGATCGCTATTTATTTGGTTAATGATGTCCATTTGATACTCCATTAAATTATTTATTTCCTTTTGATTTATATTTTTTCCATAAATCGGGGCGTCTTTGTTTTGTAAGTTCTTCAGACTTATTTAATCTCCATTTTTTTATATTCTGATGATGACCAGAAAGTAACTCGTTAGGAATTGATAAATTCTTCCATGATATGGGCTTAGTATACTGTGGATATTCCAATAAATAGTTTGTAAAACTCTCCTCTTCAAGAGATTTATGATTCCCAATTACATGTGGTATAAGCCTAACTACTGAATCAATCAAGACCTGAGCTGCAATTTCTCCTCCTGACAAAATAAAGTCCCCAAGAGATAACTCAGGTATTTTATGAAGTTCCAAGGCTCTCTCATCAAATCCCTCATATCTTCCACAAATAATTGTAATACCCTTGCATTTTGAAAATTTCAATGCTTCTGTTTGATTATATAATTTTCCCCTAGGTGATAATGCAATTATTGGCCAATCATCTCGGTTATAATTTGAATTTTTTTTTATTATATAACTTATTGCACTGTCCAAAACATCGGCCTTTAAAATTTGACCAGCACCTCCTCCAGCCGGTGGACCATCTATTGTTTTTCTTTTATCAGATGCAAATTCTCTTAGATTAAAAGTTTTTAAATTCCATAATTTATTTTTAAGAGCTTTACCAATTAGAGAATAAGACAATGCTCCAGGAAACATTTCTGGAAATAATGTGATAA
>CACMNE010000081.1:0-2614 GCA_902614945.1 uncultured Alphaproteobacteria bacterium
TATGGTTGTTGAAAGTAATCTGTCAGTATCAGAAGTAGCTGAGGTTTTAGGATTACCAGCTGATTTTGATTTAGACTTTAATCCTTTCGATGCTAATGCTGATAAAGATAAAGCCGCTGCTGTTGAAAAAACTTCTCAAATGCTGATGTCAACAATAAATGCTATCTCTGCTTCAGCAGAAGGCGTTGGTTTAAGTAAAACCGACGCGTTCAAGACTGCGATTGAGGCAATTGTCGAAGTTGTAAAGGATAATATCAGCACTAAAGCAGTTATAGATCTGTCGGATGACAATATTTTAAATGATGTTTCAGCAAAAGCTGTTCAAGCGGCTACAAAAAGAGGGGCTGATGAAGCCTCCGTAAATAGGGCTATCAATGAAGCTGTAAACACAACTAAAGCAGTTAACAAATCAATAAAAGCTGTAGAAGATGTTTTTTCAGAAGATGCAAAATTAGTTTTTAAACAAGTATCACAAGTTAGGGAAACTGCGAAAAATACAGCAGAAAAAATAAATGCTGCAGAAGAATTAAAAGCATCCGGAGTTCTTGCTGAGGCAAAGGAAATAACTATTACTGGTTATGCCACTGATAACATAATTAACTCTACAGAAAAATATACAACTTTTAAAGTGAATGGAACTGCATTATCTAGTAGTGAAATAACAGTAAATTTCGGATCAGTTACTAGGAAAGTAATACTTGGACAGAACGATAAAAATTGGGAGGTAGAATTTGACCTAACACAAGAAGAGATTAATGCCTTAAAAAGTGAACCATATCCAAATATTATAACAGCTGAGGGTGATAGGGGGGGATATAAATTTCAAACTCAAACAAATGTTGTAATTAAAGATGAATCCCCTTCAGTATCAATAAATAGTTTGGGTGGAGACGGAATCATAAATATATCTGAGCTAGAAGCAGGAATTAAGGTAAGCGGAACTTCTAATGCATTTCCTGATGGTAAAGTAACTGTGAAAATACTTAAAGCAAGCGATGATTCTTTAGTTGCAAACTACGAAGCCAAGGTAGCGGAGACCCAAAGTGATGGCACATGGTCTGTAATACTGGATAAAACAAATTTTCCTCAAGAAAAATTCAAGATTCAAGCAGAAATTGAAAATCAGTATGGAAATAAAAACACAGTAACTTCTGATTCAATAAATGTTGATTTTACAGCACCATCTATTTCATCAATCAGCAGTTCTGCTTCAGGTAGTACCGCTACAGGTGACGTAACATACACTCTGACGTTTGATGATACTGTTAAATTTTTCTCTTCTAGTTCGGTTAATGTTACTAATGGTAACGTATCGAGTGTGTCGACAGTTTCTGGACAAGACAATAAAAAGTATAATGTTGTAGTAACTCCAAACGTTAATTCTGAAGGTTCAATAACAATAGCTGTTCCTTCTGGTGGGGCTTTTGATAATTCAGGAAATACAAATAATGCTTTTACAAATGCAGATCAGAAATTTGATACAAAAGCACCTTCTGTCAATTCAGTCTCTGTTTTAAAAACAGGGACAGATACTCCAGTTTCAACGGTATCAGGCGTTGTTGATTTAAAGATTGTTTTATCAGAGGATGTTAACGCTAGTGTTTTTACCTCGAGTGATTTAAATGTTTCATCAGGTAGTATCGGGACTGTTTCGCCTTCGAGCGGAAATACAAATACTTTCACAGTACCATATACGCCCTCAGCTAATATTGATGCAAATGTGACGTTGAATATCGTAAGCGGTGGCTATCAAGATGGGGTTGGTAATTCTGGAAAATCAGGATCAAAAGTTTTTGCTGTTGATACAAAAGGTCCAACGGGAGTCCTAACAATTCCTACGGGATCATTTTCTCTTGGTGAAAAGTTACAATTCTCATTAACGTATGACGAAAATGTAGTTGTACCAGTAACTGCTGAAGATCCATTTTTGGTTCTCCAAATTGGTGATAGAGTCCGCATGGCTACAAAAGAGAGTTCTTCTGATTCCTCTATTCTAAAATTTGGTTATACTGTATCAAATAGTGATTTTGACAGTGACGGTATAGGTGTAATTACAACCACCGGCATAGAAAAGGGTGTTTTTAATCTCTCCGGAACTTTTGTAGCAGGAGATACAATTTCTGTATCTAACAGCAAATCAGGTACATTTACTGTTCAATCAGGTGCAACAAGTCCAGCAGCAGTTGCTACCCAGTTAAGAACATTTCTAAATTCAGACAATGCTTTTTCTAGTACTAACAGTCTAAAATCAGTTGGATTAGGTTCTGGAAAAATTGCATTGGTTGGAAGCGGATCTGAAAGCTTATCGCTAACTATTTCACAAAGCAGTGGATCCTCAGGATCATCTACAAAAATAAATGCAGAATCTTATGCTGCTGTCATAAAAGATAATTTCGGCAACAATGCTATAACTACCTTTTCTATTAGTGGTGATCCTACAGGCATTTCAGTAGATGGTGGTGCACGGGGTGTTGGTGTTGATGGTTATGTCGAAGGAGTTTCAATATTTTCTGATAACGATGGTGACGGACAACTAAGTTTTGGAGACTCAACTGCTACGACTAATCCAACTGGTGTATTTAAAGTTTATGGTGCTTCTGGTCCTATGGTCATG
>CACMNE010000082.1:0-2412 GCA_902614945.1 uncultured Alphaproteobacteria bacterium
AGCTGATAAGTCCAGAATAAACCGAAAAGAATTCATACAAAACTATAAGGGGTCAGAACTTGATCCAGTATGGCTTGAAAGAGTTTCAAAATTTAAATCAAGAGGTTGGGAGAGTTTTGCTGAAAATTTTGGTGATAAAATTGATCAAATAAGAATTGAAATTGCTGAAATTGGTCAATATATCGGAATAGATATAAGCGAATTTAGAAGAATAGTTCAGCAAGTACAAAAGGGTGAAAAAGAAGCAAGATCAGCTAAAAAGGAAATGGTAGAAGCCAATTTAAGGTTAGTAATATCAATAGCTAAAAAATATACGAATAGAGGTCTTCAATTTCTTGATTTAATTCAAGAGGGTAATATAGGTTTAATGAAAGCTGTTGATAAATTTGAGTATCGAAGGGGCTATAAATTTTCTACTTATGCAACTTGGTGGATACGCCAGGCAATCACAAGATCTATTGCTGACCAAGCTAGAACAATTAGAATTCCAGTCCATATGATAGAAACCATAAATAAGCTTGTGCGTACTGGAAGACAAATGCTTCATGAAATAGGTAGAGAACCTACACCAGAAGAACTTTCCTCTAAACTTCAAATGCCTCTAGAAAAAGTTAGAAAGGTTATGAAGATTGCAAAAGAGCCAATAAGCTTGGAAACACCTATTGGAGATGAAGAAGATAGCCAGCTAGGAGATTTTATTGAAGACAAAAATGCTGTTCTACCCTTAGAAAATGCTATACAAGGAAACCTCAAAGAAACTACAACTCGTGTGCTTTCAAGCTTAACTCCAAGAGAAGAAAGAGTTCTTAGAATGAGATTTGGTATTGGTGTAAATACCGACCATACATTAGAAGAAGTAGGACAACAATTTAGTGTTACTAGGGAGCGTATTAGACAAATAGAAGCTAAGGCACTAAGAAAATTAAAACATCCGAGTCGTTCTAGGAAATTAAGAAGTTTTCTCGATACATAATGCTGCAATAGGAGAACGTCATGAGATGCCCATTTTGTGGAAACACTGATACTCAAGTTAAAGATAGTAGGCCAGCAGAAGATAATGTGTCTATAAGAAGAAGAAGATCTTGTCCAGCATGTGCAGGAAGATTTACAACATATGAAAGAGTTCAACTTAGAGATTTAATTGTATTGAAAAAAAATAATAGAAGAGAAATATTTGATAGAGATAAATTAGAAAGATCAGTCAGAATTGCACTACAAAAAAGACCTATTGAAATAGATAGGATAGAACAAATGGTGACTGGTATAGTTAGAAGATTGGAGAGCTTAGGGGAGACAGATATTCCCTCAGATAAGGTTGGGGAAATTGTTATGGAGACATTGGCAAGAATAGATACAGTTGCATATGTAAGGTTTGCATCTGTTTACAAAAATTTTCAAGCAGCTGATGATTTTGAAGAATTTGTATCTGAGTTAAGACCAGACATAAAATAGTCATTTTTGTTAATGGACAATCAAGAAAAAAATACAAAAAATGATTTCAGATTTTTAAAAACTGCTATTTCATTAGGTTACAGAAGCATAGGACAAACATGGCCTAATCCATCAGTAGGATGTGTAATTGTTAAAAATCAACATATTGTTGGAACAGGCAACACTGCATTCAGAGGGCGACCACATGCTGAGAAAATAGCATTAGATCAGGCAAAATCTGAGGCTTTAGATTCTACCGTTTATGTTACTTTGGAGCCATGTTCTCACTTCGGCAAGACCGCTCCTTGCACAACACAACTTATTAAAGCAAAAGTAAAGCGAGTAGTTTGTCCATTAAAAGATCCAAACCCTAGAGTAAATGGTAAAGGATTCGAAATTCTTCGAAAAAATGGAATAATTGTTGATAACTCTCCTATTTTGCTAAAAGAGATTAAAAATTTAAATCAGGGATTCATTACTTCAATAGAAAAAAAGAGGCCCTTCATAGCTTTAAAGTTAGCTATGAGTTTAAACGGGAAAATAGCTACACAAACTAAAAAAAGTAGTTGGATTTCTGGAGAAAAGTCTAGAAATTTTGTTCAGCTTATAAGATCACATTATGATGCCATCATGATTGGTACGGAGACTGCTTTTTGGGATAATCCTAGTCTCAATCTACGTGGTCAATTTTCAGACCTTCCTCAACCAGCTAAAATCATTATTGATAAAGATCTAAAATTATCAAAAAAAATGAATTTAATTAGATCAAAAGATAATGAGAAATTATTTTTTGTACATGATTTAAATTTAAAAAAAGAAAAAATTGAATCCATGAAAGTTAAAGGTATAAGAACAATAGGTGTATCAACTCTAAAAAACGGTAATTTAAATTTAGATGAAATTTTTAAAAATCTTTCAAAGTTAGGACTTACGAGTGTTTTAGTTGAAGGTGGAGGAAAAATTGCAACTTCTTTATTAGAG
>CACMNE010000083.1:0-2400 GCA_902614945.1 uncultured Alphaproteobacteria bacterium
CAATCCCTAAATCAACCATTTTTTTTATAAGAGAAGCTTCTGAATATCTTGGCTTTGCTTGTGTGAAATGCTGTTGGGGAGTTACTTTTTCTATAAAAACGTCTTTTCCTTTTTCAAGAATGGGTAATTCCTTATTTTCGGTATTATTTGAATCTTCATTTTCATCATAAGAAAATGCTTTTCTAAATCCTTCAAATACTATTACACGTCCTACTGCTTTCAAGGAATTAATTTTGTTCTCATCTTTTATAATCACAGTAGTTGTTTCTGAAATCTCATCTCCCATTTGAGATGCAAGGGTTCTGTTCCTTATTAATTCGTATAATTTTCGTTGATTTATATCTTGTAAATTTAAATTTTCTGCATTTTTGCTAATATCAGTTGGTCTTATACATTCATGAGCTTCCTGTGCATTAGCAACTTTGTTCTTATAAAATCTTGGTTTTTCAGGTAGGTATTTATTTCCATATATTTCTTTAATAATATTTCTAGTTGCAGAAACAGCTTCAGGTGCCATATCAATACCATCAGTTCTCATGTATGTGATAAATCCAGATTCATATAATTTTTGGGCGACTGACATAGTTTGCTGAGTACCCATATAAAGTCTATTATTAGCTTCTTGCTGAAGTGTTGAAGTCAAGAAAGGGGGTAATGGTTTTCTTTTTTTTGGAATGGAAGATACATCATCTATGTAAAAGTTAGAATTTTGAAACTCTTCAACAATTTCGGTAGCCATTTTTTCCGAATTAATCGTCAATTTTTCAATTTTTTTGCTTTTATACTCTATACCTTTAGCTTGAAAATTCTTTGTATTATCGTACTTCAAACTCACATTTATTGACCAATATTCTTGTGGTTTGAAAGATTCTATTTCCATCTCTCTTTCAACAATC
Organism: uncultured Alphaproteobacteria bacterium; assembly: GCA_902614945.1. Taxonomy (GTDB): domain Bacteria; phylum Pseudomonadota; class Alphaproteobacteria; order Rhodobacterales; family Rhodobacteraceae; genus CACIIZ01. The sequence goes on from CACMNE010000083.1 coordinate 897, forward strand.
AGTCTAAGAGTAGGTGACTGGACCCTTCCCGCAGATTGAAAACCAAATCCTACTTTTGTAAGAGAAGGCGACATATTATATCCAAGTAAATAATCTAAAGCTCTTCTTGCTAAATATGCTTCTATTAAAGGAAAATCTAAATTGCGAGGGTTATTTATCGCTTCTAACACAGCAGATTTTGTAATTGCATTGAATACTATCCTTTGGATCTTCGTATCATTGGTAACACTTTTCTGCTTCTTTAAAATTTCAACTAAATGCCACGAGATAGCTTCACCCTCTCTATCAGGGTCAGTTGCTAATATAAGATGATTATCACCTGTAAGTGCTAATTTTATGTCTGAAATATGTTTAGCACTCTTAGGATTTATTTGCCACTTCATAGAAAATTTATTATCTGGATCAACAGATCCTCTCTTGTCATTCAGATCTCGAACGTGTCCATATGAAGCTAGAACTTTATATGCACTACCTAAATATTTATTAATTGTTTTTGCTTTTGCGGGTGACTCTACTATTACTACTGCCATTTAAAAAACCATAACATTTAAAAACTTCTTCCACCAATCGTTAACCCACTAATATAGACGGTTGGTTGACCTACTCCAACAGGAACCCACTGTCCCGCTTTTCCACAGTTCCCTATTCCAGGATCTAGAGATAAATCATTACCTATACCCTGAATTTTTTTCATAGCACCAGGACCATCACCAATAAGTGTAGCACCTTTTACAGGGTATAGAATAGTTCCATTTTTTACTTTATAGGCTTCTGTGCAGGAGAATACAAATTTTCCATTTGTTATATCAACTTGACCACCAGAAAAACCAACAGCATATATACCATCTTTTAAGTCTTTTAATAAGTTTTTAGGATCATCTTTTCCAGAGGCCATGAACGTATTTGTCATTCTTGGCATAGGGGGATGAGCAAAACTTTGTCTTCTTCCATTCCCAGTAGATAAAGTATTCATCAATCGAGCATTTTGTCTATCTTGCATGTAATTTATCAATATTCCATCTTCAATAAGTATGTTTCTTTTGCTGGGTGATCCCTCATCATCATAAGTAATAGAACCTCTTCTATCTGGTATTGTTCCATCATCTATTACAGTAACATTTTTTGATGCAACTTTCTTTCCAATTAAATTTGAAAAGGCCGAAGTTTCTTTTCTATTAAAATCCCCTTCTAACCCATGACCGACTGCCTCATGTAACATAACGCCTGGCCAGCCTGGCCCTAACACAATATCCATTACTCCTGCTGGAGCAGGTTTTGCTCTCAAATTTACTTTTGCTATTCTTATAGCTTCATCAACATGTTTTTTCCAATTTTTTTCATTAATTATTTCAGATAAATTAAATCTACCTCCACCGCCAGAAGAGCCACTTTCTCTTTTACCATTTTCTTCAATTATAACTGAAACATAAATTCTAACCATTGGTCTAATATCATTTAAAATATCTTCTTCAGCTCTTAATATAAAAACTTCTTGTAAAGATGC
>CACMNE010000084.1:0-2374 GCA_902614945.1 uncultured Alphaproteobacteria bacterium
TGATAGAAAAAATAAAATTATATATATTTTTGTTAAAAATTTCATTTAGCATAAGCTCTAAATTTAGGGAGGTGATATCCTCCCTAAATTATTCTGTAATATTAATAATTTGACTTTAATTGAATGCAGGTACTAGTTTCCTTATTGTACATACCACATCCTAAATCTTTCCAATCAGATATAAGAGGAGCAGATTCTGATAAGAAATCTGTCCAAGCGTCTCCTGGAACTTCAGTTGTTTGACTAATTATATCAAATTGACCATCTGCTTGAATTTCACCAATCAGCACTGGTTTGGATAAATGATGATTTGGAAGCATCTCAGCCATACCACCAGTCATATTTGGAACTTTAATTCCATACATGGCTGCTCTGACAGCATCAACGTCAGTAGTGCCGGCTTTTTCTACGGCCTTTACATACATATTAAAGCCAATAACATGAGCCTCCATTGGATCATTAGTAACTCTTTCTGTGCCCATTACACTTTTCCACTCAGCAACAAATTCGTCATTTAGGTCAGATTCTGCTGATTGAAAATAATTCCAAGCAGCAAGATGACCTACAAGATTAGTTGTGTCTAATCCTGAAAGTTCTTCCTCTCCAACAGAAAATGCCACAACTGGGATATCATCTGCTGAAACGCCTGCAGCGGCTAACTCTTTATAAAAACCTATGTTAGCATCTCCATTTATTGTAGATATAACACCCACTTTTTTTCCATCCGCACCAAGCGCTACAACGTCTGAAACTATTTTTGACCAATCTGAATGGCCAAAAGGGGTATAGTTTACAAATATATCAGATTCAGGAATTCCTTTATCAATAAGATATTGATTAAGAATTTTATTTGTCGTTCTAGGATAAACATAATCAGTTCCTAAAAGTGCAAATTTTTCAACTCCTAATTCTTCTAAATAATAATCTGTTGCTGGTATTGCTTGCTGGTTAGGAGCAGCTCCAGTATAAAATACATTCTTTGAGCTTTCTTCACCTTCATATTGTACAGGGTAAAAAAGTAAGCCATTTAGTTCTTCAATCACAGGAAGTACTGACTTTCTTGATACAGAAGTCCAACATCCAAACATTACATCTACCTTTTGAACTGTAAGTAGTTCTCTAGCCTTTTCAGCAAATAGTGGCCAATCAGAGGCAGGATCTACCACAACAGGAACTAATTTTTCCCCATTAATACCACCTTCTGCATTTTCAATAGTTTTCGTTTATGCTTCGAGTGATAATGTAAAAAATCGTCAAAATGCTATGCAACAAGTAAGAGAAGCTACTAAAGTCTTATTTCCAATGGCAAAAGGTAAAACCGATTACGATGATTTTGTAGTAATTTCAATGCTAGACCAGATGCTAAATGCTGCAAAACCCTATGCAAGCTATTTCCCAGTCGAACAAGAATCATCAGCTGACTCAGAGGCTGCTGAAACCATTTGGACAGACAGATCTGGCTTTAATCAAAGTGTAAATAAATTCATAGATGATATAGAGTTTGCATTAAACGCCGAACCAGAAAATTTGGATGATTTCAAACCCATGTTCTCAAAAATCACTAATAATTGTCAAAGCTGTCATCAAGTTTATAGGATGAAGTAAAATCTTTCATTATGAACTTTTATAGTAATTCGGTATGAACTATTTATTTGGAGTTGATGGAGGAGGATCTGGATGCAGGGTAGTTTTGACATCAACTGATGGAAAAATTTTGGGGAAAGCCAAGGGTGGACCTGCAAATATAGAAACATCATTTTCTAAAGCTAGAGATAATATAATTAATGCATGCATGACTGCTTTTAAAGTAGCAAATTTGTCTGAAAACAACTTTAAGAGTTCATATGCTATATTGGGTTTAGCAGGATCTAATCTTGGTAATTATGCTTCAAAGTTATCTAATGATTTGCCATTTGCAAAAAATAAAATATTAAATGATGGTGAAATCACTTTAGAAGGTGCCATTGGACCAGTTGATGGATGTATTGGAGCTTTAGGGACTGGCTCAGTTTTTGTTGGCAGAAAAAGAGGAATTATAAAACTTACTGGTGGTTGGGGTTTTAATTTAGGAGATGATGGGTCAGGAGCTAAACTTGGAAAAGAACTTATGAAATTATCAATAAAATGTCATGATGGTTTAGAAAATCATTCCGATCTCACAATAGATTTTTTGAAAAATTTTAATAGCGATATAAAAGAAATGGTTGAATGCGCAAAGTCTTTTAAGCCAATAGATTATGCTCAGTATGCACCTCAAATTTTTTCAGCAATGCGTTGCCAAGACCGCAATGCGAGAAAATTAATAGAATGTGAGGTTATACTTATAGAAAAATCACTTATTGCTGCTGGTTTTAGGGAAGAAAACCCTTTCTGT
>CACMNE010000085.1:0-2357 GCA_902614945.1 uncultured Alphaproteobacteria bacterium
ATTGATAAAATTCCTGGAATAATAATCCAAGGAAGGTATGATATGGTTTGTCCTCCAAACTCTGCAAATAAACTGAAAAATGTTTGGCCAAAATCAGAATTAAAAATCATAGATTTTTCTGGTCACGCAATGTCTGAACCAGAAATTTCAAGAGAGCTAATTAAAGCAACAGAAAAATTTAAAAACTATAGTTGAGCTGCTAACCTACATCCCTGATCTATTGCACTTTTAGCATCTAATTCATTTGCTTTTTTTGCACCACCAATTATATGAAAATTTGTCTTCTTAGTAGACATAGCTTCAGCCAAGGATATTTCAGAAGTCTGTCCTGCACAAATTATTATTGAATCAACTTTTAACATTTGAATATCTCTTTTTTCTTCTCCAAATGAAATTAGCAAACCTTCAGGAGTAATCTTTTCATAATTTACACCTGCTAGCATTTTAACTTTCTTTTTTTCTAAAGATTTTCTGTGTATCCATCCGGTAGTTTTACCCAATCTTTTCCCTACTTTTTCGTTTTTTCTTTGAAGTAAAAAGATTTCTTTAGAGGAATCCTCGCTTCTTATTTCATTTTTTTGTAGAACTCCTCCTCTTTCAATTGCAGGATCTGTTACACCCCATTTTTCCATCCACTTATTTATATCTAATGTGGGACTAATACCTGAACTAGAAATATACTCTGCTACATCAAACCCAATACCTCCAGCTCCAATAATGGCAATCCTATTTCCTAATTTAACTCCATCATTGAAAACTTCTTGATAGTCATATACAAAATTAACTTTATCCTGCCCCTCAATATCTATTTTCCTTGGGACTACTCCTGTTGAAATAATTATTTCATCAAAATTTATAAGATCAGTTGTTTTTACTTTATGATCTGTTATTAAGTCAATCTTGAGCCTTTTAATTTCATTTTTATAATAATTGAGAAGACCATGAAATTCCTCTTTGCCAGGGATCATTTTAGCAAAATTTAGTTGCCCACCTATTTCATTGCTTTCTTCAAATAGTGATACCACATGTCCTCGTTGAGCTGCTGTTATTGAAAAAGAAATTCCAGCAGGACCGGCACCAACTACTGCAATTCTCTTTGATGTAAGAACCTTATTATAATTTAGTTCAGTTTCTCTGCATGCCCTAGGATTTACTAAACAACTAGTTAGCTTCATTGAGAAAGTATGATCTAAACATGCCTGATTACAGGCTATACAAGGTACAATTTCATTTGATTTATTTTCAAAAGCTTTTTTCACAAATTCTGAATCAGCCAAAAAGGGTCGGGCCAGAGAAACTAAATCCGCACATTTATCAGATATAACATTATCGGCAACTTCAGGTGAATTTATTCTGTTAGATGCAATAATTGGGATGCTAACATTTCCATATAATTTTTTTGTAATCCATGAAAATGCCCTTTTTGGTACAGAAGTAGCAATTGTTGGTATTCTAGCTTCATGCCATCCTATTCCAGAGTTAAGAATATTTACGCCAGCTTTTTCAATCTCTTTTGCAAGAATAAGTACTTCTTCCCAAGAGGAACCATTTGGAATTAAATCAATTATAGATAGCCTATAAATAATTAAGAAATTTTTTCCAACTTTTTCTCTTATTCTTTTTACTATTTCTAAAGGAAAACGAATTCTATTTTCATAGTCTCCTCCCCAATTATCTTTTCTTTTATTAGTGTGACTAACTAAAAATTGATTTATAAGATATCCCTCCGAACCCATAATCTCAACACCATCATATCCTGCACATTTTGCCAAAAATGCAGATTGAGCAATATCTGAAATCTGTTTTTCAATTCCTTCTTCATCTAATTCCTTAGGTGTAAAAGGTGAAATGGGTGCTTTTATTGGACTTGGAGCTACAGCTTTGTCATTATAAGCATATCGACCAGCATGCAAAATTTGCATTACAATTTTTCCACCTTCATCATGAACAGCTTTTGTAGAAATCATATGATTTTTTACATCTTCATCAGTCATCATCATTGCAGCGCCAGGCAATACTGATCCTTCTTTATTAGGACCAATACCGCCAGTAATTATTAGTGCAACTTGGCCCCTTGCCCTTGATGCATAAAATTCTGAAATACGCTTCCAATCACCTATTTCTTCCAAACCAGTATGCATTGATCCCATTATAATTCTATTTTTTAATTCTATAAATCCCAGATCAAGTTTTTTAAAAATATTTGGATATTTATTCATAATAATTTTCTTAATTTAGTGTTTAAACCTAAAACTTTTAAGTACTTTTATTTATTTCAATCGAATTAACTACAGACTTTAATTTTTCCTCAAGTTGTCTGTAAGAAGAGTAATTACTATTTTTTTTAGAAAAACCAT
>CACMNE010000086.1:0-2353 GCA_902614945.1 uncultured Alphaproteobacteria bacterium
TTAGAAAATCCCAGCATCTCAAGAATAGTGTTTATGAAGCCATTATTTCCGAAAATCAAAATTATACTAAAAATTGCAGAAACGACGGGAAATATAAAAGGCAAGCCCATAATTTTTATGAAAATGCCTTTTAGCATAAAATTATTCCTAAAAATTGCTTTTGCAATGGGAATAGCTAAAAGACATACTAAAAGAGACGAAATTGACGCTTGTTTTAGAGTAAAATATAGTACCTTCAATTCATAAGAATTTAATAAATAAAAATTATCTCTCGACCAAAAAAATACCACAAATATTGAGCCAAGGGTTTGGAATAGTATGAAAACTATAGCAATAATTGAAGTAAAATTTGATATATTTATTTTGTCATTGCTTTTAGCCATTCTTCAATTGCAAGTATCCTAATTTCAGCCGAATTATCTTCATTTATAAAAATTGATTTCTCTGGTTTAGGTAGGTTTTGAAATTCTATGGGCCAATTTTCTTCAGGTAGATTAACTGGAAAAGACCAATTAGATAATGGTATTATTTTTTGAAATTCATTTGTAAGTATGAATTCCATAAATTGATTGGATAAGTCTTCATTCTCTTCTTTATTAACTTTAGCAGCTAATTCTACATAAACATAGTGACCTTCATTCATTATAAGAGCAGTTTTTGTTTTATCATTTTCAGCTATCTCGTGGTAAGCTTGAGATGTAATAAAAGATAATACCATCTCCGCTTCACCTGATGTAAACATACCATAAGATTCTGACCAGCCTTTGGTTACTGTTAAAATTTTAGACGAAAGTTTTGACCAAATATCAAATGCTTCATCTCCATAAATCGATTTTATCCATAATATAAGTGCTAGACCTGAAGGTGATGTTCTTGGATCTTGGATAATAATTTTATAATCTCTTGGATCATTAGCTAGTTCAATAAATGTTTTTGGAGGATTTATGATTTTTGTATTATCATATATAAATGAAACATAACTCCAATCAAAAGGTAAAAAAGTAGGATCTTTCCAGTTTATTGGAAGTTGTGGTAAAGAAAAATCAAAATTGATTTTATCAAATAAATTTAATTTTCGAGCTTTCAAGATTTGATCCGAGCTTAAACCAATCAATATATCTGCTCTTGTAGATTTCCCCTCTAGCATTAATTTCGACAAAGGATCACCAGAAACGTACTTTAGATTGCAACTACATTTTTTTTCGAATGCTTCCTTTATTTTTGGACCGGGTCCCCATTCAGAAATAAAATAATCTGGAGCATAAATTGTTAAAGTTGAAGTAGTCTCAGCTAAAGCAAAAACTGGAAAGAGAAAAATTAATAAAACTAGTTTTCTAATAATCATTATAAATCCTATTTATTTAGATGATTAAGTAAGGTCGCAGTTTAGGATAAAGCCTTTCCTACGCCGATACTAATCGGTTCAGGTTCAACGGGTTTGAAATATCATCTCAGCAAATAGCACCCCGAGGTATCATCAATTGTATATCATGATTTAAATTTTTCAACTTTTAAGTTAAATAATTTGATTAATTTTGTGTTTAGAGCTTAAAGTAATAAGATTCTTCGAAATATAGACGTTTATTGTTAAGTTCTCTGGATTATTTAATATTTAAAATGAAGATATGTAATTTAAAATTATTTTTTATACTGACCTTTTTGTTTTTCTTCCCAGGATTGTCTGGTGCTGATGTTTGTAAAAAATGGGTCAGTGGAAATCCAATAGTTGAAATTAAACCTTATTGGGAGAATGTGAATTCAAAGCAAATTATATCTTGCTTGAATGAAGGTCAAAGTTTAAGTGTAAGAGATACGATGGGAAGAACACCACTACATTTAGCCTCCTTATATAGCAAAAACCCAAAAGTAATTAAATTACTTATTCAAGGAGGATCTAAAATAGACGCTCGAAATGCTTCTGGAGGTACAGCACTCCATGATGCAGCATCAAGAAACCATAATCCAGTTGTACTGGAAACATTAATTCGTGCTGGAGCAGATGTTAATGCGAAAAATAGTAATAAATGGTCACCACTTCATAGCTCTAAATTTAATAAAAATGAGAAAATAGTTAAATTGCTCTTAGCTTTTGGAGCAGATATAAATGCTGAAGACGATATGAAAAGGACACCCCTTCACTTAGCAGCACCATTTGGTTCTTATGAAAAGATCAAATTACTGTTAACAGCAGGAGCAAATCCAAATGCTCTTACTAAATACGGGATATCTCCTCTTCATGGGGCAGCAGGATGGAATAAGGATCCTAAAGTAGTTTTAGAATTAATTGAATCTGGTGCTAAGGTTAACATTGGTATTGAAGTGGGGAGAACTCCGATACATGAAGCTGCTAAGT
>CACMNE010000087.1:0-2325 GCA_902614945.1 uncultured Alphaproteobacteria bacterium
TCTGATCAAGGTGGAAGACAACGGTCTATTGCTTCTTTGAGGAGAAGACAAGAAAAAGTTAAACGTAGACAAGTTTCAGAAAATATTGAAAGAGAAAAAATTATAAGAGAAGTTCAAGTCCCTGACGCCATTACTGTTCAAGAATTAGCAAATAGAATGGCTGAAAGGTCTGCCTCTGTAGTAAAAACTCTAATGACAAACGGAATAATGGCTACACAAAATCAAACTATAGATGCTGATACAGCTATATTGATTGTAGAAGAGTTTGGGCATACACCTATTAGAATATCTGCTTCAGATGTTGAAGATGCCATTTTAAAATATGATGATAGTGATGATAATAAAAATTTGGAAGAAAGAGCTCCTATTATTACAGTTATGGGACATGTTGATCATGGGAAAACTTCTCTTTTAGACGCTATTAGGAAAACAAACACTACTAATAATGAGGCTGGTGGTATTACACAACATATAGGAGCCTATCAAGTAAAGAGTGAGAGCGGCTCAAAACTAACCTTTTTAGATACTCCCGGTCACGCAGCTTTTACATCCATGAGATCCAGAGGTGCACAGGTCACTGATATTATAATTCTTGTAGTAGCTGCAGACGACGGAGTAATGCCGCAAACAATTGAAGCAATTAACCATGCAAAGGCGGCAAAAGTACCAATAATTGTTGCAATTAATAAATGCGACAAAGAAAATTCAGATCCTAATAGAGTAAGAACGGAATTACTTAAATATGAGGTCGTTGTTGAATCAATGTCAGGCGAAGTACTGGATGTGGAGGTTTCTGCCTCAACTGGCAAAGGAATAGATAATCTAATAGAAAATATTGTATTACAATCTGAAATTTTAGAGCTTAAATCTAATCCTATACGTTTAGCAGAAGGTACCGTAATTGAAGCAAAATTAGAAGTTGGCCGTGGCCCTGTCGCCACTGTTTTGGTTCAGAAAGGTACATTAAATAAGGGTGATATAATTGTTGTTGGTGACCAGTGGGGCAAAGTAAGAGCTCTAATTGATAGCAACAACTTAAAAGTTGAACTTGCAGGTCCATCAGTACCTGTTGAGGTTTTAGGTTTGAATGGAACCCCAGAAGCAGGTGATCTGTTAAATGTGGTGTCATCAGAAACTAAAGCTAGAGAGATTGCTAACTATAGAAAGCAAGTTGTTAAAGATAAAAAAGATGCTTTAGGAAAGGGGAAAACATTAGATCAGATGATCGCTAAAGCAAAAGCTGATAAAGATATTTCCGAACTTCCACTTGTTGTCAAAGCAGATGTTCAAGGATCTTCAGAAGCTATAGTTCAAGCTTTAGAAAAAATAAGTACAGAAGAAGTTAGAGTCTTAATTTTACATTCAGGTGTAGGGGCAATAACAGAAAGTGATGTTATACTAGCAGAAGCATCTAATGCTTCTATTATTGGTTTTAATGTTAGAGCTAATGCTTCAGCAAGGGATTGTGCCAATCAAAAGGAAGTAGAACTAAGATACTACTCTATAATATACGATTTAGTAGACGATATTAAAAAAGCAGCGTCTGGTTTATTAAAACCAGAAATCAAAGAAACTATTCTTGGTTATGCCGAAATTTTAGAAGTATTTAAAGTTAGCAATGCTGGAAAAGTTGCAGGTTGTCTTATTACAGAAGGAAATGCTCAAAGATCAGCAAAAGTCAGATTACTTAGAGATAATGTGGTAATTCATGAGGGGAATCTAAAAACCTTGAAACGATTTAAAGATGAGGTAGAAAATGTTCAATCTGGACAAGAATGTGGCATGGCTTTTTCAGAATATGAAGATATTAGAAAAAGCGATGTCATTGAAATATTTAAGGTTGAAAATATTGCAAGGACTATAAACTAAAAATGCAATCTGATGTTAAAAACTGGCATGGCACCACTATTATAGGAGTATTAAAAGATGGTGCTGTTTCAATTGCTGGAGATGGTCAAGTTACTCTTGGACAAACAATAATAAAAGGAACTGCAAAAAAAGTTCAAAAATTGAGTCCTGGAGGACTAGAAATTATTGTTGGGTTTGCTGGATCAACAGCTGATGCTTTTTCATTATTAGAGAGATTGGAAAGAAAATTAGAGACTTTCCCAGGTAATTTATCTAGATCTGCGATTGAATTAGCAAAAGATTGGAGAACCGATAAATATTTAAGAAACCTAGAGGCAATGTTAGTGGTTACTGATGGTAAAGATTTATTCATAATATCTGGCTCGGGTGATGTTTTAGAACCTGAAGGAAACATTGCAGCAGTAGGATCAGGGGGAAATTATGCTTTGGCTGCCGCTAAAGCAATCTATGAAATAG
>CACMNE010000088.1:0-2155 GCA_902614945.1 uncultured Alphaproteobacteria bacterium
TAATTACTTATTTATTTTTTGGGCAGTCTTTATTTGATAGGCAACTACTTAATCGTGGTATAGACATAGCACTTGGAAGAAGCCATTTGAAATTGATGGATGAGGCAATTGGACCTTTAGCATCTGATAATTTTCTAGCTTTTTTACCGAATACTCCTCCCAAGAATGCAGTGAAACTTATGATAGAAAAGGAGTATACTGAGGCATATTTAGTAGATGAGAAAGGTATATACAGAGGAAAAATAAGATTAGTAGACCTTATGACGAATACTGCACAAAAACAATGTCACATATTAAGAGAAAACAATGAAGTTTTATTGACTGATTTGGATTCAGTTCTACAAGGTATTGAAGCGTGTAAAGACTTTGTTGGTGAATCTATTCCAGTTATAAATCAAGAAAAAAATGAATTAGTTGGTATAATTACTGAATCAGATTTATTTAAAGCTTATTTAGATCTAAACAAACAAGTAAGAGATTTGGAAGCAGGTATTAGAAATTAAATTCCTAATGAAGAGTAACTTTGAACGATTCTCTTAACCGCAACCATCATCGCTGCAGTCCTCAAGTTGGGTACTCCTTTTGTTTCGTTCCAAACTTTACTTATAATATTATAGGACCCTCGCATTGTATCTTCTAAGCCAGATCGAACTAAATCAACTTCGGAGGCTCCTTGAACCAAGTTTTTCCTAAAATCGTCGTTGAATGATTTTCCTGTAAGATGTTCAATTCCATCAACTAATTGTGTAATTTGGTTTTCTTGAGCCCTTTTTTGGAGGCGTCCTAGCCTAATTCTACTTAGATTTTTTATCCACTCAAAATAGCTTACTGTTACTCCTCCAGCATTTGCATACAAATCTGGTATAATAATTATTCCTTTGGCATCAAGAATTGGGTCTGCCTCAGCTGAAACAGGTCCATTAGCTGCTTCTATTATTAAAGGTGTTTTTATACGTTCAGCATTTTTCTCAGTAATGACCAGTTCCATAGCTGCTGGTATCAAAATATCAGCATCAGCTTCTAGCATTTCGTTTCCAGATTCCTGGAAGCCAGGAAATCCCTTTATGGAACCTTTTGCAACTATATGTTGCTTTAACAACTCTATATTAATTCCATTTTCATCTACAATAGAACCATCTCTTTCTAATACATGCGTTATAAGAGCCTTATCTTCTAAAGATAAAAACAATGCTGCATGAAAACCTACATTGCCAAGACCTTGGACAATTATTCTCTTGCCTTTTAACCCAGAACTTAAACCTGTCTTTTTTAAATCATTTTCATTATCAAAAATAGCTCTAAGGGCATATTGAACACCCCTTCCCGTAGCCTCTGTTCTCCCCGCAATTCCACCTTTACTTACTGGTTTTCCTGTGACACAGGCCCATGCATTTAAATCTGTTGGATTTAGGCGTCTATATTCATCAGCCATCCATGCCATCTCTCTTTCACCAGTACCAACATCAGGAGCTGGAACATTTTGAGAAGGATGCATTAAATCTCTTTTTGCTAACTCTTGTGCAAATCGCCTAGTTATTCTTTCCAACTCTTCAGGTTTCCAATCCCTAGGATTAATAATTAATCCTCCTTTAGATCCTCCAAAAGGTACTTCAACTAATGCACATTTATATGTCATAAGTGCGGCAAGAGCTTCTACTTCCCCTTGATTAACCGCTAGATCATATCTAATTCCACCTTTTACCGGTTCAAAATGATCTGAGTGTACTGAACGAAAACCAACAAAAGTATGCATTGTACCCCTAAGTCTAACTCCAAATCTTACTGTATAAGTTGAATTAGCTAACATTATTTGGTTAGCCAAATCAGAACTTAAAAATTCTAATCCATCGGCGTCCTGCAAACATTTTACAGCTTTTCTAAAATTTACCTCAATTGAATTTAAAAATGCATCACTTGCCATTTAAACATCCCCCCAATTTACAAATCTAAATGACTGAATGATTCATTTAGTTTACTTAGCGTAACACACAAAAAACAAAGTACAAGAACTAGAAAATATAAAAATTAAAACTTAATTTTTGAAAGGATCACAAGCATAACTTCTCTGACAGGCACCACCAGCACTAGGATCTACGGACATTGTAACATCTTCTAACCCAGTTCCGGCTCTCTCATAAATACACATTCTTTGCCC
>CACMNE010000089.1:0-2133 GCA_902614945.1 uncultured Alphaproteobacteria bacterium
AAATACATCATTAACATTTATGCAGATTGCTAATTTTTGTGGATTGCATGAGTTAGAGGTGAGCGGAATTGCTGATGGAGAAGTAGCAAGCGGTATTAGAGGAATGGATCCTATAACAAGTAATCAACTAACATTAGAAGAAATAAAAAGATGTGAATTAGATCCAAATTCCAAATTAGAATTAATTATTAATCCTGCGACCATTGGTGAAACTAAAAGAAGAGGCCCAAGATATACACCTTTATCAAAGAGACAGGATAAACCTGCTGCAATAGCATGGCTTGTCAAGTTTTATCCTGAAATAGCTGATTCCCAAATAATAAAACTAGTTGGAACAACAAAACCAACTATAAAAGCAGTCAGAGAAAGGTCACATTGGAATATAACTAACATTGTTCCAACTGATCCTGTGCTTTTGGGTTTATGTAAACAAGTAGAATTAGATTCTGCTTTAGGGAAAATTGATAAAAAAAATACAACAAATAATATGCCCACAAATATTATACAAAAAGAAAATCTTTCAACTGCTTCTGAGAATAAAAAAATCTTGAATGATTTAGAAAAAAATTCTTTAGATAAAGATGATTTATTGAAAAATGCTGAGAGTTTTTTTCAAAAGAATGAAAACAATTAATATGTAATAAATTTTTTTATTGTACTTTTTAATAAGCAGAAACTTTTATATTTTCTGTTAAAGTTCTGCCCCCATCTATAGTTATAATTTGACCTGTTGTGAAACTTGAAAGAGGAGAAGCAAGATAAAGAACAGCAGATGCTGCTTCACTAGTTTCTCCGATACGCTTTAATGGAGTTGCCTCTTTAACTTGATCATGTGAGTCTAAATCTTCCCTTATCATTTCCTTTAAAGTAGTACTCATAATGCTTCCCATAGCTATTGCGTTTACACGAATTCCCTTATCTGCAAGTGTAACAGCTAGTGACTTTGTAAGTTGATTGACAGAAGCTGCACAAATTGAGTATGCAAAGCTTTCAGGTAATATCAATCTATCAGCAATAGAACTTAAATTAATTATAGATCCCGTATCTCCATTATTATCTTCCATGTTTTTTTGATTAATCATTTTCTTAGCAACAACTTGACTTAATCTAAAGCTAACCATAAAATTTTGATCAAATAATTTTTGAAAATTATCTTTTTCTGGATTCAGAGCATCCGACAAACCAATTTGTCTATACCCATTAACAAGTATTTCTACAGTTTCAAATTCGTCAATCGTAGTTGCTACAAGATTATTCAAGGTAAGTTTTTTTGTCAGATCACCTGCAAAAGCAATAACATTAAAGCCTTTTTCTTTAAGTAGTTCTGTTTCCTCATTTAGAGGTACTTCATTTTTGTCTGCCAGAACTACATTTGCCCCTGCAGAGCAAAGAAGTTGTGCTATTGATAAACCCACACCATTACTTGCTCCAGTAACTATAGCTGTTTTCCCAGATAAATTATAATTCATCATTATTTCATTTGGTTTTAAATCTTATTTAATTGCATTTTATTGCTTTAATAATTTTATAATTTTTTGTTATATCAATATACTTATAATTTTGGAATAAATCATTTACAGAATTTTCATAGTTTAATTCTTTGTTATGTACCATCCACAAAGTACCTTTTTTTTTTAAAATTTTTTTTGCAGTTTTTAAAAAAACGAAACCAAGAGATTGAATAAATTGTTTACCTTTATGGAACGGCGGATTCATAATAACATGATCACAGTTTCTGATACTCAAATTTTCTTCTTCAAGATCTGTCCAGTAAAATTTTGCTTTTAAACTAGAAACATTTATTTTTGAACATTTTAAAGAGTTTAGATTAGATTCTACTAGAGAAATTTCTTTTATTCTATTATTATTTTCCAATGCTTTCGCAGATAGATATCCCCATCCTGCACCTAAATCCGTTACTTTACCATATAAATTACTCGAAAAGTTTTTTACTAACAAATTAGACCCATCATCTATTTCCCTTTCAGAAAAGCATCCAGGGAGCGTATAAAAATTTGAACAAATTTTTCTATATTTTCCATAATTTTTCCAAATTTTTATTTCGTTAGGTATAAATTTAGTTTTTTTTGAAAAGCTTATTTTCCCATGAGATTTTGAAAAAAAACTCAAATT
>CACMNE010000090.1:0-2129 GCA_902614945.1 uncultured Alphaproteobacteria bacterium
GTGGAAGTTACAATAATTACAATGAAGGATACTTTGACTCAAATACAATTTTTAGTTGGTGGAAAAAAAAAGCAGCTGAAAAAGGTGTCGAATTCATTAAAAATGAAGTAACTGAAATAGCTTTAGGTTCAAAAAAAATTAATGCCATAACTCTTAAAGATGGATCAAAATTGAAAATAGGAAGTTTTGTAAATGCGACAGGTACAAAAGCATCAACTTTTGATAAAACTCATTTTCTTAGAATCCCAGTTGAACCAAGAAAAAGATATACTTTCATTTTTAAAACCGAAGCTAAAATAAACAATTCTGTACCACTTATAATAGATCCAACAGGCATTCATTTTCGATCAGATGGAAATTATTTTTTGTGTGGCTGTGCACCCGAATTTGATGACACAGTAGCACATGATGATTTTACAATTGATTTTGAATTATGGGAAGAAAAAATCTGGCCAATTTTGGCAAATAGAATTCCTGACTTTGAACGAATAAAGTTAGTAAATGCATGGGCAGGACATTACGCTTTTAATACTTTTGATCAAAATGGTATAATTGGACCACATCCAGAATTCATAAATTTTTATTTTGCTAATGGATTTTCAGGACACGGACTACAACAAAGTCCTGCTGTTGGTAGAGCATTGAGTGAAAAAATTATATATAAAAAATACAGAACTTTAAATCTAAAACCATTAAGCCCAGAAAGATTAATTGAAAAAAAACCTTTTTTGGAGAAAGCAATCATATAAATGAAGAAGTATAACAAAATAGTGCTAACTGGGGCATCAGGAAGACTCGGATCATATTTAAGAGAACCTCTTTCTAAAATTTCAAAAAAATTGGTTTCGACTGATAAAGATGATATTGGAAAAACACTTAAGAATGAGGTTTTTAAAAAAATTAAACTCGAAAATTTCAATCAAGTAGATAAAATATTAAAAAAGACTGATGTAATTGTTCATTTTGGAGCATATTCAAATGAAGGACCTTTTCAAGAAATATTAGAAGCTAATATTTTAGGTGCTTACAACATATGGAAATCTGCTAAAAAGCATAAAATAAAAAGAATTATCTTTGCTAGTTCAATACATTCTGTAGGAATGTATCAAGTTGACCAAAATATAAATCATAAGGTTATGCATAAACCCGATACTTTTTACGGTCTTTCAAAAAGTTTTGGTGAAAATCTTGCACAAATGTATTGGGACAAATGTGGAATTGAGTGCCTTTGTATTAGAATTTTATCTTGTGCAAAAGTGACTTCAAAAAGGTCTTTAAGTACTTGGCTGTCATATGATGATCTAATTCGTATAGTTATCCAATCCATCAAAATTAAAAAATTAGGATTTGAAATTATTTATGGTGTTTCAAAAAATAAACGCTCAACAATAGATAATACAAATGCAGTAAAGAAACTTAAGATGAAAATTAGAGATAATGCAGAAAAGTTTTCTAATAAATTAGCAGAAAGTTTAGATATAAAAAAAGATAATCCAGGGGATCAATATCTAGGTGGTCCTTTTTCAATTGCAAAGCTAGAAAGTGATGCAATGTCTTCAATGAAAATTATTAATGACAAGAAAACAATAATTTAATCTTTAAATTCCATAACTTGAATAAGCAATAAAATTGACCCTATCACCTTTATTTATTTCCATCGCTTCTTCAGATAATTCTACAAGACCAGTAGACCAACTCAATCCAGAAATTCTACCAGATCCTTCAGATTTAAAGACATCAATCATTCCATTATTATTAATTCTAGCACGTAAATATTCTTTTCTTCCAGCACGCTTTTTTTTAATAAAATTTGAAGGAACTTGAAATTTTACTGGTTCTCTCCATCCTGCACCCCCCATGAGTGACATTGAAGGATAAAAAAATAGGAGCGTACAAACAAAGGCGGCAACAGGGTTTCCTGGCAAACCAAAAATTGGCATTTTATTCCAGAGTCCTAAACTTAAAGGTCTTCCTGGCTTTATAGCAATCCGCCATTCAAAAAGCTTTCCTTCATCTTTTATCATTTGTGATAGAAAATCTGCATCTCCCGAAGAAGCACCACCAGAAGTTAGAAGTACATCACATTTTTTTGAAGCATAATTTAATTTAGATTTTAATTTATCATAATT
>CACMNE010000091.1:0-2053 GCA_902614945.1 uncultured Alphaproteobacteria bacterium
TGTCAACAAGGCGTATAAGTTACTACGGTTTTAACTACGGCATTGGGTCTAGGAGTGCCATGGGGGGTACAAGGGATACCGTATATGAGCTTCCCCTTAGATTTGGGATTAATAATTTGTCAACTTGACAGTTTTCTAATTACCAAGGGAGTAGCTTACAGGTCTATATACGATGGGGTTTATTTTGTTATATTACTATCCCCTTTTCATCGTAATAAAGAGAATAATGTAGGGAATGTACCCTAATCGGAAAAGTCCCCACAGAATTCTCAGTAGAAAGTTTTCGAAAAGGACTACATTCCCTACATCGCCTACATTAAAATGCTAGGCAAGGCTTTATACCAATCCATTGAAGGCCCGTAGATGAACGGTGTTGATGAACTCCGTTTAGTTTCTCAAGTGAACGCTTAAAGGCTGTTTGAGATTGAGGTTTTCGACCTGCTCCATAGCACCAATGACGATAGTTCTCATAAAACTTGGACGCAGCATAAGTATTGTTATTTTTCTGTTCACACTCGTCTCTGATAAACTGACTTATACTGTCCATAGCTGATTTATATTCAGCAACTTGGTCTTCAACAATTTTAGGAGTTTGTAAGCCATATTCTTGCCAATCCAAGCATCCCTGAATTGCCCAATTGAGAATACCTGGCAGTTCACTCATTAGCCTTTCAGAGAGTCCACGATCTTGTTCTTCTGCACTGAATGTTCGGTTAAATGGGAGAGCTTTGATACGACGCCAAATACCATGATCAGTATTATTGATCTGAGGAAGACTAATTGTTGCTAACCAAAGTTTACCTATAATATTGAACTGCACCCAATTACCATAAAGTGGCCGACCTTTTAAAGTATCACCACCAGTCATTTGTTTGATCTTTGCTTCTGCAAGAGACTGACCTTCTTCGGACTCACTTACAGTTATTAACCTAGAACCAATCAGGTCTACCAAGTCGTCACCGACAGACGACCCCCCATTTGTAATGAGAGTGTTAAATGCCGCTGTGGTTCCATAGCTGCCTAAAAGCTTATTGATCACATTGATAAATGTGGATTTACCATTTGCACCGTCACCAATCATAATAAACAAGCATTGCTCAGCTGTTGAGCCTGTAAGACTGTAGCCAATTGCTCGTTTAACAAAATCGATCAGCTCTTCGTCATTTTCAAAAATATCATCTAGGAACTTTAGAAATGTTGGGCAATTTGCATTTGGATCATAAGCCACTGATAGTGACTTACTTACCAATGAATCTGAATTAGGTTTTAGAACCTGTCCAGATTTTAAATCAATCCATTGCTGAGTGGTTGCCATTAAGTGGAGCTCAGTATCAAAGTCTGATGTAGAAACTGAACAGTCCGTTGCAGCAAACTTACTGATATTTTCTAATCTATTAAGGCTCTCGAATGATGATAAATTAGATGCATCTGTATAGTTACTTAGATTGACTAAAACGGCTTTTACTTCTGTCACAAATTTGTAAGCAAGTTTTGTAATAACTGAGCATTGATCGGTTTCCCAATGATTTCCATTCCAAATCATCCATTGTTTCTTTTCGACAACATAAAGCGCCTTTCCTTTCAACCATTTGCCAAAAGCTATACCTACTTTAGCTTCAGTAACATTTGACCTGTCAGAGAATTGTCCAAAGTTTACTAACTCACCTTCAAGTGGTTCAATTACAACAATGTCCGAGGAACCATCTTTACATGTAAAGGTTGCTATACGGTCTGCAATTAGCTTCGCTTTTGATTGACCCAGACAATTTACAATTCCATTATAGCCCAAAAGGTTATCAGTAGGCTTTGTACATGAAGTTCTTATGGTATTGAGCCTGTCTTCAACTTCTTGATCGCCAGTAATCTTACAAATTCGCTGTACGATATGAATAAGTAAATTTGGCTCAACATTTTGTTTCAGACAAAGACCTGAGAAAGCTACCGCTAAATCATGGCGATACCCTTCACGCCAGTTTTGGGCAACCTCAGAACAAGCCGCCAACATGCTCACTGCTCTAAGTAAATTATGATATTTAACTTTCGGCCTTTCGTC
>CACMNE010000092.1:0-2016 GCA_902614945.1 uncultured Alphaproteobacteria bacterium
AGACTCAATATCTGTGAAAAGTGGAGAAGTCGGTGTTAGGTTTCTTTTAGTATCTGGCAAACCAATCAAAGAGCCAGTAGCGTGGCACGGTCCAATTGTTATGAATACTAAAGAAGAATTAATGAAAGCTTTTTCAGAACTACAAAATGGTACTTTTATAAAATCCAATGGTTGAAAATTAATAGTAAGTTTTAAATTTACCGGGTAATGAAACTTCTAGTAATTCTAAATCTTCAGAAAACATAGTATATTGTGTTTTCATTTTGGGAGGAATCACAAATGCATCTCCAGGAGATAGCTTAAAGGGTTCTTTTCCTTCTCCACTTAAAATCATGTTTCCTTCCATCACAAAATTGAATAAAATGTCACTGTCATGATAAGTTTCAGGGCTTTTGTTTTTCTCGGGACGAATAATATGAACTCCAGCCACGTTCTGAGTATTTTTTGCTATCCCTGTATCCCTTGAAATAAAACCAGGAACTCTAAATTTTTCCCATTGTGCCTGTTCAGCCTTATGGTGAACAAATTTTTGACCTTTAAACCTCCTATTTTTATTTATTACATCATTTGGTAATTTCATATCATGGTCAATTGTCGTAATATGATCTGCGGGCACACCAATTTCAATAACCTCAATGTTATCACTAGCATATAATACTTGATGCCTTATTTCAGGTGGTTGAATTACACAGTTTCCTGCATGCAGCCTTAAAGGTTCTCCTTGATCTTCATAAACTAAATCTACCCATCCTTTATAACAAAAAATAAGTTGAAACCCTACAGAGTGAAAGTGAACCATATCGGGTACCGGTCCACCGTCAGGTATTCTTATATGACTTGCAATTATTGACCCTCCTAATCTATCAGGAATTAAATCCCTATACTGCATACCGGCTCTTCCAATAATCCATGGTGCTTGATCAGCTAATCTCCTAACCACAAAACTATGTTTAGTTGTTGGTAATACGATTGGCGGATTTAGTTCATCAATTTCAATAATTGTCTCATTAGGTGCTTTTAGAATCTTTTTTCCTTTAGAGAAAATATCAGGATTTTCACAAAGTATTCTTAATTTACCTGGAGGAATATTGGCTTCTTTATCAATTCTTACACGGATACCATGCCCTGAAAAAACTGCAACAGTTGGATTGTCAGCTGGATAAATCATGTCCATTTTCATTTTTAAAGTATTAGTAAAAAAAGGAATATCTTCTCTTAATTCTTTTGTAGGTAATACAATTTCAGCTTTAATTTCCATTTTTTAATCTAGATTATTTAAAATTATATTAATTTTATGCTAGTAGATAAAAAATAAAAACTATAATTTAAAAGGTAAAGAAAAAAATATTTATTTTGATTTTAAAATTACTTTGTTAACATGAGTAAAATAATAACCAAAAAAATGATTAAAGACTATCAGGAATTAGGAGTAGTATATATTCCTAATCTCTTTAAAAAGCATGTTAGTAATCTAAAAAAAGGAATTGAATTTAATTTGAATAATCCTGGTCCTTATGCAGCGGAAAATTTGCGTAAGAAAGAAAATGGTCGCTTTTTTGATGACTACTGCAACTGGGAAAGAATCCCAGAATTTAGAAAAACTATATTTGACAACGAAATCATTACTGCTGCAGCTAAATTGATGCAATCTCAGTCAGTACAACTATTCCATGATCACGTCTTAGTAAAGGAACCAGGTACTTCAAAAGATACACCATGGCATTCTGATGGTCCTTATTATTTTATTAATGGAAAAAAAACTATTAGTTTCTGGGTTCCTTTAGATCCTGTTAAAGAAGCTTCATTAAGGATGGTAGCTAGGTCACACAAATGGGGGAAACAAGTATTACCCACTAAATGGCTTTCACAAGAAAATTTTTACGGGAAGGTAGATCAATATTTACCTATTCCTGACCCTGATATGGAAGACATGGATGTACTTGAATTTCAAATGGAGCCAGGTGATGCGGTTGCTTTTCATTTTGAAATTTTGCATGGAGCTAGGGGTAATAATAC